>NZ_JBSHAY010000006.1:0-343199 GCF_053611725.1 Streptomyces sp. NPDC054783 | reverse complement strand
GTTGATAGGCCGGATCTGGAAGCCAGGTAACTGGTGGAGGTGACCGGTACTAATAGGCCGAGGGCTTGTCCTCAGTTGCTCGCGTCCACTGTGTTGGTTCTGAAACCACGAACAGCCCCGCCCGGTGAGGGTGGTGCGGCGTTCACAGTTTCATAGTGTTTCGGTGGTCATAGCGTGAGGGAAACGCCCGGTTACATTCCGAACCCGGAAGCTAAGCCTCACAGCGCCGATGGTACTGCAGGGGGGACCCTGTGGGAGAGTAGGACACCGCCGAACAATTATTCAAAAAGGTCGGATCCTGAACTTCGGTTCGGGGTCCGGCCTTTTTACGTTTTCCTTAACGTGTCGTTCATGTCGCGCACCCAGCATCCAGCACATGGGAACTGCTGCAATGCTCAGGGTCGCCGGCGTCGGCCTCGGTGACGAGGTCGTCGTACCCGCCTTCGGGAACGTCGAAGTCGCCGAGGCCGTGACCCTGGCCGGTGCGCAGCCGGTGTTCGCCGACATAGACCCGGTGACCTACTGCCTCGACCCCGGCGCTGTCGAGGCAGCCGTAACTCCGTGTACCGCCGCGGTCGTTGTCGTACACCGCTTCGGACGGCAGGCCGACCTGCGGCGGTTGCACGGGCTCGGGCAGCGGCACGGCGTGCTGGTGCTGGAGCAGGGCGAGTCCGAGGTGCCGTACGACGAGATAGCGCAGCGCAGGGAGCGGGCCGCCTACCTCGACGGCAAGCTCAAGGGCGTACGGACGCCCGACGGAGGTGACGGGCACACCTACCAGCAGTATGTCGTGCGGGTGCCGGGCAACGGCCGGCCGGACCGGGACGCCTTCGCGATGGCCTTGCGGGCCAAGGGAGTTGAGTGCCGGGTGCCGGTCAAGACGCCCGTGCACCGGCTGCCGGAGTTCCGCCGCTGCGTGTCCCTGCCGCAGACCGAGCTGGCCGCCGACGAGACGCTGACGCTGCCCGTGGACGCAGCGCTCACCAAGCGGGAGATGCAGCGGATCGTGTCCGCGTGCAATGCGCTCGGGGGACTGCTGCAGCCCGCCTACTGAGTGGGTTCCGAACGAATTTGGGAACTCGGGCCTGCTCGGGGTAGAGTTTCTTCGTCGCCGCGAGGGAAACCTCGGAAACGACAGGCCCCTATAGCTCAGTCGGCAGAGCGTCTCCATGGTAAGGAGAAGGTCAACGGTTCGATTCCGTTTGGGGGCTCAGCAAGAAAGACCCCGCCCTTTCGGGCGGGGTCTTTCTCATGCTCTCACGCGTCCTTGTGGATTCCCGGGACGCGCATCGCCAGGATCGCCATGTCGTCCGACGGGGCGTCCGACGCGAAGCGTTCCACCGCCCGCATGATGCGTGCCGCGACCGCGCCCGCCGTCAGACCCGTGCAGGTGGTGAGGACGTCGGCGAGGCCGTCGTCGCCCAGCATGCGCGAGCCCTCACGGCGTTCCGTGACGCCGTCCGTGACGCAGAGCAGCACGTCACCGGGATCGAGGGTGACGGTCTCCTCGTGCAGCTCCAGGTCCTCGATCACGCCCAGCAGCGGCTGCGGCTCGGCGGCCGGCGTCACCGTGCCGTCCTGGCGCAGGCGCAGCGGAAGCGGATGGCCGGCGCAGACCACCTTGAGCTCGGCGCTGCCGTCCTCCTGCGGGCGCATCTCGCCGTAGAGCAGGGTCAGGAAGCGGCTGCGGTCGCCCTCGTCGAGGATCGCGGAGTTCAGACGCTGCAGGACCGCCGGTCCGGACAGGCCCTCGCGGGCCAGCAGACGCAGGGCGTGCCGGGCCAGGCCGGTGACCGCCGCCGCGTTCGGGCCCGTACCGCAGACGTCGCCGATGGCGAAGCCGTAGGCGCCGTTGCCGATCGGGAAGAGGTCGTAGAAGTCGCCGCCGACCTCGTTTCCCTCGCCGGCGGCGCGGTAGATGACCTCGACCTCGACGCCGTCGATGTTCGGGGTGCCGGGCGGGAGCAGGCTGCGCTGGAGGGCCTGGCTGATGGCCGTGCGCTCCGAGTAGAGGCGGGCGTTGTCCAGGGCGAGCGCGGCTCGGCGGGACAGGTCCTCGGCCAGTTCGAGGATTTCCTGGCGGAAGTGTTCGTCGGTGGGCTTGCCCAGGACGAGCATGCCGATGACGCGGTTGCGGGCCACGAGGGGCAGGACGACCGTCTCGCCGCCGACCGCGGAGGCCGTGGCGAGGGTCGGGCCGATGCCCGAGGAGATCTGGCGCGTGGGCCCGCCGGACAGGCCGAGGCTGCGCATGGAGCTGCGCAGGGCTGCCTGGTGCGCCACCTCGCCCGGGGTCGTCCAGACCCGGGCGCCGGGGGTCGGTACCGGGTCCGGCGGCGGGACCTTCGACAGCAGTGCCTTGATGCCGTCGATGAGTTCCTCGTCCTCGTGCAGGACGTACGACAGATACGGCTCGGAGGCCTGGTCGGCGATCGTATAGACGGCGCACCAGGTGGCCAGCGTGGGGACCGTCATCTGGGCCATCAGGGCCAGCGTCTGGTCGCGGTCCAGGGTGCCCGCCAGCAGGTCGGAGGCCTCGACCAGGAAGCTCAGGGAGCCGCGGCGCAGCCGCTCCAGCTCGCCGAGGCGGGCCGACTCGACGGCCAGGGCGATCCGGTCGGCGGCGAACTGCAGGCGCAGCGCCTCCTCGTTGGAGTACCGGCCCGGCGCCTCGGCCGCGACGCCGAGGGAGCCGGTGAGGCGGCCCTCGACCTTCAGCGGGACGGTGACGACCGAGCGCATGCCGGTGCCGGACAGCAGGGGTACGGCGCCGGGGACGGCGGTGAGGTCGTCGTGGACGGCGGGCATGCGTGCGGAGCCGTAGCGGCCGGGGCCGGCCTCGACCGGCACGCGCGCGAAGCGCTGGCGGGCGGAGGGCAGGCCGGTGGAGGCGCGGACCTCCAGCTCGGTCTCGTCGTCGGTGGCCAGCAGCAGGAACGCGGAGTCGCCGTCGAGCATGTCGCGGGCGCGCTCCACCGTGCGCTGCAGGAGGCCGTCGAGGTCGTCCGGGGCGGGGGAGCCGATGAAGACCTCGAAGGGGTCGGCGCCCTGGCCGTCGGAGGACTGGCTCTGGTCGCCGGCCGGGACGCGCGGCGGGGTCTGGAGTACGGCGCGCTCGTGCTCGCGGACCAGGAGACAGACGGTGGAGGGTTCGCCGCCGGTGTCGCGGACCCTGAGATGCGAGGCGTAGACCGACGCGACCCGGCCGTCGGCGCCGCGGATGCCGTAGCTGCCCTCCCAGCGGGAGAGCTGCAGGGCCTCGGCCACGCCGGTGCTGGTGCCCGGGGTGTGCGGCCAGGCCGCCAGCTCGGTGAGGGGCCTGCCCATGGCCTCGGCGGCCGGATAGCCGAACAGTTCTTCGGCGTCCTCGTTCCAGGAGGTGATGGCGCCCTTGCGGTCGACCTGGATGACGGCGACGCGGACCCGGCCGTCGGCCAGCGGGAGCAGGTCGGCGGGGAGGGACGGGCCGGCGGTGCGGGTGCCGACCGGGCGTTCGGGGAGGTTGAGCTGGAACCAGACGTTCTTGTGGGTGGGCGTGTAGTCGACGCCCCAGCGGGTGGCCAGGGCCGCGCACAGCTGCAGGCCGCGGCCGCCCTCGCGGTCGGGGCTGCCCATGGTGGCCGCGGCGTTCTGGAGGGGGACCTCGCGCTCGGGGTAGCGGTCGGAGACCTCGATGCGCACGCCGTCCTCGGCGCGCAGGCACAGGACCTCCGCGTGCGTGCCCGCGTGGACGACCGCGTTGGTCACCAGCTCGCTGGTGAGGACCACGGCGTCGTCGACGATGTCGGCGAAGCCCCAGCCCTGGAGGGTGTCGCGGACGAAGGACCGGGCGGTCGCGACCGATCGCCCGACGGGCTCGAAGGTGGCGGCCGCGCGCGCGGTGATCACAGAACTCCTCGGCCTGTTGTCGACGGGCAGGGCTGCCTGGCCGGCCGGCTCGCTGCGCTGCTGAGGCAACAGCTCGCCTGCCGGCTGTGGCTCCGGGGGCTGTCCCCCGGGGATGACTCCGGTGGTCATGGTCTGCGGCCGCCCCTCCGATGCCCGCTCGTTCTCGTGCCACCGCCCAGGCCGGTCGCACCGGTGCGGCTGGACAGCCGCATGCAAGGTTACTTACCTTCGCCGTCCGAGCGGATGCCGGTCGCCGGTGTTTACCCCCCGAGGGGTGTGCGGACGATGTGCGAAGCTGCCGAACTGTTATGGCCTGGTTGGGCCGGGGTGAAACACTGGGCAAGCTTCTGATGAAGGTCGGGTCAGCCTGCGTGTGTTCCGTGTACGGCGGGCAGCAGCCTCTGGTGTGGCCGGATCTCGTCTGGCAGAAATACGCAGCAGTAACCGGTACGCGGAAGTATCCGGTATGCCGATGACGGGCATGCCGGGCCGAAGCGGTCGAGCACAGCAGTAACGGTCTACCCCTCCGGGAGGGACACAGTGGAGTCTGGCGCGGCGACGCGTGGCACGAAGACGCGCGCGAAAGGCGGACCGTCCCTGGGCAAGCGCGGCGACACCACCGCCGTGGACACGGCTGCCCTGAACCGGCTGCTGGCGGCTCTCGTCTCGATGCGCGACGGGAACTTCCGCAAGCGGCTCACGGTCTCCGGTGACGGCGTGATGTCGGAGATCGCGGCCGTCTTCAACGAGGTGGCCGACCGGAACCTGCATCTGACCGGTGAGCTGTCCCGGGTGCGGCGCATGGTCGGTCGTGAGGGAAAACTCACCGAGCGGCTGGAGACGGGGGCCTGTGAGGGCTCCTGGGCGTCCGCGATCGACGCCTCCAACGCGCTCGTCGACGACCTGGTGTGGCCGGTGTCGGAGGTCGGCCGGGTGCTCACGGCGGTCGCCGAGGGTGATCTGTCGCCCCGGATGGAGCTGCGCACGCAGGCCCTGGACGGCGGCACCGGGCATCCGCTGCGGGGCGAGTTCCTGAAGGTCGGCCGTACCGTCAACAACCTGGTCGACCAGCTGTCGACGTTCACGGACGAGGTCACGCGCGTGGCCAGCGAGGTCGGCACCGAGGGCAAGCTCGGAGGCCAGGCCCGGGTGCGCGGTATGTCGGGTTCATGGAAGGACCTGACCGAGTCCGTCAACACCATGGCGCGGCAGCTGACCGCCCAGGTGCGCGACATCGCGCTGGTGACGACGGCCGTGGCCCGGGGTGACCTGTCACGCAAGGTGACCGTGCAGGTCGCCGGCGAGATGCTGGAGCTGAAGAACACCGTCAACACGATGGTGGAGCAGCTGTCGTCCTTCTCCGTCGAGGTGACCCGGGTCGCCCGTGAGGTGGGCACCGAGGGCATCCTGGGCGGTCAGGCGCAGGTGCCGGGCGTGGCCGGCGTGTGGAAGGAGCTCACCGACTCCGTCAACACGATGGCGGGCAACCTGACCGCTCAGGTGCGCGGGATCTCACAGGTCACGACGGCGGTCGCCAGCGGTGACCTGTCGCAGAAGGTGACGGTTCCGGCGCGGGGCGAGGTGGCGCAGCTCGCCGAGACGATCAACCAGATGACCGAGACGCTGCGGATCTTCGCGGACGAGGTCACGCGCGTGGCGAACGAGGTCGGCGCGGAGGGCCGGCTGGGCGGCCAGGCGAACGTGCCGGGCGCCGCCGGTACGTGGAAGGACCTGACGGACTCCGTCAACACGGTCTTCCGGAATCTGACCATCCAGGTGCGGGACATCGCGACCGTGACGACCGCCGTGGCCAACGGTGACCTGTCGCAGAAGGTCACGGTCGACGTGGCCGGCGAGATGCTGGAGCTGAAGAACACCGTCAACGGCATGGTGGACCAGCTGTCGGCGTTCGGCGCCGAGGTGACGCGGGTCGCGCGGGAGATCGGTGTCGAGGGCGAGCTGGGCGGTCAGGCGCAGGTGCCCGGTGCGGCCGGTGCGTGGAAGGACTTGACCGACTCCGTCAACACCGCGTTCCGCAACCTGACCGGGCAGGTGCGCAACATCGCCCAGGTGACCACGGCGGTGGCCAACGGTGACCTGTCCCAGAAGGTCACGGTCGACGTCTCCGGCGAGATGCTGAAGCTGAAGAACACCGTGAACACGATGGTGGACCAGCTGTCGAGCTTCGCCGACCAGGTCACGCGGATGGCCCGGGACGTGGGTACGGAGGGCCGGCTGGGCGGTCAGGCCCGGGTGGACGGCGTGTCGGGCACCTGGAAGGAGCTGACGGACTCCGTCAACTTCATGGCCGGCAACCTGACGTCCCAGGTGCGGCAGATCGCCCAGGTGACGACGGCGGTGGCACGCGGCGACCTGTCGCAGAAGATCGACGTTGACGCGCGCGGCGAGATTCTTGAGCTGAAGAACACGATCAACACGATGGTTGATCAGCTGTCCGCCTTCGCCGACCAGGTGACCCGGGTGGCGCGTGACGTGGGTACGGAAGGGCGGCTCGGCGGCCAGGCGCAGGTGCCCGGTGTGGCCGGTGTGTGGCGGGACCTGACCGACTCCGTGAACGGCATGGCCGGCAACCTGACGGCCCAGGTGCGCAACATCGCGCAGGTCGCCACCGCAGTGGCCCGCGGTGACCTCTCCCAGAAGATCACCGTGGACGCGCGGGGCGAGATCCTGGAGCTGAAGAACACCCTGAACACGATGGTGGACCAGCTGTCGTCGTTCGCCCAGGAGGTCACGCGTGTGGCGCGTGAGGTGGGTACGGAGGGCATGCTCGGCGGTCAGGCCGAGGTGCAGGGTGTCTCCGGCACCTGGAAGGACCTCACGCAGTCGGTGAACTTCATGGCGAACAACCTGACGATCCAGGTGCGCAACATCGCCGAGGTCACGACCGCGGTTGCCAAGGGTGACCTGTCGAAGAAGATCACTGTTGACGCCAAGGGCGAGATCCTTGAGCTCGTCACGACGGTCAACACCATGGTTGATCAGCTGTCCAGCTTCGCCGAGCAGGTGACCCGGGTGGCCCGTGAGGTGGGTACCGAGGGCATCCTGGGCGGTCAGGCCCATGTGCCGGGCGTCACCGGTATCTGGAAGGACCTCAGTAACAACGTCAACCTGATGGCCAACAACCTGACCATGCAGGTGCGGAACATCTCCCAGGTCGCGGCGGCCGTCGCCAACGGCGACCTGACGCGCCAGGTGACGATCGAGGCGCGCGGCGAGGTCGCCCAGCTCGCCGACACCATCAACATCATGGTCAAGACGCTGAGTTCGTTCGCCGACCAGGTCACCAAGGTGGCCCGTGAGGTGGGCACGGACGGCATCCTGGGCGGCCAGGCGCACGTACCGGGTGTGGCCGGCACCTGGAAGGACCTCACCGAGTCCGTGAACCAGATGGCGTCCAACCTGACCGGTCAGGTGCGGAACATCGCCATGGTCACCACGGCCATCGCCAAGGGTGACCTGACGAAGAAGATCGACATTGACGCGCGCGGCGAGATCCTCGAGCTGAAGACGACGATCAACACGATGGTCGACCAGCTGTCCAGCTTCGCCGAGGAGGTCACGCGCGTGGCCCGCGAGGTGGGCACGGAAGGACAGCTCGGCGGCCAGGCACGCGTGCGTGACGTCGACGGCACCTGGCGGGACCTCACCGAGTCGGTGAACGAGATGGCCGGGAACCTGACCCGGCAGGTGCGTGCCATCGCGCGCGTGGCGACCGCGGTGACCCGTGGCGACCTGAACCTGAAGATCGACGTCGACGCGTCCGGCGAGATCCAGGAACTGCAGGACTACATCAACAAGATGATCGCCAACCTGCGTGACACCACGATCGCCAACAAGGAGCAGGACTGGCTCAAGGGCAACCTGGCCCGTATCTCCGGTCTGATGCAGGGCCGCCGGGACCTGGAGGACGTGGCCTCGCTGATCATGAGCGAGCTGACGCCGGTGGTGTCCGCGCAGCACGGCGCGTTCTTCGTGGCGATGCCGCTCATGGAGGGCAAGGACGCCGCCGACGGCGAGGACAACTACGAGCTGCGGATGCTGGGCTCGTACGGCTACTCGATGGGCTCCATGCCGACGTCGTTCCGGCCCGGTGAGGCGCTGGTCGGCACGGCCGCCGAGGAGAAGCGCACGATCCTGGTGGAGAACGCGCCGAGCGGCTATCTGAGGATCTCCTCCGGCCTCGGCGAGGCCCCGCCGGCGCAGGTGATCGTGCTGCCGGTGCTGTTCGAGGGCAACGTCCTCGGCGTGATCGAGCTGGCCTCCTTCACGCCGTTCACGCAGATCCAGAAGGACTTCCTCAACCAGCTCGCCGAGATGATCGCGACGAGCGTCAACACCATCTCGGTCAACACCAAGACCGAGCTGCTGCTGAAGCAGTCGCAGGAGCTGACCGAGCAACTGAGGGAGCGGTCGGCCGAGTTGGAGAACCGGCAGAAGGCGCTGCAGGCCTCCAACGCCGAACTGGAGGAGAAGGCGGAGCTGCTGGCCCGGCAGAACCGCGACATCGAGGTGAAGAACACCGAGATCGAGGAGGCCCGGCAGGTCCTGGAGGAGCGTGCCGAGCAGCTCGCGGTGTCGATGCGCTACAAGAGCGAGTTCCTCGCCAACATGTCGCACGAGCTGCGTACGCCGCTCAACTCGCTGCTGATTCTGGCCAAGTTGCTCGCCGACAACGCCGAGGGCAACCTCTCGCCCAAACAGGTGGAGTTCGCCGAGACCATCCACGGCGCCGGTTCCGACCTGCTTCAGCTGATCAACGACATCCTCGACCTGTCGAAGGTCGAGGCGGGCAAGATGGACGTCTCCCCGACGCGTATCGCGCTCGTACAGCTCGTGGACTACGTGGAGGCCACCTTCCGCCCGCTGACCGCGGAGAAGGGCCTGGATCTGTCCGTACGGGTCTCCCCGGAGCTGCCCGCGACCCTGCACACCGACGAGCAGCGGCTGCTGCAGGTGCTGCGCAACCTGCTGTCGAACGCGGTGAAGTTCACCGACTCCGGGTCGGTGGAGCTGGTCATCCGGCCGACCGGCGCGGACGTGCCGATGGGCATCCGGGAGCAACTGCTGGAGGCCGGCTCGCTGACCGATCCGGACGCGCCGCTGATCGCGTTCTCGGTGACGGACACCGGCATCGGCATCGCGGCCAGCAAGATGCGGGTGATCTTCGAGGCGTTCAAACAGGCGGACGGCACGACCAGCCGCAAGTACGGCGGCACCGGCCTCGGCCTGTCGATCTCCCGGGAGATCGCGCAGCTGCTCGGCGGTGAGATCCACGCGCAGAGCGAACCGGGCCGCGGCTCGACGTTCACGCTGTACCTGCCGCTGCACCCGAGCGAACTGCCGCCGCAGGGCTACCAGCAGTCCGTGGCCCCGCTGGAGGCGGGGGAGCTGCTGGCCTCCGAGGCCGAGCGGTCCTCGGAGCTGTCCGCCGTGGAGATCGAGACCCCGGCCGAGGTGAAGTCGTACCGCGAGACGCAGAACGGCCCGGCGGCGCTCTTCCGGCGCCGGCGCCGGGGTCTGCCGCAGGGCGAGCAGCGGCCGGAGCACTGGGCGGCGATGCCCGAGCAGGAGAGCACGCCGCACTCCGCGCGCGGTGTGCGGTTCGGCGGCGAGAAGGTGCTGATCGTCGACGACGACATCCGCAACGTGTTCGCCCTGACCAGTGTCCTGGAGCAGCACGGTCTCTCGGTGCTGTACGCCGAGAACGGCCGCGAGGGCATCGAGGTGCTGGAGCAGCACGACGACGTGGCGGTCGTGCTGATGGACATCATGATGCCGGAGATGGACGGGTACGCCACGACCACGGCGATCCGCAGGATGCCGCAGTTCGCCGGGCTGCCGATCATCGCACTGACCGCCAAGGCGATGAAGGGCGACCGGGAGAAGGCGATCCAGTCCGGTGCCTCCGACTACGTGACCAAGCCGGTCGACCCGGATCATCTGCTGGCCGTGATGCAGCAGTGGATGGGTGGAAAGTGACGAGATCCGGCCGCCCGGATGTGAACACACCGGGAACCCTTGGCGTGGGTCGGGAGTTGCCCACTTGAGGTGATGGCGAACGTTCGACTTAAGGTGGCGTGCGAACGTATGGGAATGCCGGATTCCGGGAACCATCCCGGCCCCCGCCGCGTTTCCGGTACGTGCACAGTGACATCGCGGTGACAGGGTGTGGCGACAGGCGGGGTGCGGCTACGATGACCGGCACAAGGACGGGCGGCGAAACGGAGTCGTCCCCTGGGGCGGCGCCCGGTGTACCGCCGGGGCGAGGAGGGCGGGCCATGGTGCAGAAGGCCAAGATCCTCCTGGTCGATGACCGGCCGGAGAATCTGCTGGCGCTGGAGGCGATCCTCTCGGCGCTCGATCAGACGCTGGTGCGGGCATCGTCCGGGGAGGAAGCGCTCAAGGCACTGCTCACGGACGATTTCGCGGTCATTCTGCTCGACGTCCAGATGCCGGGCATGGACGGGTTCGAGACCGCCGCGCACATCAAGCGGCGCGAGCGGACCCGGGACATCCCGATCATCTTCCTCACGGCGATCAACCACGGCCCGCACCACACCTTCCGGGGCTATGCGGCGGGCGCGGTCGACTACATCTCCAAGCCCTTCGACCCGTGGGTGCTGCGCGCGAAGGTCTCGGTGTTCGTCGAGCTGTACATGAAGAACTGCCAGCTGCGGGAGCAGGCGGCGCTGCTGCGGCTGCAGTTGGAGGGCGGCGGCAAGGGCGCGGTCGGCGGCAAGGAGTCCGCCGGGCTGCTCGCGGAGCTGTCCGCGCGGCTCGCGGCCGTCGAGGAGCAGGCCGAGGCGCTGTCCAAGCAGCTGGACGACGATTCGGCGGACGCGGCCGCGGTGGCCACGGCGGCCCATCTGGAGCGCAAACTCACCGGGTTGCGGCGCGCCCTCGACGCCCTGGAGCCGGGTGCCGGCCCCGGCGGCTCGTCGGTGCCGGCGCAGAACTGACGTACCCCCGGGCGGCGGTTGCCGATGAGCGTGCGTCAGTTCCGGTCTCCGTCAAGGGCGACACGAACGGGTGAAGCTGTGGGCACACGTGTCCGCTGTCGTCTCCCCCGGTAATCTCACACCCATGGCCTCACGTCCCTCCGCAGCCAAGAAGCAGCCCGCGAAGAAGGCGGCTGCTCCCGCGAAGGCTCCGGCGAAGAAGGCCGCAGCGAAGAAGGCGCCCGCCAAGAAGGCCCCGGCCAGAAAGGCGGCGCCGCCGAAGCCGGCGCCCAGTCCCACCGGGGGCGTGTACCGGCTCGCGCGCGCCCTCTGGCTGGGCCTCGCGCACGCCGTCGGCGCCGTCTTCCGCGGCATAGGGCAGGGCGCGAGGAACCTCGATCCGGCCCACCGCAAGGACGGCATCGCGCTGCTGCTGTTCGGCATCGCGCTGATCGTCGCCGCCGGTACCTGGGCCGACCTGAAGGGTCCCGTCGGCGACCTCGTGGAGATCCTCGTCACGGGCGCCTTCGGCCGGCTCGACCTGCTGGTGCCGATACTGCTCGCGGTGATCGCCGTACGGTTCATCCGGCACCCGGAGCAGCCCGAGGCCAACGGGCGGATCGTGATCGGCCTGTCCGCGCTCGTCATCGGCGTGCTCGGGCAGGTCCACATCGCGTGCGGCTCGCCCGCGCGCAGCGACGGCATGCAGGCCATAAGGGACGCCGGCGGCCTCATCGGCTGGGCGGCGGCCACCCCGCTGACGTACAGCATGAGCGACGCGCTCGCCGTACCGCTGCTGGTGCTGCTGACGATCTTCGGGCTGCTCGTGGTCACCGCCACGCCGGTCAACGCCGTCCCGCAGCGGCTGCGGGCGCTCGGCGTCCGCCTGGGCGTGCTGCACGACCACGAGGCGGAGGAGTACACCGAGGACGACGAGCGCTACGACGACCAGTGGCGCGAGGCGCTGCCCGCGCGCCCCCGCAAGCGCTCATCCGCTCCCCGGACGTACGACCCCGAAAGCGCCGAGGAGGAGGCCCTCTCGCAGCGCCGTGGCCGCCCCAGGCGCTCCGCGGTGCCCCAGCCGGATCCGCAGCGCCGGATGGACGCCGTGGACGTCGCGGCGGCCGCGGCCGCCGCGCTCGACGGCGCGGTGCTGCACGGCATGCCGCCCTCCCCGCTGGTGGCCGACCTCACCCAGGGCGTCAGCGTCGGCGACCGCGAGGAGACCACGCCGGTGCCCACGCCGGCGCCGGCCCCCGAGCCCGCCCCGGCGCCGGTCCCGGCCGCCCGCCCCAAGCAGGAGAAGCTCAAGGCGGGGGTCGTCCCCGACCTGACCAAGCAGGCCCCCGAGGAGCCGCGCGACCTGCCGCCGCGCGCGGAGCAGCTCCAGCTCTCCGGGGACATCACCTACTCGCTGCCGTCGCTGGACATGCTCACCCGCGGCGGGCCCGGCAAGGCGCGCAGCGAGGCGAACGACGCGGTCGTCGCCTCGCTCACCCAGGTCTTCACCGAGTTCAAGGTCGACGCCGCCGTCACCGGCTTCACCCGCGGCCCGACGGTCACCCGTTACGAGGTCGAGCTCGGCCCCGCCGTGAAGGTCGAGCGGATCACCGCGCTCACCAAGAACATCGCGTACGCCGTGGCCAGCCCGGACGTGCGGATCATCAGCCCGATCCCCGGCAAGTCCGCGGTCGGCATCGAGATCCCGAACACCGACCGTGAGATGGTCAACCTCGGCGACGTACTGCGCCTCGCGGAGTCCGCCGAGGACGACGACCCGATGCTGGTCGCCTTCGGCAAGGACGTCGAGGGCGGCTACGTGATGCACTCGCTGGCGAAGATGCCGCACATGCTGGTCGCCGGTGCGACCGGCTCCGGCAAGTCGTCCTGCATCAACTGCCTGATCACCTCGGTCATGATGCGGGCGACCCCGGAGGACGTCCGGTTGATCCTGGTCGACCCCAAGCGCGTCGAGCTGACCGCCTACGAGGGCATCCCGCACCTGATCACGCCGATCATCACCAACCCCAAGCGGGCCGCCGAGGCCCTCCAGTGGGTCGTACGCGAGATGGACCTGCGCTACGACGACCTCGCGGCGTACGGCTACCGGCACATCGACGACTTCAACCAGGCCGTCCGCGACGGCAAGGTCAAGCCGCCCGAGGGCAGCGAGCGCGAGCTGCAGCCGTACCCGTACCTGCTGGTGATCGTGGACGAGCTGGCCGACCTGATGATGGTCGCCCCCCGGGACGTCGAGGACTCGATCGTGCGCATCACCCAGCTCGCGCGCGCGGCCGGCATCCACCTGGTGCTCGCCACCCAGCGCCCGTCGGTCGACGTGGTCACCGGCCTGATCAAGGCCAACGTGCCCTCCCGGCTGGCCTTCGCCACCTCCTCGCTCGCCGACTCCCGGGTCATCCTGGACCAGCCCGGCGCCGAGAAGCTGATCGGCAAGGGCGACGGCCTGTTCCTGCCGATGGGCGCGAACAAGCCGACCCGTATGCAGGGGGCGTTCGTCACCGAGGCCGAGGTCGCGGCCGTCGTGCAGCACTGCAAGGACCAGATGGCCCCGGTCTTCCGGGAAGACGTCACGGTCGGCACCAAGCAGAAGAAGGAGATCGACGAGGACATCGGCGACGACCTGGACCTGCTGTGCCAGGCGGCCGAGCTGGTCGTCTCCACCCAGTTCGGGTCGACCTCCATGCTCCAGCGCAAGTTGCGCGTCGGCTTCGCCAAGGCCGGGCGGCTCATGGACCTCATGGAGTCCCGCAACATCGTGGGCCCGAGCGAGGGATCCAAGGCACGTGACGTTCTTGTGAAGCCTGAAGAGCTGGACGGCGTGCTCGCCATGATTCGCGGGGAGTCTGAGGAGTAGGGCGAAGGGCCGTCCGGCGGACGCCGGTCACGCCGGGCGGCGGTGCGTCGTGATCCACCCGTTAGAGAACGGCGAGCAACCGTTTCCCTTCGTCGTACGTCCAGTTGAGCGAAAGGACAGATAGGCATCCCACCATGGGGTACCTGCCTGTCGAATCATAGGAATGTCCGGCCATTCCTATGGTGGCAAAGTCCGACCGCCCGGTTGCCCCACCCTTTCGTACCCCCCCTAGACTGAGCTTCCAGCACAGGTGGCTACACGCTCGAAAGGCGCCCCCGTGTCCCTCGGCAACTCCCCTGAAGACGAGCGTCCGTTCCAAGACGAGTCCCAGGAACCCCGTGTCTCCGTGGGCCGCGCCCTGCAGCAGGCGCGGATCGCGGCCGGGCTCACCGTGGACGACGTCAGCACCGCCACTCGTGTCCGTATCGCCATCGTCCACGCCATCGAGGCGGACGACTTCGCGCCCTGTGGCGGCGATGTGTACGCCCGCGGGCACATCCGCACGCTGGCCAGGGCCGTCCACCTCGACCCCGCACCCCTGATCGTCCAGTACGACGCCGAGCACGGCGGCCGTCCCGCTCCCACGCCGGCAGCGCCTCTGTTCGAGGCCGAGCGGATCCGGCCCGAGCGGCGCGGGCCCAACTGGACCGCCGCCATGGTCGCCGCGATCGTCGTGGTGATCGGCTTCGTGGGCTTCACCGCGGTCAAGGGCGGTGGCTCCGGAAACGATGCGAAGTCGCAGGTCGCCGGGGGCGGCGGTACCCCCGCCGCGAGCAAGTCCGCCTCGCCGAGGCCGACGAAGGACAAGCCCGCGGCGCCGAGCCCCGCGCCCTCCGACAGCGCCATCGCCGCCGCGCCCCAGGACAAGGTGACCGTCCAGGTCAGTGCGCCCAACGGACGCAGCTGGATCTCGGCCAAGGACCACAACGGCCGGATGCTCTTCGACGGGCTGCTGAACAAGGGCGAGTCCAAGACCTTCCAGGACAGCTCGAAGATCAACCTGATCCTCGGTGACGCCGGCGCCATCGAGCTCTACGTCAACGGCAAGAAGATCGACGACAACTTCCAGCCGGGCCAGGTACAGCGCCTCACCTACACGAAGGGCGACCCCGTCGCGGGGTAGGCCGTTCCCGGGGCGGAACGGATGTGACGGGGTCGGCCAAGATCGGCCAACCCCGTCGACGTGGGCTGTCAGTGAGACGAAGTACTCTTGAGCCCATGCCTGAACGCCGTACCGTCGCACTCGTCACACTCGGCTGCGCCCGTAACGAGGTGGACTCGGAGGAGCTCGCAGGCCGCTTGGAGGCGGACGGCTGGCAACTCGTCGAGGACGCCGCGGACGCAGACGTCGCCGTGGTCAACACCTGTGGCTTCGTCGAGGCCGCGAAGAAGGACTCCGTCGACGCCCTCCTCGAGGCCAACGACCTCAAGGACCATGGCAGAACCCAGGCCGTCGTGGCGGTGGGCTGCATGGCCGAGCGGTACGGCAAGGAGCTGGCCGAGGCGCTGCCCGAGGCCGACGGCGTACTCGGCTTCGACGACTACGCGGACATCTCCGACCGCCTGCAGACCATCCTGTCCGGCGGCATCCATGCCTCCCACACCCCGCGCGACCGCCGCAAGCTGCTCCCGATCAGCCCGGCAGAGCGGCAGGAGTCGGCCGCGTCCGTCGCCCTGCCCGGGCACGGCCCCGCCGACCTCCCGGAGGGCGTCGCGCCCGCCTCCGGCCCCCGTGCGCCCATGCGCCGCCGCCTCGACGGCTCCCCGGTCGCCTCGGTGAAGCTCGCCTCCGGCTGCGACCGGCGCTGCTCCTTCTGCGCCATCCCGTCCTTCCGGGGCTCCTTCATCTCCCGCCGCCCCAGCGACGTGCTGAACGAGACGCGGTGGCTGGCCGAGCAGGGCGTGAAGGAGATCATGCTGGTCTCCGAGAACAACACCTCCTACGGCAAGGACCTGGGCGACATCCGCCTGCTGGAGTCCCTGCTGCCCGAGCTGGCCGAGGTCGACGGCATCGAGCGGGTGCGGGTCAGCTACCTGCAGCCGGCCGAGATGCGCCCCGGCCTGATCGACGTACTGACCTCCACCCCGAAGGTCGTCCCGTACTTCGACCTGTCCTTCCAGCACTCCGCGCCCGGCGTGCTGCGCGCCATGCGCCGCTTCGGCGACACCGACCGCTTCCTGGAGCTGCTCGACACCATCCGCTCCAAGGCGCCCGAGGCCGGTGTGCGCTCCAACTTCATCGTCGGATTCCCCGGCGAGAGCGAGGCGGACCTGGCCGAGCTGGAGCGCTTCCTGAACGGCGCCCGCCTGGACGCCATCGGTGTCTTCGGCTACTCCGACGAGGAGGGCACGGAGGCGGCGACCTACGAGAACAAGCTCGACGAGGACGTCGTGGCCGAGCGCCTGGTGCGGGTGTCCCGGCTGGCCGAGGAACTCGTCTCGCAGCGCGCCGAGGAGCGCGTCGGTGACACCGTGCGCGTCCTGGTCGAGTCCGTCGACGAGGAAGAGGGCGTGTACGGCCGTGCCGCGCACCAGGCGCCCGAGACCGACGGCCAGGTCCTGCTCACGAGCGGCGCCGGCCTGAGCGTCGGACGTATCGTCGAGGCGAAGGTGGTCGGTACGGAGGGTGTCGACCTGGTGGCCGAGCCGCTGACCGGCTCGCTCGCGTGTAGTGAGGAGGCGGGCAGATGACCGGAGTCCCGGCATCCGCCGCGGGTGGCTCCTCCGGCGCGCACGGCGCCCGGGGTTCCGCCGCCGCTGCCGACGGCGCTCGGTCCGAGGTCTCCGGTTCTGCTCCAGGTCCCGACAGCGGCGGCAAGGCCCCGCGTGGCGGGAAGATCGCGGCCGCGGCCGTCAACCAGGCGAGCGTCTGGAACGTGGCCAATCTGCTGACCATGCTCCGGCTCGTCCTGGTGCCCGGCTTCGTGGCGCTGATGCTGGCGGACGGTGGCTACGACCCGGCCTGGCGCTCGCTGGCCTGGGCGGCCTTCGCCATCGCCATGATCACCGACCTGTTCGACGGGCATCTGGCGCGGACCTACAACCTGGTCACCGACTTCGGGAAGATCGCCGACCCCATCGCCGACAAGGCGATCATGGGGGCGGCGCTGATCTGTCTGTCGGCCCTGGGCGATCTGCCGTGGTGGGTGACGGCCGTGATCCTCGGCCGGGAACTCGGCATCACGCTGCTGCGTTTTCTTGTCATTCGCTATGGCGTGATCCCGGCCAGCCGTGGAGGCAAGCTGAAGACCCTCACCCAGGGGGTGGCGGTCGGGATGTATGTCCTGGCGCTGACGGGATGGCTGGCCACGCTGAGGTTCTGGGTGATGGCCGTGGCGGTCGTCCTCACCGTCGTCACCGGACTCGACTACGTAAGACAAGCCATTGTGCTGCGCAGGCGGGGAATCGCCGAGCGCGCGGCGGCGTTGGAGGAGAAGGAAGCGTGAGCTCGCAGGCCACCGAACTGGTGCGACTACTGACCGTGAGGGGCGAGACCCTCGCTGTCGCCGAGTCGCTCACGGGTGGTCTGGTGGCGGCGGAGATCACCTCGGTCCCCGGAGCGTCCAAGGTGTTCCGGGGCTCGGTCACCGCCTACGCCACCGAGCTGAAGCACGAGCTGCTCGGCGTCGACGCCGCCCTGCTCGCGCAGCGAGGAGCGGTGGATCCGCAGGTCGCGGGCGACATGGCGGCCGGCGTACGGAAGGCCCTGGGGGCCGACTGGGGCGTCGCGACCACCGGAGTCGCCGGCCCCGAACCACAGGACGGCAAGCCCGTCGGGACGGTCTTCGTGGCCGTCGACGGGCCGCTCACCGACCGCCCCGGTTGTGCCGGTGGCGGAAAAGTGGAGGCCCTGCGGTTGAACGGCAGCCGTGCGGAAATTCGTATGGAGAGTGTACGGAGCGTACTCGCAGTGCTCCTTGAGCAGCTTGCGGGCGAACAGACCGGTAATGAGCGGGCACAGGATACGGAACGGAACGGGGGGTTTTGATGTTTGCAGCCCTGAGTGAACACGACATCGCTCCCCGCACGGCCGCAGCGCGAGGCGGTACGGTGGGGCGAGAAGGATGCGGCTACGCGGTCCGAGGAGGGAGCCACCGATGATTCTGCTCCGTCGCCTGCTGGGTGACGTGCTGCGTCGGCAGCGCCAACGCCAGGGCCGTACTCTGCGCGAAGTCTCCTCGTCCGCCCGAGTCTCACTCGGCTATCTCTCCGAGGTGGAGCGGGGGCAGAAGGAGGCTTCCTCCGAGCTGCTCTCCGCCATCTGCGACGCGCTGGACGTACGGATGTCGGAACTCATGCGAGAAGTGAGCGATGAGCTGGCGCTCGCCGAACTGGCCCAGTCCGCCGCGGCCACCGAGCCCGTGCCCACGCCGGTCCGTCCGATGCTGGGTTCCGTCTCGGTGACCGGTGTGCCACCGGAACGGGTGACCATCAAGGCGCCCGCCGAGGCAGTGGACGTGGTCGCCGCGTGACGTACGCGTGCGCGGCTTAGCAAACGTGTGAAGCCCCGGCCGGGCTTCTCGGATGAACCCGAGAAGCCCGGACGGGGCTTTCGTTTTGCCGATCGTATGTGCGATATGCGTCACTTTTGTGCCCATTTGCCGGGCTCGGTCGGTGCGGTCATGGTGGAGGGACGTGACGGCGCCGAAGTACCGGAGGAAGCGGATGTACGTCGTGAAGAGCCCGTTGGCCGACGCGGACCTGAAGACCGTGTCCGAGGCGCTGCAGGGTGCCCTCGTCGACCTGGTGGACCTCTCCCTGGTCGCCAAGCAGATCCACTGGAACATCGTCGGACCCCGTTTCCGCTCCATCCACCTCCAGCTCGACGAGGTCGTCGCCTCCGCGCGCACCCACTCCGACACCGTGGCCGAGCGGGCCTCGGCCCTGGGCGTACCGCCGGACGGGCGCGCCGCCACCGTGGCCTCCGGCAGCGGCATCGGCACCATGTCGGCGGGCTGGATCAAGGACGGGGACGCGGTCGGGGCGATGGTGGAAGCGCTCGGCGCGGTGATCACCCGGATGCGGGAGCGGGTGGCGGCGACGGGGGAACCGGATCCGGTGACCCAGGACATCTTCATCGGGATCACGGCGGATCTGGAGAAGCACCACTGGATGTTCCAGGCCGAGAACGCGTGAGCGGTTCGGCCGGTGGCGGCTGCCGGTGCCCCTTCGGTGGAGGTGCCGGACTCGTCTTCGTGCACCGGTGAGCCCGAGATGCGCCTCCCGTGCGGTTCGGGCGGTGGTCTAGCGTCCCGCAGGAGGTGGTGGCGGCCATGGTGGGACGGATAGCGAGCTGGACGGTCGGGCTGGGGCTCGGAGCCCTGTGGTGGTGGGCCGTGCTGCGGATCACCCTGGGGCAGGGCGCGGGCGTGCTGGAAGGCGCCGTCGCAGCCGGCGGCTGGGGGCTCGGCCTGCTGCCCGTGCACTGCGTCCCCGAGGGGCAGGCCGTGGGGGCCGTGCCGAAGGGGCGCTGGGCGGCCGCCTGGCGGGCGGGGGACGCTACCAGGGCATCGCGACGCCCCCGTTCGGGCGAAGTATCTGGCCCGTGGTGAACGCCGAGGCGTCCGACGCCAGGTACAACACCGCGTGAGCGACGTCGTCCGGCTCGCCGACCCGGCCCAGCGGCGCCATCCGGGCCATCACGCCCTCGGTGTGCGCCTGCGCCTCGCGGTCGTGGCGGTAGGTCATCGGGGTGCGGATCCAGCCCGGCGCGATCGCGTTGACCCGGATGCCGTGCCGGCCGACCTCGGTGGCCAGCGTCTTGGTCAGCTGGACCACGGCCGCCTTCGCCACGCCGTAGCAGAGCAGCCCGGGCCCGCCGGTGTCGACCGCGCCGGAGGCCATGGTGACGATGCTGCCCCGCGTGTCACGGGCCAGCATCGAGCGGGCCGCCTCCTGGCAGGCGTACAGCACGCCCTTGAAGTTGACGTTCAGCACCCGGTCGAGATCCTCGTCGCGGGTCTCCAGCACGGGGCTGCTGTGCATGATCCCGGCGATCGCCGCCATCACGTCCAGGCGCTCGCAGGACTGGACGGCCTCGGCGAGCCGGGCCCGGTCGGTGACGTCCAGGACATGGGTACGGGCCGTGCCGCCGCGTTTCTCGATCAGCTCCGCCGTGCCCTGCAGGCCGTCCGGGTCCCGGTCGGCGCAGTGCACCGTCGCCCCCGCCTCGGCGAGCAGCACGGCGGAGGCCCGGCCGATACCGCCGGCGGCTCCGGTGACGAATGCGGTGCGTCCGGTGAGGTCGTACGCCGTGAGGGGCATGTAGCGACGGTACGAGCGTTTCTGACGGATCGTCAATTCCGGTGCGAGGACTGGCTCGGCGTGCGCGCATCGGCCGGGGTCGCGGGTGTCTCCGGGGTGCGGACCGGGTGTCGCCGGGGCGTCGGACGGGGTGACGACCGGGGCGCGGGGTGGCTCGGATCTCGGTCGCTTTGGTGTCGTCGGCTCTGGCGCCGTCGGCTCGAGTGTCGGCGGGCTCGGGTGTGGGAGGGCTCGGGTATCGGGTGGCTCGGGGCATCGGGCGGCTTGCGGTACAGGAGGGCTCGGGGTACTGGAGGGTGAGCGTCGGAGGCTTGGGTGCGCCTGACCGGGGTTGGGCGGGGGCGTGGATGTGGCGCGTGAGTGCGGGGCGGGGCGTCAAGTGGTGCGGCGGGGCCGGCGGTCTCGGCGGTGTTGCGGTGAGCCGGGGCCCGGGGCGGGGCCCGGCTGGCAGGTGGGGCACCAGTAGGTGGGGCGTTCCCGGGAGCCGTCGCCCTGGTCGGCCACGCGGACCGGGGTGTGGCAGCGCAGGCAGGGGCGGGGCGCGCGGCCGTAGACGAACAGGTCGTGCCGGTGCAGGCCCGTGGTCTGGCGGACCGGGCGGTCGCGATTCGCCTCCAGGAGTCTCTTGGCGAGCGCGGGCAGCTTCTCGGTGCGCTCCGCGGGCAGTGCGCCGACCGGCAGCCACGGGGTGACGCCCAGCAGGAAGCACAGCTCGCTCTTGTAGATGTTGCCGATGCCGGCGAGGTTGCGCTGGTCGAGCAGGGCCTCGCCGAGCGGGCGGGCGGGGTCGGCGAGGATGTTGGTGAGGGCGCGCTCGGGGTCCCAGTCCGGGCCGAGCAGGTCCGGGCCCAGGTGGCCGACGACCCGCTCCTCCTCGCTCGTGCGCAGCAACTCCAGGACCTGGAGCCGGTAGCCCACGGCCGTGCGGTCGGCGGTGCCGAGGATCGCCCGGATCTGGTGTGCCGGGCCGCCCCGCCAGCGCTCGCCGGTGCCGTACACCTTCCAGGTGCCCTCCATCCGCAGATGCGTGTGGAGGGTCAGGCCGCCCTCGAACCGGGTGAGCAGGTGTTTGCCGCGCGGGACCGTGCTGAGCACCGTACGACCCGTGAGGTCGACCGTGGCGTACTTCGGCACCCGGAAGTCGCTGCGGGTCAGCGCCTTGCCCGCGAGGGCCTCGTGCAGCCGCCTCGCAGCCTGCCAGACCGTGTCACCTTCGGGCATGGGTCAAGGGTGCCACGGGCAGCGCGTCAAGCGGCGGGGGACCTTGTCGATGTGCGGCTCCGCCGCGTGGGGCTGACCAGCCACGATGGTGCCGCAGGCAGACGACGGCGCATCGCGGCAGGTGCCCACATCGAGGCACTTGGCGGAGCGTCACGCTCTCAGCCGCAGGCCGCGCGGCGTGGCCACGAAGCCCGCTGCTTCGAGCAGGGTGCCTATGGGTGAGGTCAGGGCTTGGGCGCCGTTGATCCGCTCGACGGTGACCGTGCCGAGGGAGCCCGCGCGGGCCGCCGCGGCCAGGGCCTCCGCGGCCGTACGGAGACGGGCGTCGTCCGGGGCCGCGGTGTCCGGGCCGGCGGGCCAGGCCAGCAGGGTCTTGCCGCCGCGCTCCATGTACAGCGTCAGCTCGCCCTCCACCAGGACGACCAGCGAGCCCGCCTTGCGGCCCGGCTTGTGCCCGGCACCGGTCGGTGGCTCGGGCCAGGACAGTGCAGCGCCGTACGCGTTGGCGGGATCGGCCGCGGCGAGGACCACGGCACGCGGGTCGGGTGGGGTCGTGCCTGTACGACCGCTGCCGTACCCCCTGTGCACCGGTGAGCCGTAGGCGCCGGCCCCGCCTCCTCGGGGGCCGCCGTAGCCGGGGGAGGCGAAGGGGTCGGCGAGGTCGCGGGGCGAGACGTAGTCACCGGGGGCGGGCCGGGGGTCTGCCGGCGGCCAGGTGAAGTCGCCGTCGAGGCCGGGGTGGGTGAAGCCGCCGTCCGCCCCGTCGAAGGTGCCGGGGAGGGGGTGTTCGTGGGGCGCGCCGTCGCTGCCGCCGAACTCGTTCGGAAACGCCGGTGCGGCAAAGCCGTTCGAGGAACTCGGGAAGCCGTTCCCCGGAGCCGAGGCGGTCAGGCTCTCGCCGCGCTCGCGCGCGTTGGACACCGCGCGGAGCCGGTCCACCGCACCGTCCATGGCGAACTGGGCCGCGCCCAGGCCCTCGACCACATAGCCGCGCCGTGCCTGGCCACTCTCCTCGAAGGCGGACAGCACGCGGTACACCGCCGAGAAGCCGCCCTCGACCCCCTCCGCGGCGACCGCCCCCCGGGTGACCACGCCGTGCCGGTCCAGCAGGGTGCGGGCCAGCGCGTGCGCGCGCACGGTGGCCTCCGGCTCGGCCGCCGGGAGCAGGGACCAGCGGCCGGCGACCGTCGGCGGGCCCGTACGGGACGCGGTGCGTGCGGCCGCCGTCAGGGAGCCGTAGCGCCCGCGCGGGACGGCACGCTTGGCGCGGTGGGCGGTCGAACCCGCCGTACGGCCCGAGCCCAGCAGGGAGCGCATCGGCGCGAGGGTGTCGTTGGTCAGCCGGCCCGACCAGGCCAGGTCCCAGAGCGCGTCGGCCAGTTGGGGGTCGGTGACGTCGGGGTGGGTGGTGGCACGGACCTGATCGCCGATCTGGCGGAAGAACAAGCCATAGCCACCTGAGAGCGCGCCCAGGACGGACTGGTGCAGCGCGGTCAGCTCCAGCGGGTGGGGCGGCGGGAGCAGCAGCGGGGCCGCGTCCGCCAGATACAGGGAGACCCAGCCGTCCTTGCCGGGCAGAGCGCCCGCGCCGGCCCACACCACTTCGCCGGCCGCAGTCAGCTCGTCGAGCATCGAGGGTGTGTAGTTCGCCACGCGGGAGGGCAGGACCAGCTTCTCCAGGGCGGAGGCGGGCACCGAGGCGCCCTGCAACTGCTCGACGGCGCGCACCAGTCCGTCGATGCCGCGCAGACCGTGCCCTTTGCCGATGTGCTGCCACTGGGGCAGGAACTGGGCGAGCGCGGCCGGAGTCACGGGCTCCAGCTCATGGCGCAGGGCCGCCAGGGAGCGGCGGCGCAGGCGGCGCAGTACGGCCGCGTCACACCACTCCTGGCCGATGCCCGCCGGGTGGAACTCGCCCTGCACGACCCGGCCGTTCGCGGCGAGCCGCTGCAGGGCGCCCTCGGTGACCGCCACGCCCAGGCCGAAGCGGGCCGCCGCCGTGGCCGACGTGAACGGGCCGTGCGTGCGGGCGTACCGGGCGAGGAGATCGCCCAGCGGGTCCTTGACCGGCTCGGTGAAGGCCTCGGGCACGCCGACCGGCAGTGCCGTGCCGAGTGCGTCGCGTAGCCGGCCCGCGTCCTCGACCGCCGCCCAGTGGTCGGCGCCGGCGATGCGGACCTTGATGGCCCTGCGCGCGCCGGCCAGCTCGCGCGCCCACTGCGGATCCGCACCCCTCGCCACCAGCTCGGCGTCGGTGAGCGGGCCGAGCAGCCGCAGCACATCGGCCACGCCCTCCACGTCCTTCACCCGCCGGTCGTCGGTGAGCCACTGCAGCTCGCGCTCCAGCTCGGTCAGCACCTCGGCGTCGAGCAGTTCGCGCAGCTCCGCCTGGCCCAGCAGCTCGGCCAGCAGCCGGGAGTCCAGGGACAGCGCGGCGGCGCGACGCTCGGCCAGCGGGGAGTCGCCCTCGTACAGGAACTGGGCGACGTACCCGAACAGCAGGGAGCGGGCGAACGGGGACGGCTCCGGGGTGGTGACCTCGACCAGGCGGACCTTGCGGGACTCGATGTCGCCCATCAGCTCGACGAGTCCGGGGACGTCGAAGACGTCCTGGAGGCACTCGCGGACGGCCTCCAGGACGATCGGGAAGGAGCCGAACTCGCTGGCCACCTGGAGCAGTTGGGCCGCACGCTGGCGCTGCTGCCACAGCGGGGTGCGCTTGCCGGGGTTGCGGCGCGGCAGCAGCAGCGCGCGGGCGGCGCACTCGCGGAACCGGGAGGCGAACAGGGCGGAGCCGCCGACCTGGTCGGTGACGATCTGATCGACATCGCCCTTGTCGAAGCCGACGTCCGCCGCGCCGACGGGCGCCTGGTCGCTGTCGTACTCCGTGCCGGCCTTCATGGGCTCCTGGTCGAGCAGGTCCAGGCCCATCAGGTCGGCGTCGGGCAGGCGCAGCACGATGCCGTCGTCGGCGTGCATGACCTGCGCGTCCATGCCGTACCGCTCGGACAGGCGGGCGCCGAGCGCGAGGGCCCAGGGGGCGTGCACCTGGGCGCCGAAGGGGGAGTGGACGACGACCCGCCAGTCGCCGAGCTCGTCGCGGAAGCGCTCCACGACGATCGTGCGGTCGTCCGGGACATGGCCGCAGGCCTCGCGCTGCTCGTCCAGATACGACAGCACGTTGTCCGCCGCCCAGGCGTCGAGGCCCGCCGCCAGCAGCCGCAGCCGGGCGTCGTCCCTGGACAGCGCGCCGACCTCACGCAGGAACGCGCCCACCGCGCGGCCCAGTTCGAGCGGGCGGCCCAGCTGGTCGCCCTTCCAGAAGGGCAGCCGGCCCGGCACGCCGGGCGCGGGGGAGACCAGGACCCGGTCGCGCGTGATGTCCTCGATGCGCCATGAACTCGTGCCCAGTGTGAAGACGTCGCCCACACGGGACTCGTAGACCATCTCCTCGTCCAGCTCGCCGACCCGGCCGCCGCCCTTCTTGGGGTCGGCACCGGCGAGGAAGACGCCGAAGAGGCCCCGGTCGGGGATCGTGCCGCCGGAGGTCACGGCGAGGCGCTGGGCGCCCGGGCGGCCGGTGATCTCGCCGGTCACGCGGTCCCAGACCACGCGCGGGCGGAGCTCTGCGAAGGCGTCGGACGGATAGCGGCCCGCGAGCATGTCGAGGACCGCCGTGAACGCCGACTCGGGCAGCGATGCGAAAGGTGCCGCACGGCGGACCATGGCGAGCAGGTCGTCGAACTGCCAGGTGTCCAGCGCCGTCATCGCGACCAACTGCTGTGCGAGCACGTCGAGCGGGTTGGCGGGCACCTTCAGGGACTCGATCGAGCCCGAGCGCATCCGCTCGGTGACCACCGCGGCCTGGACGAGGTCTCCACGGTACTTGGGGAAGACGACACCGGTGGAGACGGCGCCCACCTGGTGCCCCGCGCGGCCGACGCGCTGCAGCCCGGAGGCGACCGACGGCGGGGACTCGACCTGCACGACCAGGTCGACAGCGCCCATGTCGATGCCGAGCTCCAGGCTGGACGTGGCGACCACGGCGGGCAACCGGCCCGCCTTCAGGTCCTCCTCGACCAGGGCGCGCTGCTCCTTGGAGACCGAGCCGTGGTGCGCCCGGGCGATCACCGGTGGCGCGCCCTGTGCCGCGCCCGAGCCGCCCATCAGCTGGGCCGGGGCGTGGTGTTCGTCCAGGGTCTCGCCGGTCGCCCGCTCGTAGGCGATCTCGTTGAGCCGGTTGCACAGCCGCTCGGCGAGGCGCCGGGAGTTGGCGAACACGATGGTGGAGCGGTGGGACTGGACCAGGTCGGCGATCCGCTCCTCCACATGCGGCCAGATCGACGGCCGCTCCGCGCCCTCGGCCGCGTCCGCCGCCGGGGAGCCGCCCAGCTCGCCCATGTCCTCGACCGGGACGACCACGGACAGGTCGAACTCCTTGCCGGACTCCGGCTGGACGATCTCGACCTTGCGGCGCGGCGAGAGGTACCGGGCCACCTCGTCCACCGGGCGGACGGTCGCCGACAGGCCGATCCGGCGGGCCGGCTTCGGCAGTAGTTCGTCCAGCCGCTCCAGGGAGAGCGCGAGATGGGCGCCGCGCTTGGTGCCCGCGACCGCGTGCACCTCGTCCAGGATCACGGTCTCCACGCCCGTGAGCGCATCGCGCGTGGCCGAGGTCAGCATCAGGAACAGCGACTCGGGGGTGGTGATCAGGATGTCCGGCGGGCGGGTGGACAGGGCGCGCCGCTCGGCCGCCGGGGTGTCGCCGGAGCGGATGCCGACCCTGACCTCGGGCTCGGGCAGGCCCAGACGCACGGACTCCTGGCGGATGCCGGTCAGCGGACTGCGGAGGTTGCGCTCGACGTCGACCGCCAGGGCCTTCAGCGGGGACACGTAGAGCACCCGGCAGCGTTTCCTGGGGTCGGCCGGGGGCGGGGCCGAGGCCAGCTGGTCCAGGGCGGCGAGGAACGCGGCCAGCGTCTTGCCCGAGCCGGTCGGGGCCACCACCAGCACGTCCGAGCCCGCACCGATGGCCCGCCACGCGCCGGCCTGGGCCGCGGTGGGCGCGGAGAACGCCCCCGTGAACCAGCCGCGGGTCGCGGGGGAGAAGCCGTCGAGGGCTCGGTGTGCGGAGCTGACCATGGGTCCATCCTGCACCCGGCCACTGACAATCGCGCTGACCTGGTCAAACGCCTTGCGGCGGGGGCGGGCTGCAGCCGGGCGCGGGGAGTGAGGTGATGGCCGCTGTGGGTGGTGGTGTTTGTGGGGCATGAGCGGTGGACGTGGGCGGTGGTGCGAATACGAGCGGTGGTGGTGTGGGGCGTGAGCGGTGCTGGCTGCGGGAGGGGTGCGGGGAGCCGACGGTGGTGGCTGCGGTCGTGTGGCGGCGAGCGGGCCGAGGGTGGGGACGGGCCGAGAGCGGGCACGGGCCGAGAGTGGGCGCGGGCCGAGGCTGGGCGTCGGGCGGTGGGCGGAGAATGGGCGTATGGCGGGTGCGGCTCGGCGAGGCGAGGAACGGACGGCTGAGGGGACGGATGGGCGTCGGCCGGTGGAGCGTGCGCGGCACTGGCGGTACGACGACCTGCCGGGCGTGGACCTGCTGCGGGCCCGGTACATCCACAAGACCTTCGTCCGGCACACGCACGAGCACTTCGTGATCGCGGCCATAGCCGACGGCGTCGAGGTCTTCCACCACCGCGGCTCCGACGTGTCCGCGGGCGCGGGAGCCCTCGCTCTGGTCAACCCGGACACCGCGCACACCGGCCGCGCCGGCGTCCCCGAGGGCTGGCGGTACGGCGCGGTCTACCCCTCACCCGAGGTGGTCGCCGCGATCGCGGCCGAGACCACCACCATCCGGGGCACACCGGGCTTCGTCAGCCCCGTCCTCGACGACCCCTACACCGTCCGCCTGGTCCACCAGGTGCTGCGCGCCGCCGAGGAGGGCAACGCGCTGGCTGCCGACACCCTGCTGCGGGTCGCCGTGACCAGGCTGCTGCGGCTGAACGGCGGCCCTCTGCCGCAGCGGCCGGTCCGCACGGCCGGAGCCGGTGTCGCGGCACGCGCGCGTGCGGTTTTGGACGAGCGGATGGCCGAGCCGCCGACCCTGGAACGCCTGGCCGGCGACCTCGGCACCAGCTCGTTCGCGCTGCTGCGGGCGTTCCGTGAGGCCTACGGCATGCCGCCGCACGCCTGGCTGACCGACGCCCGGGTGCGCCGCGCGCGACTCCTGCTGGATGCGGGGTCACCTCCAGCCGAGGCGGCGGTGGCCGTCGGCTTCACCGACCAGCCGCACCTCAACCGGCACTTCACCCGGATCGTCGGCGTGCCCCCGGGGGCCTACCAGCGTGAGCGCAGGAACGCGGGAGAGCCGCGGAACGTGCGCGGGCGCAAGAACGTACAAGACCCGGGGTGAGGGCCGTACGTACCGTCCGGGGCGTGGCACAGCAGACAGCAATCG
Organism: Streptomyces sp. NPDC054783; assembly: GCF_053611725.1. Classification (NCBI taxonomy): domain Bacteria; kingdom Bacillati; phylum Actinomycetota; class Actinomycetes; order Kitasatosporales; family Streptomycetaceae; genus Streptomyces; species Streptomyces sp. NPDC054783. Next base: position 315,535 of record NZ_JBSHAY010000006.1, on the reverse strand, counting down.
CGCACATGACCGCCGACGGTACGGACAAACCTGACCGGGCCGTCGTACGGGACGCCCTCGGGGTCGGCGTCGCCGTGGGCCTGTCCGGATTCGCCTTCGGGGTGACCTCGGCCGGCAGTGGGCTCGGCCTGCTCCAGAGCTGCGCGCTCAGCCTCCTGGTCTTCACCGGCGCCTCCCAGTTCGCCCTGGTCGGAGCGCTCGCCGCCGGAGGCAGTCCGTTCACGGCGGCCGCCGGCGCCTTCTTCCTCGGCGTGCGCAACGCCTTCTACGGGCTGCGGCTGTCGCAGCTGCTCGCCCTCCCGCGCGCGGTACGGCCGTTCGCCGCCCAGTGGGTGATCGACGAAACCACGGCGGTCACCCTGGCCCAGCCGACCCGGCGCGCCCGGCGGATCGGCTTCACCGTCACCGGGCTCACGCTGTATGCGCTCTGGAACCTCACCACGCTGCTCGGCGCGCTCGGCGCCAAGGCCATCGGCGACACGCGCACGTGGGGCCTGGACGCGGCCGGACCCGCCGTGTTCCTGGCGCTGCTCGCGCCGATGCTGAGGACGACCACCGAGCGCGCGGTCGCGGGCCTGGCGGTCCTGCTGGGCCTCGGTCTGCTGCCCGTCCTGCCGGCCGGCGTCCCGGTCCTGGTGGCGGCCCTGGCGGCACCGGTCGCCCTCGTCGCCGAGGGCCGTCGAAGGCCGCGCGGCCCGCAGGGCGAGCCAGAGACCGGATCGGACGGCGGCGCCGTGGCGGAGGGAGACCGGTGAACACCTGGATCGCGATCGGCTTGACCGCCGTCGGCTGCTATGCCGTCAAGCTCGCCGGGCTGCTGGTGCCCGCGGGCGCCATGGAGCGGCCGTTCGTACGGCGGCTCGCCGCCCTGCTGCCCGTCGCCCTCCTCGCCGCGCTCACGGCTCAGCAGACGTTCGCCGACGGGCACGGGCTAGTGCTGGACGCACGGGTCGCGGGGCTCGGCGCGGCCGCTGTGGCGCTGGTACTGCGCGCACCGTTCCTGCTGGTCGTCGCGGCGGCCGTGGTGGTGACGGCGGGTGTACGGGCTCTCGGCGGGTGACGCGTCACCGGCGCAGACCGGCACGGCTGCAGACCGGCACGGCTCAGGCGCCGGTTCCGCGCGCGTACCGGTCGGTTTCTTGGCCGCGCGGGATGCGATCACCCGCCGTACGCCATGGCTCAGCCCACGAAACGGCCGTACGCCCGCAGGGTGCGCAGTGCCTCGATCGTCACCAGGGGACGTGCCTCCAGTGCTGGCGCCGGTGCCCACCGGCGCCAGCGGATCGGCCAGCCGCCGTCGTCCTGCTGCTCGGCGGCCAGGTGGTCCAGGGAACATGCCATCTCGTCGTCCGTGAACCACGCGCGCGCGAGTGACTCCGGCGTCCTGGCGAAGTCGTGCGGGAAGTGGTGCTCGCCCGGGGCGTAGCCGGACGCGACCGGGTACGCATCGAGCCGGTCCGGCTCCAGGGCCGCGAGCCGCTGCTCCCGCACCAGGCGGCCGAGCCGGTCCGCGGCGGCCTCCGCGCGCGAGCGGTCGGGAGCGGAGTCGAGGAAGGCCACGGCGGCCTCCACCTCGTACGGGTGGGACTTCTCCAGGGACTCCACGGCCTGCCAGCAGAAGTCGGTGGCCCGGAACAGCCAGGCGTGCCACACCTCGTTGCGGTGGAGCAGCCCCACCACCGGTCCTGTGGCGAGCAGTTCGCTGGGAGGGTCGTCGACGACCGGGACGAACGGTGCCACCGGATACCCGCGCTGGCTGGGATGGATCGCCGGCAGTGCGCCGTCCGCGGTGGAGACCGAGGTCAGATAGCGGCACACGCGCTCGACCCGCTGCCCGCCGCAGCGCCCGATGGCATCCAGGACGCCAAGCGCGTGCGCGGTGTGCAGGGGCTGGCTCACGGGGCCGCGCAGGTCGGGCTCCAGCGCGTGCCCGTACCCGCCGTCGTCATTGCGGTAGGCGTCCAGCGCCGCTTCCACCGCGTCCGGGGTGCCGTGCAGGAAGTGGTACGCGAAGAGGCGCTGCTCCAGCACGCGCGCGGTGAACCATACGAACTGCTCGGCGCGGAAGAGCGGGGAGCGCGCCGGGGGCGTGGAGGGGAGTGGGGAAACTCCTGTGTCGGCCATGCGTCAGACCGTAGGACGGAAAGCGGTCTCGGCAAGCGGTCCCGGCCGGGGCCCACCCCCAGGGGCGGGATACTGGAGTCATGCGGTTGACGGTCTTCTGGCAGCGGATGGCGGAACACTTCGGTCCGGGGTACGCCGACACCTTCGCGCGCGATCACGTCATGTCGGAGCTGGGCGGGCGCACGGTGTACGAGGCGCTGCACGACGGCTGGGACGCGAAGGACGTGTGGCGCGTGGTCTGCACGGTCATGGACGTGCCGGGCGAGCGGCACTGACGCGCTGCCCGAAACATCTAGATTCGTCCGTGAGGAGATCGGCTGTACGGCACCGATCGGTCACGAAGATCGCAGGTGGGCGCGGGTTGTCGGTGGCATGGGCGAGACTTGGCCCGTGGCACCCACTGACGAGGACAACAGGCCGCTGACCCGGGACGCGGCACCGACCGGCACGACACCGTCCGAGCGGCCCACGGCCTCCGACACCGTCGCCGCGGGCGGCCGCATGCCGCGGTGGCTGCCGCGCGCCATGGTGCTCGCGCTCGCGCTGATCGCCGCGTTCCAGCTCGGCAGCTGGGCCTTCCACCAGCTGACCGGGCTGTTGATCAACGTATTGATCGCGTTCTTCCTGGCCCTCGCGATCGAGCCCGCGGTGAGCCGGATGGCCGCCCGCGGTGTGCGCCGGGGGATGGCCACCTTCCTGGTCTTCTTCGGATTGACGGTCGCCGTCGCCGGGTTCGTCACCCTGCTCGGCTCCATGCTGGCCGGCCAGATCATCAAGATGGTCGAGGGCTTCCCCAACTACCTTGACTCGCTCATCAACTGGATCAATGAGAGCTTCCACACCGAGCTCCGGCGCGTGGACGTCCAGGAGGGCCTGCTCCACTCCGACTGGCTGCGCAAGTACGCGCAGAACAGCGCCGCCGGTGTCCTCGACGTCTCCGCGCAGGTGCTCGGCGGGCTGTTCCAACTGCTGACGGTGGGGCTGTTCTCCTTCTACTTCGCGGCCGACGGCCCCCGGCTGCGCCGCGCCCTGTGCTCCGTCCTGCCGCCCGCACGCCAGGCGGAGGTGCTGCGCGCCTGGGAGATCGCCGTCGACAAGACCGGCGGCTATCTCTACTCGCGCGGCCTCATGGCGCTCATCTCCGGCGTCGCCCACTACATCCTGCTCCAGGCCCTCGGTGTGCCGTACGCGCCTGTGCTCGGCGTCTGGGTGGGCCTGGTCTCCCAGTTCATCCCGACCATCGGCACCTACCTCGCCGGTGCGCTGCCGATGCTGATCGCGTTCACCGTCGACCCCTGGTACGCGGTGTGGGTGCTGGTCTTCGTGGTGGTCTACCAGCAGTTCGAGAACTACATGCTCCAGCCCAAGCTGACCGCCAGGACGGTCGACATCCACCCCGCGGTCGCCTTCGGCTCGGTCATCGCCGGCACCGCGCTGCTGGGCGCCGTCGGCGCGCTGATCGCCATCCCGGCGGTGGCCACCCTGCAGGCATTCCTCGGAGCGTATGTGAAGCGGTACGCCGTCACGGACGACCCCAGGGTGCACGGGCACCGCGGCCGGGGCCCGGGCGGTCCCGGAGGGCTGGCACGCATATTCCGGCCGCGGGCCGGCCAGCCCGAGCCGGAGGAGTCGTCGTAGACCGGTGCGCCTCGGAGGCGGGCGCCGCAGGCCGGTGACGGGAGAGAAGAGCTGGTGGGCCGGTGGCAGGAGAAGACCGTGGTGGGCCGGTGCCGCCTCGGTCCTGTCATCGGTACGTGAGCACTGCCCACACTCCCGCTGCGGCGACGGCCGTCGTGTAACAGCCGACCGCCGTGGCCACGATCCGCCGGCGTGTCCCTTCGCCCCAGTGCGAGCGGGAGAGCAGCCAGGCCAGCGCGGGCAGGACGAGGACGGCGTGCAGACTCACGCCGTGCAGGGGCTTGAGCGGGGCCGTCGAGTGGTAGGCGGCCTCCTGGTGACCGGTCCGGGTCAGTACGACCCCGCGCGCGATCATCGCGGCCCCGGAGGCCAGCGCCACCAGCAGGATCGCGAACCCGGAACGCACGGCGAGCGGCATGCCGGCCGGGCCTGTCGGCCGGTGCCGGAAGGACGCGACGGCGAACACCGTGAGCAGGGCGACCAGGACACCGCCGCCCACCGCGAGCGTCATGGACACCGCCGTGTCGAAGGGGGACTCCATGTTCAGGTGCGAGGGCACCCGGCGCCACGCCTGGAGGGTGATCCCGCCGACCTCCACCACGCAGTCGGCGGCGAAGACGAGCAGCAGGGACGAGCGCAGCCGGGGGCCGACGCGCAGATACGACGTGACCCAGGTGATCGCGATCAGCGTCAGCCCGAAGGAGAGCCCGAAGGTGACGGGCTTGCGCCAGGAGACGGGTCCGAACCACGGGCCCCCGTCGACCGCGAACACCCCCAGGTGCACGAGACCGGACAGGACGAGGAGCAGCCCGGTCGCATGACAGAGGCGGTCGACGGCGCGCGGATTCTTCATGGGCCAAGGCTCGCGGGAGCGGCCCGCCCGGTCGTCGTCCGTCCGAAGACACCCGCCGTACGCCGCCGGCAGTAGCGGCGCCGGGTGTTGAGGCACAGGTCCCGGGCGCCGTGTGGTGCGCTTGACACCAAAATCGAACATCCATTCTCATGGAGGCTCAGGCGAGGCTTCGTGCAGTGGATTTCGTCCCGTTCTGCGGGAAGAAGTCCCATGGTTATCCACAGGCTGGACCTGCGTCGGGGCGCATTGTCAGTGGCAGGCGTTAGCGTCTTTGACGTGAAGCGATCGACTCAAGCAAACCGGGTGGAACCCATGGCAGGAACCGACCGCGAGAAGGCGCTCGACGCCGCGCTCGCGCAGATTGAACGGCAATTCGGCAAGGGCGCGGTCATGCGCATGGGCGAGCGGTCGAGGGAGCCCATCGAGGTCATCCCGACCGGGTCGACCGCGCTCGACGTCGCCCTCGGCGTCGGTGGCCTGCCGCGCGGCCGTGTCGTCGAGATCTACGGCCCGGAGTCCTCGGGTAAGACGACCCTGACCCTGCACGCCGTGGCCAACGCCCAGAAGGCCGGCGGCCAGGTCGCCTTCGTGGACGCGGAGCACGCCCTCGACCCCGAGTACGCGCGCAAGCTCGGCGTCGACATCGACAACCTGATCCTCTCCCAGCCCGACAACGGCGAGCAGGCCCTGGAGATCGTGGACATGCTCGTCCGCTCCGGCGCTCTCGACCTCATCGTCATCGACTCCGTCGCCGCGCTCGTCCCGCGCGCGGAGATCGAGGGCGAGATGGGCGACAGCCACGTCGGTCTCCAGGCCCGGCTGATGAGCCAGGCCCTGCGGAAGATCACCAGCGCGCTCAACCAGTCGAAGACCACCGCGATCTTCATCAACCAGCTCCGCGAGAAGATCGGCGTGATGTTCGGCTCCCCGGAGACCACGACCGGTGGACGCGCGCTGAAGTTCTACGCCTCGGTGCGTATCGACATCCGCCGCATCGAGACCCTGAAGGACGGCACGGAGGCGGTCGGCAACCGCACCCGCTGCAAGGTCGTGAAGAACAAGGTCGCCCCGCCCTTCAAGCAGGCCGAGTTCGACATCCTCTACGGCCAGGGCATCAGCCGCGAGGGCGGCCTGATCGACATGGGCGTGGAGCACGGCTTCGTCCGCAAGGCCGGCGCCTGGTACACGTACGAGGGCGACCAGCTCGGCCAGGGCAAGGAGAACGCGCGCAACTTCCTCAAGGACAACCCCGACCTGGCCAACGAGATCGAGAAGAAGATCAAGGAGAAGCTGGGCGTCGGCGTCCGGCCGGAGGAGCCCGCCACCGAGCCCGGCGCGGACGCTGCGGTCGCCACCGCTGCCGCCGACGACGCCAAGACGGTGCCCGCCCCGGCAGCCGCCAAGGCCACCAAGCCCAAGGCCGCCGCAGCCAAGAGCTGACCGTGACACGACGAACCGACTGGGCCGAGTACGAGTACGTCACCCCCGGTGCCCCACGGGGGAGGGGCACCGGGGGCCACCCGGCCTCCGCCCCGGGCGGTGGCGACGGATACCCGGACGACGGTTACCAGGGTCACGACGGGCACGACGAGTACCACGGCACCGGTGAATACGGGGATGCCGGCGCTGCCCACCCGGGCGACACGGGCGACGAGCCGTACGGGGATGGTTCGCCCGGCCGCGGCTCCCGCGGTGGCGTCGGCCCGCGGGGCGGCCGGGGGCGCGGCCGGCGGCGGCGCGGCTTCGGGGACGCGCCCGGTGAGGAGGACGAAGGCCCCTCTGCCTCGTCGAGGGCCGAGCGGGGGGAGTCTTCAGGGGACCCGGCTGAGCGGGCACGGGCGATCTGCCTGCGCCTGCTCACCGGGACCCCGCGCACCCGCAAGCAACTCGCGGACGCCCTGCGCAAGCGGGAGATCCCCGAGGACGTCGCCGAGGAGGTGCTGTCGCGGTTCGAGGAGGTCGGGCTGATCGACGACAGCGCGTTCGCGGACGCCTGGGTGGAGTCCCGGCACCACGGCCGGGGACTCGCGCGCCGGGCACTCGCCCAGGAGCTGCGCACCAAGGGGGTCGACTCGGCGCTGATCGACGAGGCCGTCTCCCAGCTCGACTCCGAGCAGGAGGAGACGACGGCCCGCGAACTCGTGGCCCGTAAGCTGCGCGCCACCCGTGGCCTCGACCGTGACAAACGGCTCCGCCGCCTCGCCGGCATGCTCGCCCGCAAGGGCTACCCCGAGGGCATGGCCCTCCGCGTAGTCCGTCAGGCCCTGGAGGAAGAGGGCGAGGACACGGAGTTCCTCGGCGAAGGGGACTACTGAGTCCGGCGAAGGGGACGTCCGAGTCTTCGGCGCGCAGGGCGGGGAGGTCGCCGGGTGCTTCCAACCTTCCGCGTCCGCAGCGGAGTTGACGCTCGCCGACGACGCCGGGCGACCACAGCGCTCAGCTCGCCACGCGCGGGCGAGTACGCACCCCAGACTTCCCGGGGCGTTCCTGGTCAGGGCGACGCCGGCTCCACCGGGAGGCCCTCCGTCCGCCAGGCTTGGAAGCCACCGACCAGGTCCGTCGTCCGGTGCAGCCCGAGCTGGTGGAGGGAGGCGGCGGCGAGGCTGGAGGCGTAGCCCTCGTTGCAGATCACCACGACGCGCAGGTCGTGGCCGGTGGCCTCGGGGACGCGGTGGCTGCCCTGGGGATCGAGGCGCCACTCCAGTTCGTTGCGCTCGATGACGAGAGCGCCGGGGATCAGCCCGTCGCGCTCGCGCAAGGCCGCGTACCGGATGTCGACCAGCAGCGCCTCACCCGTCCGCGCAGCCTCGTGCGCCTCCCGTGCCTCGATGCGCCGGTAGCCCGCGCGCACCCGCTCCAACAACTCGTCGATACCGACCGGTGATTGACCGTTGGTGCCGCTCACTGCCAGTCCTCCGGGCGTTCGACCTGCTCCAGGCGCAGGACCTGACCGCTGCGACCGTATCGACGGATGCGCGGCAGGGGCGGGTAGTAGGCATGCACGGAGATCGCGTGCTGGATGCGGGACTCGTTGAAGACCTCGTGGACATGGTGGCGGCCGAAGGCACGGCCCTCGCCTGCGGGCAGCCGTCGTTCGCGGTCCACGCCCTCGCTGAGTTCCAGGGTCTTCCAGCCGTCGGTCGGCAGCCGGGCGGCGAGCGAGTTCTCCTTGAGTACGCCCGAGGCGGTGAGGAACGCGCCGACCGAGTCGGCGTGGTCGTGCCAGCCGGTGCCGGTGCCGGGCGGCCAGCCGATCAGCCATGCCTCGCTGCCGCCCGGACCTTTCAGCCGCACCCAGGTGCGGCCCTCCGGGTCGAGTGGAAGGGAGCCGATCAGCTCGGCGTCGGCGGCCGTACGCCGTGCGAAGTCGAGGAGGTCCGCCTGGGTGGGCGCCGAGCCGACGGCAGGGGACACGGAAGCAGAGGTGACAGACACGTACACCGTCCTGAAGCCTGAAGAGGGTTCGCGGAACGGGCGCACACCGTGGCGCCCGGAAAGGAAGGAGGATGCGAATTCAGCAGGACGGGCGACACACGCAGCCCGCGTAGCGGACGAGGTCCATGTGGACCCTCCGCCACAGGCGCACGCAGGTGTCGGTCATGGTCCGGAGTACAACATGCCGGTGTACTCCGGTCAACTCACCGTCACCATGTGGACAGAGGGTGACTGCCCTCGGGTCAGCGGACCCCGGAGGCCGCCTGCGCCTCCTCCTTGGCCGGGCCGCCCACCGCCGCCTCCGCCGCCGCGTAGAGGTCGGCCGGACGGACGCCGCTCAGCGCGGTGACCAGGTGGCCGTCGGGGCGTACGAGCAGCACGCTGTGCGCGGGTGCGCCTGGGTAACTCTCGGCGACCAGCAGCTCGGCGGGGTACGGCAGGGCGGTCACGGCCGCCGCGAGCCGGGGCATCACTCCGGCCGAGACCCAGTGCTTGCGGTCCCACACTCCCGTGCCGGGCGCGATCAGTACGACGAGGAGGGCACCGCGGCCGAGCCGATCGCGCAGTTGCACGAAGGAACCATCCTCCGCGGTGACCCGTACGTCGGTGACGGGTGCGCCGCGCGGGGTGTCGACCGGGATCTCGCCCTCCAGATGCCGGGGCGGCGCGAGCGGCGACTCGGCGTACGCCGCCGGCGCGCTCAGTGGCCCGCGCCCAAGGTGGCCTTCCGCGAGCAGCGTGTCGTGGCCCCGCGCCGCACCGGGCATGATCTGGCGCAGCCCGCCGGAGCCGCGCAGCATCGGCAGCACCTGGTCGGCCGCGCGCAGCCGGCCCGCGACCACCGCGCGCCGCTCGGCCTGGTAACTGTCCAGCAGCGCCTCACGCGGGCCGTGGTGCCAGGCCGTGGCCAGCTTCCAGGCAAGGTTGTCGGCGTCCCTGAGCCCCTCGTCCAGCCCCTGGGTGCCGAGCGCGCCCAGCAGATGGGCCGCGTCCCCGGCGAGGAAGACCCGGCCGACGCGCCACCGGCGGGCCAGCCGGTGGTGCACCGTGTGCACACCGGTGTCGAGCAGGTCGTACACCGGTGTGGGGCCGTCCGCCCAGCCCGCGAGCGTCTCGCGGATCCGGGCCACCAGGATCTCGGGCGTGACCAGGTCCTTGCCGGGGGGCAGCAGCCAGTCCAGGCGCCACACGCCGTCCGGGAGGGGGCGGGCGGCCACCTCCCCGGCCGAGGGCCCGGACTGCCGCCACGGTGGCGTCCGATGGAGCAACGCCCGGCCCTCCCACGGAAGTTCCACGCGCAGCGCGGCCACCGCGTGCCGCTCCACCGCCGTACGGCCCGGGAAGCGGATGTCCTGGAGTTTGCGCACCGTGGAGCGCGGTCCGTCGCAGCCGACCAGGTAACTGCCGCGCCACCAGGTGCTGTTCGCGCCCCGGGTGTGCGCGGTGACGCCGGAACGCTCCTGCTCGATGGAGTCCAGACGGCTGTCCACCGCCACCTTCACCAGCGGCTCGTCGGTGATGGCCGTGCGCAGGGCGCCCGTGAGGATGTGCTGGGCGATGTGCAGCGGCGCGGCGGGGTCCGCCTCCTCGAAGGTGCACTCGCTCATCACCTGCTTGCGCCTGAGAGACCGCCATCCGGCCCAGCGCGTGCCCTGCTCACCGAGCGCCACCCCGGCCAGCCGCTCCAGCAGGGCGGCCGTGTCCTCGCGCAGTACGACGGTGCGCGCCGGGCGGGGTTCGTCCTTGCCGGGGCCCTCGTCCAGGACGACGGACGGCACCTCCTGGCGGGCCAGCGCCAGGGCGAGCGTGAGCCCGACCGGCCCCGCTCCGACGATGATCACCGGGTCCATGACGCGGCGCCCCCTGCCCGTGACGATGCCCTGACGGAGACAAGTGAACAGGAAGGGGGAGCGGGGTGCACGATCACACAACGTATGCAACCCATTGGCAGAGTTTGCGTCAAGCGAACGGAGGCAGTGGCGATCACGCCACTGCCTCCGGGGGATGCTTTCGGCTCTGACCGGGTGTCAGGCGGCGGTTCCCGTTCCCGCGTGGCCCGCGATACCCACGGTGTCCTCGACCGTGAGCACCGCCCCGGTCGACTTCTTGCCGCGTCGCAGCCGGCCCTCCAGCCAGCTCGCGAACGAGGTCAGGGAGAAGTTGATGACCACGAAGATCACGGCCACCACCGTCAGCGAGGCGATCATGTTGCCGTAGTAGCCGGCCATCGTGTTGGCCGAGGCCATCAGTTCGGGGAAGGTGAGGACCGCGCCGCCGAGGGCGGTGTCCTTCACGATGACCACCAACTGGCTGACGATGGCCGGGAGCATGGCGGTGACCGACTGCGGCAGCAGGATGAGCCGCATCATCTGCCCCTTGCGCAGGCCGATCGCCAGGGCCGCCTCGGACTGTCCCTTCGGCAGGGCGAGGATGCCCGCGCGGACGATCTCCGCGAGCACCGACGCGTTGTACAGCACCAGTCCGGTGACGACCGCGTAGAACGGACGGTCGTCCGAACTGACGTCGGTGTACTGGGCGAAGAGCGCGAGCCCGAAGATCATCAGGACCAGGACGGGGATCGCGCGGAAGAACTCGATCACGATCGTGGCCGGGACGCGCACCCACAGGTGGTCCGAGAGCCGGGCGATACCGAGGACGGCACCGAGCGGAAGCGCGACGACCATCGCCAGGGCCGCCGCTTCCAGGGTCTTCTGCAGACCGGGCCAGATGTACGTCGTGTACGCCTCGGTGCCGCTGAAGAAGGGCTTCCACAGTGCCCAGGCCAGCTGTCCCTTGTCGTCGAACGACTTGTACACCCACCATGCGGCGGCCGCGAGGGCGATCAGGAAGACCGCCGTGTACAGGACGTTGCGCCGCTTGGCGCGGGGTCCCTGGACGTCGTACAGGACCGAGCTCATCGCTTCACCGCCACCTTCTTGCCCACCCAGCCGAGGATCAGACCGGTCGGCAGGGTCAGGCACACGAACCCGAAGGCGATGACCGCGGAGATCGCCAGCAGCTCCGCCTCGTTCTCGATCATCTTCTTCATCAGGAAGGCCGCCTCCGCCACGCCGATCGCGGCCGCGACCGTCGTGTTCTTCGTCAGCGCGATCAGTACGTTGGTCAGCGGACCGACGGCCGCGCGGAGGGCCTGCGGCAGCACGACCAGCCGCAGCACCTGGGGAAAACTCAGGCCGATGGCCCGCGCCGCCTCCGCCTGTCCGACCGGCACCGTGTTGATGCCGGCCCGGATCGCCTCGCACACGAAGGCCGCGGTGTAGACGATCAGACCGAGCACGGCCAGCCGGAAGTTGATCGTGTCGAAGTCTTTTGCACCGAGGCTGACGCCCAGATTCTGGTTCAGGCCGAGGGAGGAGAAGAGGATGATCACCGTGAGTGGGATGTTCCGCACGATGTTCACGTAGGCGGTGCCGAAACCGCGCATCAGCGGTACCGGGCCCACCCGCATGGCGGCCAGCAGAGTGCCCCAGACCAGGGAGCCCACGGCCGACAGCAGCGTGAGCTGCACCGTCGTCCAGAAGGCGCCCAGCACGTCGTACTTGTCAAGAAAGTCGAACACGATCTCCCGCGCTTCCGCGTGTAGGGATGCCCCGGTGCGCCGCCGTGTTCAGAGGCGGCACACCGGCGGGGCGTTGCCTCAGCTCTTGATGTCGCCGATCTTCGGGGCGGGCTCGTTCTTGTAGCCGGCCGGTCCGAAGTTCTTCTTCACGGCCGTCTCCCACGAGCCGTCGGAGACCATGTCTTCAAGGGCCTTGTTGATCTTGGCCTTGAGGTCGCTGCCCTTCTTGACGCCGATGCCGTAGTTCTCGTTGGTCATCTTGAAGCCGCCGAGCTTGAACTTGCCCTTGAACTGGGCCTGGGCGGCGTAGCCCGCGAGGATCGAGTCGTCCGTGGTGAGGGCGTCGATGGCGCCGCTCTGCAGACCCCCCAGACAGGCCGAGTAGGTCGGGTACGTCTGGAGGTTCGCCTTGGGAGCCAGCCTGTCGTGGAGGTTCTGGGCCGAGGTCGAGCCGGTCACCGAGCACAGCTTCTTGCCGTTCAGGTCCGCCGGAGACTTGATCTTCGTGTCGTTCGCGCGCAGCAGCACGTCCTGGTGGGCCAGCAGGTACGGGCCGGCGAAGTCGACCTTCTGCTGACGCTCGGGGGTGATCGAGTAGGTGGCGGCGATGAAGTCGACGTCACCGCGCTGCAGCATGGTCTCGCGATCGGCGCTCTTCGACTCCTTCCACTCGATCTGGTCGGCGCTGTAGCCGAGCTTCTTGGCGACATAGGTGGCCACGTCGACGTCGAAGCCCGCGTAGCCCTGCGGGGTCTTCTGGCCGAGGCCCGGCTGGTCGAACTTGATGCCGATGGCGATCTTCTTGCCACCGCCGGAGGAGCCGTTGTCGTCCTTCTTGCCGCCGCCGCACGCGGTGGCGGACAGGGCGAGGGCGAGTACGGCGGCCGAGGCGGCGGTGACCTTGCGGAGCTTCATGGTGAACATCCTTTGAAGTGGTGCGGAACGAGGTCCGTTGGAAAAGGCGACCCAGGGGCGCGGGGCGGGGCGGCGCCGTCAGTGGTGCAGGATCTTGGACAGGAAGTCCTTGGCCCGGTCGCTGCGCGGGTTGCTGAAGAACTGGTCGGGCGCAGCCTCTTCGACGATCCGGCCGTCGGCCATGAAGACCACGCGGTTCGCAGCCGATCGTGCGAAGCCCATCTCATGGGTGACGACGACCATCGTCATGCCTTCACGGGCGAGCTGCTGCATGACCTCGAGGACCTCGTTGATCATCTCGGGGTCGAGGGCGGAGGTCGGCTCGTCGAAGAGCATGACCTTCGGGCCCATCGCCAGTGCCCGCGCGATGGCGACGCGCTGCTGCTGGCCGCCGGACAGCTGGGCGGGATACTTGTCGGCCTGGGTGCCCACGCCGACCCGGTCGAGCAGGGACCGGGCCTTCTCCTCGGCCTGCTTCCTGTCCGCCTTGCGGACCTTGAGCTGCCCCAGCATCACGTTCTCGAGCACGGTCTTGTGCGCGAAGAGGTTGAAGGACTGGAAGACCATCCCGACGTCCGCCCGCAGCCGGGCAAGCTGCTTGCCCTCCTGGGGCAGGGGCTTGCCGTCGATGGCGATGGTGCCCGAGTCGATCGCCTCCAGGCGGTTGATGGTGCGGCAGAGGGTCGACTTTCCGGACCCGGAGGGCCCGATGACCACGACGACCTCGCCGCGGGCGATCGTCAGGTCGATGTCCTGGAGCACATGCAACGCGCCGAAGTGCTTGTTGACGCTCTTCAGGACGACCAGTTCGTCGGACGTGACCACGTCTTCCTTGGTCACCGATACATTGGTCATCGCTCTCGGGCTCCGTCCTCCTCGGTTTCGGAGGACAGTAGTGAGCGGCTGTGACCTGCGTCATCACATCTGAGGGAGATCTGAGCATCACGATCCGATAGCAATCGGACACGCGTGGTAGCACCTGCCGCCCAGTGCGTATCGGCCGGATAACGGAAGCGACGGGCAACCGGAACCCTCTTGACGCCGTCCTTATCCATCGGCGTGACTGCCATGGTGCACGCGCGCGTGACATACAGGACGCGCGAGAACCCAGACCGTACGACCGCTGAACCGGAGGGGGCCGGGATGAGACTGCTGCTCGTCGAGGACGACAACCACGTCGCCGCGGCCCTGTCCGCCGTACTCGCGCGACACGGTTTCGACGTCACCCACGCACGCAGCGGCGAGGAGGCCCTGCAGGCGCTCGTCCCCGAGGGCAACGGTTTCGGCGTGGTCCTGCTCGACCTGGGCCTGCCCGACCAGGACGGCTACGAGGTCTGCGGCAAGATCCGCAAACGCACCAGCACACCGGTGATCATGGTGACGGCCCGCTCCGACGTCCGCTCCCGCATCCACGGGCTCAACCTGGGTGCCGACGACTACGTGGTGAAGCCCTACGACACCGGGGAACTGCTCGCCCGTATCCACGCCGTCAGCCGGCGCACCGTTCACGAGGACCCGGCGACCGGCGGCGAGGGCGCCCTGCACCTCGGTCCCGTACGCATCGAACTACCCACCCGGCAGGTCACCGTGAACGGTTCGGTTGTCCAACTGACCCGCAAGGAGTTCGACCTGCTCGCCCTGCTCGCGCAGCGCCCCGGAGTGGTCTTCCGGCGGGAGCAGATCATCAGCGAGGTCTGGCGCACCAGCTGGGAGGGCACCGGCCGCACCCTGGAGGTGCACGTCGCCTCCCTGCGCGCCAAACTGCGCATGCCCGCACTGATCGAGACCGTACGCGGCGTCGGCTACCGGCTCGTCGCCCCGGCCGCCTAGCGGGGACGGGTGCGCGCACGTCTGCTGCCGCTGCTCATCATCCTGATGGCGGCCGTCCTCCTCGCCCTCGGGCTTCCGCTCGCCATCAGCCTGGCCGCCGCGCAGCAGCAGAAGGTCGTCGTCGACCGCATCGACGACACGGCACGCTTCGCGGCGCTCGCCCAGTTCGTCACCGACGGGCCCAGAGGATCGCGCCGCACCAGCACCGACGAGCGCCTGGAGGCCCTGCGCAGCGAACTCGGCAGCTACTACGGCGTCTACGGCATCCGCGCGGGCGTCTTCTACCGCAACGGCTCGGCGATGGTCAACGCCCCCGACGACTGGTTCGTACCGCGGACGGGGGAGGTGCGGGCGGCGTTCGAGGAGGCGCTGCTCAGCCGGCGCAGCCATGACCCGCGGCAGGTGTGGCCCTGGCAGCGCAGCCGGCTGATCGTGGCCTCCCCGGTGATCCGGGACGGCGACGTCGTGGCGGTCGTGGTCACCGACTCGCCCACCGGGCAGATGCGGTCGCGGACCCTGCGTGGCTGGCTGATCATCGGGGCCGGCGAGATCGCGGCGATGCTGCTGGCCGTCGGCGCGGCGCTGCGGCTGACCGGCTGGGTGCTCAGACCGGTACGGGTCCTCGACGCCACCACCCACGACATCGCCACCGGACGGCTGAAGTCGCGGGTCGCGGTCGGCGGCGGACCGCCGGAACTCAGACGGCTCGCCCGTTCGTTCAACGAGATGGCGGACAACGTCGAGGACGTGCTGGAGCAGCAGCGCGCCTTCGTCGCGGACGCCTCGCACCAACTGCGCAACCCGCTCGCGGCGCTGCTGCTGCGTATCGAACTGCTCGCCCTCGAACTCCCCGAGGACAACGAGGAGATCGCCTCGGTCCGCACCGAGGGCAAGCGTCTCGCACAGGTCCTGGACGACCTGCTGGACCTGGCGCTGGCCGAGCACGCCGAGGCGGACCTGAGACTGACCGACATCGGCGCCCTCACCGAGGAGCGGATCGCCGCCTGGTCTCCGGCCGCCGAGACCAAGGGGGTCCGGCTGACCGGGGAGTGCCCGCCCACGACCGCCTGGGCGGACCCGATCACCCTGTCCAGCGCGCTGGACGCGCTGATCGACAACGCCGTGAAGTTCACCCCCGAGGGCGGCACGGTGGAGGTCGCCGTCGCCGCCGACGGCGACAGGTCCACGGTCGTCGTCACCGACACCGGGCCCGGCCTCACCGACGAGGAACTCGCGCGCGTGGGCGACCGGTTCTGGCGCAGCGGCCGCCACCAGAACATCAAGGGCTCGGGCCTCGGCCTGTCCATCGTGCACACGTTGCTCACGGCGGGCGGAGGCTCGATCGACTACGCCCACCATGAGCCGCGGGGACTGCGCGTGACGGTGACGGTGCCCAGGCACGCGGAGCCGTGACCGGGGGCCGGGGCTGAGCCGGGGCTCGGGCACGGGGTACGGCTCGGCGGCGAGACTCGCGGGGTACGGCTCGGCGGCGGGACTCGCGGGGAACGGCCACCGGGCCCCACTGTCCTTGCCCTGCGCGGCCCGCTCGGCAGGGCGCGCTTGGCGTGGCCCGCCCGGCAGGGGTGACGGGACGCCGTCCGCCCCCGCTACGGCTTCATCGAGACGTAGTACCGGCGCGCACCCTCCTGGAGGGGCAGCGGATCGGTGTAGATGGCGGTGCGCAGATCGACCAGTTGGGCGGAGTGGACATGGGCGCCGATGTCGTCGCGGCTCTTGATGACCGTGCGGGTCACCCATTCGGTGAGCCTGGGGTCCATGTCCGCGCGGGTCATCAGGAGGTTGGACACGGCGATCGTCGGGACCTCGTTGCCCTGCTGTACGGCCGGGTAGGCCGACTCGGGGATGTTGGTGGCCCGGTAGTGGCGCGCCTCCTTGCCCTGGTCGTGCAGCTTGGCGACCAGGTCGCTCTCGATCGGCACGAACTTGAAGGCCGACTTCTGGGCCAGCGCGACAAGTCCCTTGGTGGGCAGGCCGCCCGACCAGAAGAAGGCGTCGATCCTGCGCTGCTCCAGCCGGTCGGGCCCGGTGTCGATGCCGTCCGCGACGGGGGTGATGTCCTTGTGGGGGTCGATGCCGGCGGCCTTGAGCACCCGGTCGGCGATCAGCCGTACCCCGGAGTCGGGCAGCCCGGTCGCCACCCGCTTGTGCCGCAGGTCCGCCACGTTTTTGATGTCCGAGTCACTGCGCACGACGAGCTGGACGTAGTCGTCGTAGAGCCGGGCCACCCCGCGCAGCCGCCCGGCGCCGCTGCCGTGCCGCAGCTCGTACGCCTCCACCGCGTCCGCCGCCGCGATGGTGAAGTCGGCCTTGCCGGTCGCCACCCGCTGCACGTTCTCCTGCGAGCCGGCGCTGTTCAGCAGCTTCACCTTCAGGTTGGGCATGTCCTTGGCGAACTCGGCGCGCAGCCGCTCGCCGTACTCCTGGTAGACCCCACGGGGCGTGCCTGTGCTGAAGACGATCGTCCCGCTCGGCGGCTTCTCGCCCAGTGGCAGCAGCCACCACAGCAGCAGCCCGAGCACCACGGCACCGGCGGCCGCGGCCGGCAGCACCCGGCGCCTGCTGATACGGGGGAACATCGTGGACATGCGGCGATCCTGCCAGGCCGGGCGGGACGCTGAACAGGGCCGGGGTCACTCCGTGGTCCGGAGGCGGACGGAGGGCTCTGTCAGTGGTGGCCGTTAGAGTCGTCGGCATGAGTACTTCGCCCGCCGGCCTCGTCCGAGAGTTCCACCTCGCCTTCGGCCTGGACGCCCGCACCACGCCGACCGAGGTGGCCCCCGAACTGGCCGCGCACCGTGGGGAACTGCTCGCCGAGGAGGCCGCGGAAGTCGCCGAGGTCGCGGTCGACGGCCCGCTGGACAAGCTCGCGCACGAACTGGCGGACGTGGTCTACGTGGCGTACGGCACGGCGCTGGTCCACGGCATCGACCTCGACCACGTGATCGCCGAGATCCACCGGGCCAACATGAGCAAGCTCGGCCCGGACGGACAGGTCGCCCGCCGGGCCGACGGCAAGGTCCTCAAGGGGGAGCACTACCGGGCGCCGGACGTGTCGTCCGTACTGCGCCGCCAGGGCTGGATACCGGCGGCGCAGGACAGTTCTGCGCAGGCGGGCGCCTAGAAGGTGCCGCCCGCCAGCTTCCACTCGCGGTTCAGGGCGCCCAGCGGAATGCTCCGCTGGATGACCGGTGTGCCGAAGACGGACAGCTGGAGCCGCAGGGTCCCGGACAGGTCGACCCCGCCGTACACGCCCCAGGCGCCCTCGGCCTTCGCCCCGCCGCCGTCGGAGGAGGCCGTGACCGTGCCGGAGGCCTCGCCGCGCAGATACGGAGCCAGGTCGGCGGTGACACCGACGGCGCCGTAGAGGCCGACCGAGGCCTCGGCCCCGAGCGCCGTCTTCACGGTCCCGGCGGTGGTGACGGAGGCGCGCACGGGCGTGCTCTTCATGTCCGACGAGCTGACCGGCGTCCAGCCCTTGGACAGACCGAAGGTGCCGCCCGCCTTGAAGTCGCCCCTGAGGTTCTGCTCGACGTCGACGGTGACCCGCCCGTCCCCGCTGATCTGGACGTAAGCGGTCAGGTCGAGGTTGACGACGACGGGGACGGGGCCGACCTGGAGGACGGGGTCGGCGTGCAGCTTGGCGAACGGGATCCGCAGCGGGGTGCCGGTGGTCGCGGCGGCGCGGCCCTTGACCGCCCAGCCGGAGGTCCAGTCGCCGGACACGCCGAGGTAGGCGGAGCCGGGCGGGGCGTCGCTACCGGAGCCGCCGTAGGCGAAGTCGACCTGCGGGGCGACCTGGACGAAGCCGTTCACCGAGGCGGCGGCGGAGACCGGCGTGTGCTGGGCCGTCGGGATGTCGGCGCTCACGTCGAGCCGGAGACTGCCGAGCGGCACCGTGGCCCCCTTCGGGCCGGCGTGCGCGTGACCGGTCTTCGCCCAGGACACCTTCACACCGGGCAGCAGCTTGTCGACGGTGAAGGACGAGGGGTCGACCGGTACGGCGCCCTTCGCCGTCTCGTCGCCGAGCAGCGCGTTGAGGGTGGACGGTTCCGTCTGCACCTCGGTGCCGCCGTCCGTCCGGCCGATCACCTTGGTGACCTTGGCGAGCAGCCCGTCCGGCGCCCCGGGCGCGGGCGCACTGGCGATCACATCGCCGACGGCGGCCTTGTACGGGGCACCGGAGGGGGTGGGGGAGGCCGCAGGGGAGGCGGGAGCTGAACTCCCGTGCCTGACGGGCTTGTCGGCGAGGACGGCCCGCCGGGTGTGGCTGTCGTACGAGCCGATGGCGAGTGCCGTCCTGTGTGCCCGCTGCCCGGAGCCGGCCGGCCCGGCCGTGGCGGTCGCGGCGGTCGCGGGCGCGGCGGCGACGGCGAGCGAGCGGTCCGTGCCGTCGGCGGGCCCGTCGGCGGCCTCGACCTGCCGGCCGTGCCCGGCGGTCGCCGACGGGCCGGCCTGCGAGGCGGGCGAGGAACAGGCCGCGGCGAGGAAGAGGGTGGTCACGGCGAAGGCGGGCAGCAGGGCACGTCTGTGCCGCATGCGTCTGCGCATGGTCGGTCCTGGGTGAAGTGGGGGGTGGCAGAGAGGTACTGGGCGAACGGGCTACTTGACGGTAGAACCGGCCGGTAACTCGTGAACGAGCCATGAGCATGCCATGTCTTTATGTAGGGCCCCCACACAATCCGGCCACATCTCAAGGTGACCTGCGCCACGGCGAGTTCGCGTCACGGCGGGGCTCAAAACCGGTGATGCGGAGCCTCTCCCGGGCTCAGGGGTCGGCCAGGCCGGTGCCGCCGAGGCGGGTCAAGAGGGATGACAGCTGTGTGATGTCCTCGGCGTTCAGCGCGGGGGCGGCGAAGACCTCGGTGGCGGTCTCCTCGGCCGTCGCGAGCATCTCCTTCAGCCGTCGTCGGCCCGTCCCGGTCAGCGACGCGTAGGCCACGCGCGCGTCCCGCGCATCCGCTTCGCGGGTCACCAGCCCGATCCGCTCCAGTGGCGCGAGCCCGCGCGTGACCCCGGAGGCCGTCAGGCCCAGCGCCTCGGCGAGGTCGACCCGCCGCATGCGGCCGCCGGGCGCCCGGCTCAGCCGCAGCAGCAGGGTGAAGTCGGCGAGGCTCACGCCGTGCAGCGCGCTCAGCCGGGAGTCGAAGCGCCGTACGAGCGCTGCCTGGGCCCGCAGCAGTCGCAGCGCCGCGTCCAGGGCGTCACTCATGGCCGCTCACTCCCACTCATTGCCCACTCCTTGAGTACTCAAGTTTATGCCCCGCTCGAACGAGCCGCCCGTCGCTGCCGCTTGCCCATCGGCGCCTGGGAGAGATCCTCGGCGGTGGAGCGGAGGTTCTTGAAGCCGTAGCCGCGCTCGGCCAGCCAGGCCTTCGCCGCCTCCTCGGCCCGTTCGGTCGCCTCAAGAATGTCCTCCTCTTCCTCCCCGGTGTCGGAGAAACGGAAGACGAAGGCCGGCCGGGCGGCGATGTCGTAGGTGAGGCTGCCCTCGGGGGTGAACGCGGCGCGCAGTACGTCGTGTTCGGCGGCGTCGGCCAGCAGTTCGGTCCGCTGGGCGTCGGTGAGGCCGTCGAAGGCGCCGCGGACGGTGATCCGGAACGTGCGAGTGCTCATTCCGCGACCTTAGGCGTGGCGGGCCCCGGTCTCCACCGGGTTTCCGAACGCGCCCAGGCCCTGGATGGGGTGTCACCAACTGTGCCTGGTCCCGTACAGTCCGTGCTCCAGCGATCCTTGCGACCCACGTCCGGCGATCGACCAGGAGAAGAGATCATGGACATCGAAGCCGGTCCCGGCTCCCTTACGCGCGTTCCGGGAACGGGGCGGCCGGTGCCCGAGGTCGAGCCCGCACTCGTCGAGGGGTGGCGTTCGGCGGGCGGCGAGCTGGTGGAGCTGCTGTCTCAGGTGCGCGTGCGCTGCGGTGGCGTCGCCGCCTTCCGGCTCGGGCCGGCCCGCACCGTTCTCGTCACCGACCCGCAGGCGGTCCAGCACGTGCTCGCCCGGCACCCCGAGCGGTACGTCAAACGCTCCCACCGCGCCCGGCTGCTGATCGGCGACGGTGTCCTCGCCGCCACCGGTGCGGCATGGAAGCGGCAACGACGCCTGCTGCAGGCCCAGTTCACCGGCACTGGCATGCGCCGTTACCAACAGCGGATCAACGAGGCCGCCCGGACCACCGCCGGGCGCTGGGCAGGGTACGCGCGTACCGGACAGACCCTGGACGTCGTGCGCGAGATGCGCCGCTTCGCCCTGGACGCCATCTGGCGCTCTCTCACCGGGCACGCCCTCGACGACCGTACCGAGCGCGAACTGGCGGCCGTGACCGCCGTGGCGGCCGCCCTTCCGACGCTGCCCGCGGATGTCACCGGCGCCCAGGACGCCGTCGCCGCCGATCTCGCCCGGATCGACGCCGTCGCCTGGCACGCCATCGACACCGCCCGCGCCGGGGCGGCCGGCCCCGACGGCCCGGGCCTGCTGCACGTCCTGATCGACGCCGCCGACGAGCACCCCGAGTACACCGACCGGCTCATCCGCGACGAGTTGGTCACGCTGCTCTCGGCCGGGCACGAGACCACTGCCACCACCCTGACCTGGCTCTACCTGCTCCTCGACCGGTACCCCGCCGCCCGTGAACAAGCTCTGGCCGCGGGCGGCGAGGGCTCGGCGCAGCGCCGCCAGGCCGTCCAGGCCCTGGTCCACGAGACGCTACGGCTGTATCCGGCCGCCTGGATCCTGCCCCGCCACGCCATCGAGGACGACACCCTCGCCGGTTACACGGTAGAGGCCGGCACCGACATCCTGGTCTGCCCCTACCTCACGCACCGCGACCCCGAACTCTGGCCGGACCCCGAACGGTTCGACCCCCGGCGCTTCACCGTCCCGGACGGCCGGCCCGCCCACCCGGGCGCCTACCTCCCCTTCGGGATCGGTCCCCGCGCCTGTCTCGGTGTCCAGTTCGCGCTCCGGGAATCGACCGTCCTCCTCGAACACCTGCTGCCGGTCCACACGCTGTCCTTCCACTCCACGCCCACCAGGGCGGACTACGGCTTCACCGTCCGTCCCGACGGCCCCGTCACGGCGTCCTTGGCACCGCCGCTCACCTGACCTGACCCGCACCTGACCTGAACCGGCCGGGCGGCGGTCCGGCCGCCCAGGGCGCGCAAGCGCTTCGACACAGCCCGGCTCGTCCGGTGAGCGCCTACCCTGGAGCCGCGGGCAGCGAGCCGGCCGACTGCCGTGGCCCGTCCGGGAAGGCGGTGGCGTTCCATGCGGTACGTGGCTGTGAGCGCGCTGAGCCATCCCGGGCTGCTCCGCGAACGCAACGAGGACAGCCTCGTGGTCGGGCCGTGGACCCTGTGCGCCACGGTGACGGAGAGTCCGCAGACCCTGGTCTTCCCGATCGGCACGCCTCTCGTCGTCGCCGTCGCCGACGGGCTCGGCGGGCATCCCGGCGGCGACCTGGCCAGCGCGCTGGTCGCCCGCCGGATCGCGTCCGCCGGCCCCACCCTGGGCAGCGAGGACACCCTCCGCGTTGCCCTGAACGCCTGCAACCGCGCCGTGTACACGGCCGCCGGCGGCGAGGAGGAGACCGAGCTGGCCGCCATGGGCACCACCGTCGCCGGTATCGTCGTGCAGCCCGGCTCGCTGCTGGTGTTCAACGTGGGCGACAGCCGGGTCTACGCCGCTTCCCGCGACGGGCTGCGCCAGGTGAGCGTCGACGACAGCCCCCCGCTCGAACCCGGGCAGCACACCACGTCCATCGTCACCCAGTGCCTGGGCGGCAGCCCCTCGTACCGCGCCGTTCACCCCCATGTGACGACCGAATCCCTGTCTCCCGGCGCCCGCTACCTCATCTGCACCGACGGTCTGACCGATCCGCTGCCCGCGGATGTGCTGGACGACGTGATGCGGGAGCACGACGACGGCCGTGCTGCCTTCGAGCTGTGGAAGGCGGCGATCGCCGCGGGCGGTCCCGACAACATCACGCTGGCGGTCGTACGCGTCGCCGACGAATAGCTCAAGGCCGAGGGAACACCTCAACGCACCCCCGGCTCGTCCGGCGGGAAGCCGTACCGCCCCTGCAACCGGACGAAGTAGGCCGAGGTCAGCACCCGCAACCGCACCAGCCCCGATGCGGTGCGCTCGAAGCACACCACCTGCTCGTGTCCGCCCGGCCCGATCGGCTGCACCAGGCGGCCACCCGGGCGCACCTGTGCGGCCAGCGGCGCGGGCACCTCCGGGAACGCGGCCGACACGAGGACGGCGTCGTACGGGGCCCGGTCCGGCACACCGCCGCTGCCGTCGCCGATGCGCAGCTCCACGTTCCGCACGCCCTGGCGGGCGAGATTCACGCGCGCCTGGCGGGCTATGTCCGGCCGCATCTCGATGCTGACCACGTCCGCGGCCAGCCGGGCGAGCAGAGCGGTCTGGAAGCCCAGACCCGTACCGACCTCCAGGACGTGCTCGCACCCGTCCAGACCGAGACCCTCGATCATCATCGCCGACAGCGAGGGCTGCGTGGTGACCTGTCCCTGCCCGATGGCAACGGGTACGTCCCGGTAGGCGGCAGCCAGCTGATCGGCCGGGACGAATCCCGCCCGGGGCGTCGCCCGCACGGCCGCGAGCAGCCGCTCGTCCCCGACCCCGGCGGCCGTGAGGGCCCGCACGAGATCGTCCGGTTCTCCGGTTACGGCGTTCACGGCCTGGTTCACCCCACCACGCGGTCACGGCGCCTACGGTGGAGGCATGAGCGAGATCGTCGTCTACGAACTCGACAGGCCGGGCGCGGCCGGCTCTCCCGCCGGCTCCTCCACAAGACCGACGGGTGGCGCGGAACGGCGCGTCCGCAAGGTGCACGCGGCACCGGTGGCGCCGGGGTCGCACACGGCCACGGGACCGCGGACCCTCTGCGGCAAGGACACCTTCGCCATGGCAACGGCCGACTGGAAGCCCTCCGACGAGCCGGGAGCCTCCTGGTACCCCCCGGAGCACGCCTCCCTGGTCTGCCCGGACTGTGATGCCGTGATGGAGACCTGACGGGCGTACCGGACCGGCGCACCGGCTGCCCGGCGGTGCCGCCCCGTGTCCACCGCCTTCGCGCCGCTCTCAGCAGGTGACTCGCCCGCGTTCGACTCGGCCACGAGGACTCACCCGCGCTCGACGTACTCCTTGAAGTGCTCCAGATCGCTGCGGACGAGCCGTTCGATCGCGTTGGTCTGGGCGAAACCCCTGGGCCCGCCGAAGGTGTCGCGGACCGTGCCGGGGTCGTACTCCAGCCGTGCCTGGATCCGGGTGTGGTTCTTGTCGATCGGCTGGACCGAGAAGGAACCAGTCAGCTCGGGAGCGCTCGTGGTGAGCCACTCCATCACGTGCTCACCGCGGTCCGTCACCTCGGCCTCGACCTCGCGGGCCGGCCCACCCGTTTCGACCTCCAGATGCGCTCGGCCCCCGGCCTCCGTACGGGCGCCCCGCACTCCTTGCACGAAACGCGGATAGTTCTCCACCCGGTGCAGGGTCTCCCAGGCCCTGTCGACCGGAACGTCGACGTCGACGTGCAGCTCGAGGGTGCTCATGGCTCACCTCCACGTGCGGCTCATGACGCATGGCCGCCTGCTTACAGTGTGCGCCCGGCAGGACGGGGGCGGGCCGGGACAGGGCTCCTCCGACAGCGCCTACCCTTGACGCATGACCAGCAGCAGCGACCGGAGCCCCGCAGTGGACGTTCAAGCACCAAAGACGTACGAAGTGCGCACCTACGGGTGCCAGATGAACGTCCACGATTCCGAGCGGTTGGCCGGCCTGCTCGAAGACGCCGGGTACGTGCGGGCCCCCGAGGGGGCGGACGGGGACGCGGACGTGGTCGTGTTCAACACCTGCGCCGTGCGGGAGAACGCCGACAACCGGCTGTACGGCAACCTCGGCCGGCTCGCACCGAAGAAGGCCTCGCGGCCCGGCATGCAGATCGCGGTCGGCGGCTGCCTCGCGCAGAAGGACCGCGACACCATCGTCAAGAAGGCGCCCTGGGTGGACGTCGTCTTCGGCACGCACAACATCGGCAAGCTGCCCGTCCTGCTGGAGCGCGCCCGCGTGCAGGAGGAGGCGCAGGTCGAGATCGCCGAGTCGCTGGAGGCCTTCCCGTCCACCCTGCCGACCCGGCGCGAGAGCGCCTACGCGGCCTGGGTGTCGATCTCCGTCGGGTGCAACAACACCTGCACCTTCTGCATCGTCCCGGCCCTGCGCGGCAAGGAGAAGGACCGCCGGCCCGGCGACATCCTCGCCGAGGTGGAGGCGCTGGTCGCCGAGGGTGTCTCCGAGATCACGCTGCTCGGCCAGAACGTCAACGCCTACGGCTCCGACATCGGCGACCGCGAGGCCTTCAGCAAGCTGCTGCGCGCCTGCGGGAACATCGAGGGCCTGGAGCGGGTCCGCTTCACCTCCCCGCACCCCCGTGACTTCACCGACGACGTCATCGCCGCCATGGCCGAGACCCCGAACGTGATGCCGCAGCTGCACATGCCGCTGCAGTCCGGCTCGGACACCGTCCTGAAGGCGATGCGCCGCTCCTACCGGCAGGAGCGGTACCTCGGGATCATCGAGAAGGTGCGGGCCGCCATCCCGCACGCCGCGATCACCACCGACATCATCGTGGGCTTCCCCGGCGAGACCGAGGAGGACTTCGAGCAGACCCTGCACGTGGTCCGTGAGGCCCGGTTTGCGCAGGCCTTCACCTTCCAGTACTCCAAGCGCCCGGGCACTCCGGCCGCGACCATGGACGACCAGATCCCCAAGGAGGTCGTCCAGGCCCGCTACGAGCGGCTGGTCGCCCTGCAGGAGGAGATCTCCTGGGAGGAGAACAAGAAGCAGGTCGGCCGCACGCTCGAGCTGATGGTCGCCGAGGGTGAGGGGCGCAAGGACGGCGCCACGCACCGCCTCTCCGGCCGCGCCTCCGACAACCGGCTGGTCCACTTCACCAAGCCGGAGCAGGAGGTCCGCCCGGGTGACGTGGTCACCGTCGAGGTGACGTACGCCGCCCCGCACCACCTCCTCGCAGAGGGCCCCGTCCTCTCCGTGCGCCGCACGCGCGCGGGCGACGCCTGGGAGAAGCGCAACGCCGCCGAGGCCGCCAAACCGGCCGGCGTCATGCTCGGCCTGCCGAAGATCGGGGTGCCGGAGCCGCTGCCGGCCGCCGCGGCGAGCGGCTGCGGCTGCGACTGACCGGGCCCGGCCCGACTGTTTGTCGGCAATCCGGACGCGGGGGACGGGGGACGAGCCGATGCCTCGATGGGCGCTGCTGCTGGACAAGCCGCCCGGTGAGGGGCCGTACCGCAGGCAGTACGAGCTGATGGCCACGATCGACGGCACGCGCGAGGAGGCCGAGGCCCGGTTCGCGGAGCTGGTACGCCTCTACCAGCCCAGGCATCCGCGGTATCCGGTGCGCATGCGCCGGTACCGCACCGCGGACGGCTGGATGCTGGTCGGGGACGGCTCGTCCGGTGGGGTGTACACGTACCACTTCCTGTTCACCGAGCTGGAGTGGGACTCGGGTCCGATCACCTACTGACCGCCCGGCGGCGTAACCTGCCGATCATGCTTGTCGCCGCCGCAGTCTGTCCCTGCCCGCCAGTGCTCGTGCCCGAGGTGGCCGCCGGCGCCGCTCCCGAGCTGGACGCCGCGCGCTCGGCCTGCTCCGACGCGCTCGGGGTGCTCGCCGCCGCCCGGCCGGACCTCCTGGTGGTCGTCGGGCCCGCCGAGCAGAGCGGGCGCGGATCGTTTCCGCAGGGCGCGCCGGGGTCCTTCCGCGGGTTCGGGGTCGACGTGGAGGTACGCCTGGGACCCGCCGGGGACACCGTCTCCGAGCGCGAGCTGCCGCCGTCTCTGGCCGTCGGCGCCTGGCTGCTGGAGCGGACCGACTGGGCGGATGCCCCGATCGAGGGACTCGGGGTCGGGGAACCGCTCGCGCCCGAGCGGTGTGCCGAAGCCGGCAGGGAGATCGGCGCAAAGGCCCGGCGGGTGGCGCTGCTGGTGATGGGAGACGCCAGCGCGTGCCGCACGGTCAAGGCGCCGGGCTACCTGGACGAGCGGGCGGCACCCTTCGACGCGGAGGTCGCGCGTGCGCTGGGCGCGGCGGACCTGGCGGCCGTCCAGGCGCTGGACGCCGGGCTGGCAGCCGAGCTGAAGGCCTCCGGCCGGGCCCCCTGGCAGGTCCTGGCCGGCGCAGCGGAGGGCGCGAACCTCAGCGGCGCACTGCTGTACGAGGACGCGCCGTACGGCGTGGGGTACGTGGTGGCCGCCTGGTCCTAGCGCGGCGGACTCCAGCGCGCGGGCGCGCGCGGGCCCACGTAGGCGCACGCGGGCCTGCGCAAGCCCACGTCGGCGCACGCGGAAACGGCGGACGGCCGGGAGCCGGTGTGCTCCACGACCGTCCGCCGATCCGCTTGCCGTGCGCCCGTGTGCCGAACCGTTCGGACGCATGCCGTTCAGGAGGCTCAGGATGCCGGTGGCGGGCCCTCCGGACGGGTGGGGGGCGTCGGATCTCCGGTGGTCCTGGCCGGGCCGGGACCCTCCTTGTGGGCGAGGCGGTCCATCGCCTCCTTGGCCTTGCCGGTCCCCGCCTGGATCCTGTCGCTGTACTTGTGCTTGGTCCGCTCGTCCACGGCCTTCGCGGCCTTGTCGAGACCGTGCTGCACCTTGTCCCCGTGCTGCCGCGCGAGGTCCGACACCTTGTCCCTGGCCGGGCCGAGCTTGGCCTTCATGTTGTCCAACAGCCCCATGGTCCACCTTCCCTCGCGGGCCAGTTACCTGCGGGCGCCCTCGCCGGTCTCGGCGTCGGCGGCCTCCTCGGCGGACTGCTGCTTGGGGATGCCGGAGCCCTCGGACGCGTCGTCCGCGGCGGCGTCGGACCGCTCCGCCACGTCTTCGCTCCCGTCACCGGCCGAACCCTTCGCCTCCGTCGCACCGGCCGCCTTCGCCTCCGCCGACCCTGCTTCCGCCGCCTCGGCCCCCTCCGGCTCCGCGCCGGTCTGCGCCTCGGCGGCCGACGCCTCCGAAGTCGCCTTCGACCTGCCGAGGAGTCGTGCAAAAACGCCCATATCCACTCCATACGGTACTCGTGCGGGCGAATTCCCGCGTTACCCGGTGCGTACGGTTGCGCCGCCCGGGTCACCGCCTCCGGTGATCCGGATGGCGGTATCCGCCACGGGCAACGACCTGGCACCACGCCCGTCACGTAACTCGTTCGAGGCACCGCCAGGAGGTTTGCGAGACTGGTGCGGTGAGTAGTGCACCCTCCACCCCCCGCGTCATCGCCGTCGTCGGCCCCACCGCGGCCGGAAAGTCCGATCTCGGCGTCTTCCTGGCCCAGCAGCTCGGCGGGGAGGTCGTCAACGCGGACTCCATGCAGCTGTACCGAGGGATGGACATCGGCACCGCCAAGCTGACGCCCGAGGAGCGCGGCGGCATTCCGCACCACCTGCTGGACATCTGGGACGTGACGGTCACCGCCTCCGTCGCCGAGTACCAGAAGCTGGCCCGCGCCCGGATCGACGCACTGCTCGCCGAGGGCCGCTGGCCGATCCTGGTCGGCGGCTCCGGCCTGTACGTCCGCGGGGCCGTCGACAACCTGGAGTTCCCCGGCACCGACCCCGAGGTCCGGGCCCGCCTGGAGGAGGAGCTGGCGCTGCGCGGCTCCGGCGCGCTGCACGCCCGGCTGGCCGCCGCCGACCCGGAGGCCGCCCGCGCGATCCTGCCGAGCAACGGCCGCCGTATCGTCCGGGCGCTCGAAGTGATCGAGATCACCGGCCGGCCCTTCACCGCGAACCTGCCGGGCCACGACTCCGTGTACGACACCGTCCAGATCGGCGTGGACGTGGCCCGACCGGAACTGGACGACCGGATCGCGCGCCGTGTCGACCGGATGTGGGAGGCGGGCCTCGTGGACGAGGTGCGCGCACTGGAGGCGGAGGGGTTGCGCGAGGGGCGCACGGCGTCGCGTGCGCTGGGTTACCAGCAGGTGCTCGCGGCGCTCGCCGGTGAGTGCACCGAAGCGGAAGCGCGGGCCGAGACCGTCCGTGCGACCAAGCGCTTCGCGCGCCGTCAGGATTCGTGGTTCAGGCGCGATCCCCGGGTGCACTGGTTGAGTGGGGCCGTGGCCGACCGCGGGGAACTTCCGCACCTGGCCGTGGCGTTGGTCGAACGACCGGTCACAGCCTGATCACGTCATGGCATCGGGATGCGCCGCCGGTCATCGAGGCCTCCGGCGCCGTGCCATCATCGAGCTTCGATCGACCAAGCGGAGCCTAGTTGGGAGGGCGCGTGGCGATGGAGGCCGGCCCTCGCGACACCGCACAAAGTGCCGAACACGTCACCACCGCCGGTGACGAACCGGACCCGCGTGGCGACCGTCTGACCGACGACTGCCTGGGTGAGGACCGGCTGACCGAAGGCCGCCTGGACCGTCTGGCCGACCCCCTGCTGCCCGAGAGCCGTCACCCCGAGGACCGGCCGGCGGAGGACCGCCTCATCGACGACCGGCTCGTTGCGGACCGCCTCACCGACGACGGGCTGACCGACGACGGCCTCGACGAGACGCCGGACGGCGTGACCGACGACGGGCCGGAGCCCGAGGAGATGTACCCGGGCGGTCCGGAGGTCGAGGTCGAGCTGCGCCCGCAGCGCAGGCTGCGCCTCTGGCAGCTCGCTCCCATCGTGGGACTGTCCGCCGTCGGCTCCCTGATGTTCGCCTTCCCGCTCGCCTTCGACTTCGGCGACAGCGGCGCCGTCATCGCCATGCTCGGCCTGCTGATCTGCTCCTGCGCCGCCGGCTGGGGCATGATGGCCGCCCGCCGCGTGGGCTACACCTGGCCCGGCCTGCCGGCCCGCGGCTCGGGCCGCCGCCCGGACTGGCGGGTCGTACTCGGATACGTGCTCCTGGTGGCCGTGGTCGCGGTCCTCGCGGTCTGGCGCGTGGCAAGGCTCCGCTGAAGCGCCCTCTGAAAGGGGCGCGGGAAACCGCGACCAGCCGCAGACGGCCGGCACTCACCCGCCGCCCGGCCCCCCGCCTCCCACCGGCCGAACCCGGCGCAGCGCTCCTGTCCCTTACGATCGAGGAATGAGCACGCGCACGCGGATCCCCTTCCTCAAGGGTCACGGCACCGAGAACGACTTCGTGATCGTCCCGGACCCGGAGAACGCCCTCGACCTGAGCCCGGCCGCCGTCGCCGCCCTGTGCGACCGCCGGGCCGGCATCGGCGGCGACGGGGTGCTGCACGTCGTGCGCTCCGCCGCGCACCCCGAGGCCACATCGATGGCGGCCGAGGCCGAGTGGTTCATGGACTACCGCAACGGCGACGGCTCGGTCGCCGAGATGTGCGGCAACGGAGTCCGTGTGTTCGCGCGCTACCTCCAGCACGCCGGACATGTGGGCGAGGGCGACCTCGCGATCGCCACACGCGCGGGCGTGAAGACCGTCCACATCGCCAAGGACGGTGACATCACCGTCGGCATGGGCCGCGCCCGCCTGCCGGAGGGCGAGGTCACGGTGAGCGTCGGCGAGCACAGCTGGCCCGCCCGCAACGTGAACATGGGCAACCCGCACGCGGTCGCCTTCGTCGACGACCTCGCGCAGGCCGGCAACCTGTACGACCCGCCGCCGTTCAGCCCGGCCGCCGCCTACCCCGACGGGGTCAACGTCGAGTTCGTCGTCGACCGAGGCCCCCGTCACGTCGCCATGCGCGTGCACGAGCGCGGCTCCGGCGAGACCCGCTCGTGCGGCACGGGCGCGTGCGCCGTCGCCGTGGCCGCCGCCCGGCGCGACGGCGCCGAGCCGGCCGTCACCGGAACCCCGGCCACGTACACCGTCGACCTGCCCGGCGGGCGTCTGGTCATCACCGAGCGGCCCGACGGCGAGATCGAGATGACCGGACCCGCCGTGATCGTCGCCGAGGGTGAAATCGACGGCGAATGGCTGGAAAACACCCTCCGCTGACGCCGTGTCACCGCGAGGAGGACGCCCCGCGGCTCCCGGATCAGCGGTTTCCGGTGCCCGGGGCGTTCGAAGCCTCGGGCGATTCCAGGGCAGTTGGCGCAAACGCTAAACCTCCTTTTCGTCGCTCGAATGGGTGATCCGTTTCACGCTCGGCGAGAGGCGGTCGGTCGCACGTGGTGGGCTCGATAGCATCAAGCACCGGCACGGACGGGGGAACGTCGCCATCCCTGAGCCGCGTACGCCCTGGGGCCCCGTCCGCCGGTCCACGAGCCGGAGGTGCCCATGAGTGCGGAGGCCACGAACCCTGCGACCCCTGGCCCGGTAGCGCCCACGGCGTCCGCGGCGGCGACCGCCCCCGCGGTGCCCAGGTCGGACCGCAGGAAGTCCCGGGCCCGGATCGACCTGCGCAGGCTCGGCCGGGCCGCGCTGCTCGGCCCCGCCGTTCGCGGCAAGCTGCCCGACGCCATCGGCCATGTCGTGGAGGCGCACCGCGCCCATCACCCCGACGCGGACCTCGATCCGCTGCGCCGCGCCTACGTCCTCGCTGAGTCCTCGCACCGTGGCCAGATGCGCAAGAGCGGCGAGCCGTACATCACCCACCCGCTCGCCGTGACCCTGATCCTCGCCGAACTCGGTGCCGAGACCACGACCTTGACGGCCTCCTTGCTCCACGACACCGTCGAGGACACCGATGTGACGCTCGATCAGGTGCGGGAACAGTTCGGTGAGGAGGTTCGATATCTGGTCGACGGCGTCACGAAACTGGAGAAGGTCGACTACGGAGCCGCCGCCGAACCGGAGACCTTCCGCAAGATGCTCGTCGCCACCGGCAGCGACGTGCGCGTGATGTCGATCAAACTCGCCGACCGTCTGCACAACATGCGCACGCTCGGCGTGATGCGCCCGGAGAAACAGGCGCGGATCGCCAAGGTCACCCGGGACGTCCTCATCCCGCTCGCCGAACGCCTCGGCGTGCAGGCCCTGAAGACCGAGATGGAGGACCTGGTCTTCGCCATCCTGCACCGCGAGGAGTACGAGCACACACGCGGACTCATCGCGCGGAACGCCGCCCGCTCCGACGACCCCCTCGCCGAAGTCGCCGACGAGATGCGCGGGGTGCTGCGCGAGGCCGGCATCCAGGCCGAAGTCCTCATCAGGCCCCGGCACTTCGTCTCCGTGCACCGCGTGGCCCGCAAACGCGGACGGCTGCGCGGCACCGACTTCGGCCGCCTGCTGGTGCTGGTGAACGAGGACGCCGACTGTTACGGCGTCCTCGGCGAACTGCACACCTGTATGACGCCGGTCGTCTCGGAGTTCAAGGACTTCATCGCCGTACCGAAGTTCAACCTGTACCAGTCGCTGCACACCGCCGTTGCCTGCCCCCAGGCTCGAACCGACTCGCCCGGGGGGACCCCCACCGCCGCCCAGGTCGTCGAAGTCCTCATCCGCACCCACCAGATGCACAAGGTCGCCGAGGCCGGCGTCATCGCCCTCGGCAACCCCTACGCCCCCGCCTCCGACACCTCCTCCTCCGACGCCCCCGCCGACGGTGAGCGCGCCGACCCCACCCGTCCCGGCTGGCTCTCCCGGCTCCTCGACTGGCAGCAGGCCGCCCCCGACCCCGACACCTTCTGGTCGACCCTGCGCGAGGACCTGGCCCAGGACCGCGAGATCACCGTCTTCCGCCCCGACGGCGGCACGCTCGGCCTACCCGAGGGCGCCACCTGCGTGGACGCCGCGTACGCCCAGTACGGCGAGGACGCGCACGCCTGCATCGGCGCCCGCGTCAACGGCCGCCTGGCGACCCTCAGCACCGTCCTGAAGGACGGCGACACCGTCCAGCTCCTCATGGGCCAGGACCCGGCCTCCGAGCCCTCCCGTGAATGGCTGGAGCACGCCCACACCCCGGCCGCCCGCATCGCCATCCAGCGCTGGCTGGCGACGCACCCCGGCGGCGGCACCGGCACGGACGACATGACGGGCACCCGCGCCGAAACCACCGAGGGCACCGCCCCAGCGTGGCGCGCCGACCCGGCCCCGGGCACCGCCGCACCCCACCCGGCGGCACCCGCCGAGGGCGGCTCCGCGGCCCGGTCTCGCGGCGCCGACGTCCTCGCGGACCGGCCGGGGGCCTCCGTACGGCTCGCCCGGTGCTGTACGCCCGTGCCGCCCGACGAGATCACCGGCTTCGCGGTACGCGGGGGAGTGGTCACCGTCCACCGGGTGGAGTGCGCCGCGGTGGCGCACATGAAGAGCAGAGAGCGCGCGGAGATCGGCGTGCGCTGGGGGGACACCACCGAGTGCCGGGTCACCCTGGTCGCTGAATCGTTCGGCCGCCCTCATCTGCTCGCCGACCTCACCGAGGCGATCTCCTCGGCGGGCGTCGACATCGTCTCGGCGACCGTGGAACCGCCCACCCAGCAGCGGGTACGCCACACGTACACCCTCCTGCTCCCCGACGCGGCCCGCCTCCCGGCCCTGATGCGCGCCATGCGGGACGTCCCGGGCGTGTACGACGTGGCCCGCGCCCAGCACCAGGCCCCGGCCTCCTGAGGGCGCGTGAGGCGACGGGGGAGCGCCAGGCACGGCCGAGGAAGGCCGGCGCTTGACGGGGGGCGGCTTGGATCAGAAGGGCCTCGGAACCGAACCCGTTCGGGTGGGCCGGGCGCGAGTCGCCGTCGTAGCACGGGAACGCACTGGTAGCGGTGGTGCATGCTGCTCACCCCCCGCGTCGGCCTCCGCGCCTCCTCCGAGTCCCGGACCCGGTCAAGGACTCGGTCCGGGACACCCCGGACCCAGCCCCGGGTCTCCCGGCACCGGAAGGCGGCCCTGCTCGCCTCCGCCGTCTCCGTCTGCCTCCTCGCCGCGGCGGCCCCGGCCGAGCCCCTCGGCGTCGGCGACCGGCTCTACCCGTACCTGGGCAACCCGGGCTACGACGTGGCGACGTACGACCTGTCCTTCACCTATCCCGGCACCAACGACAAGCCGCTCCAGGCCGTCACCACCATCGACGCCCGGACCACCGCCGACCTGGACCGGATCAACCTCGATTTCTCGCACGGCACCGTGCAGTCCGTCGAGGTCGACGGGCATCCCGCGGCCTTCACCAGCGCCGGCGAGGACCTGGTCGTCACGCCGGAGCACGGCCTCGCGCAGGGCAGCTGGACCAGGATCACCGTGAAGCACACCAGCGATCCCGTCTTCACCAAGGACCAGGACGGCGGCTGGGTGCGCACCTCCGACGGCCTCGCCATGGCCAACCAGGCCGACGCGGCCCACCTGGTCTTCCCCTGCAACGACCACCCGTCCGACAAGGCGACGTTCACCTTCCACATCACCGCCCCGAACGGCTACACCGTCGTCGCCAACGGCCTGCCCGCCGGGGTGGACCGGGCCGCCCGCAGCACCACCTGGACCTTCCGCACCCAGCACCCCATGGCCACCGAACTCGCCCAGGTGTCCATCGGCCGGTCCGCCGTGCTGCACCGCGAGGGACCGCACGGCCTGCCGATGCGTGACGTCGTGCCCAGCGCCGACGCCAAGGCCCTCGAACCCTGGCTCGCCAAGACGCCCGGCCAGATCGCCTGGATGGAGGGCAAGGTCGGGAAGTTCCCCTTCGAGACGTACGGCGTGCTCATGGCACAGGCCTCCACCGGGTTCGAACTGGAGACACAGACCCTCTCCCTCTTCGAGAAGAACCTGTTCACCGAGCCCGGCTACCCCAAGTGGTACATCGAGTCGATCATGGTGCACGAGCTGTCCCACCAGTGGTTCGGCGACAGCGTCAGCCCTCGCAGCTGGTCCGACGTCTGGCTGAACGAGGGGCATGCCTCCTGGTACGAGGCGCTGTACGCCGAGGAGACCGCGCACCGGTCCATGGAGGACCGGATGAAGGCCGCCTACGGCGCCTCCGACCGCTGGCGCGAGGCCGGTGGCCCGCCCGCCCGGCCCAAGCCGCCCGCCCCCGAGCAGAAGATCAGCATCTTCCGGCCCAACGTGTACGACGGCGCCGCACTCGTCCTCTACGCCCTGCGCCAGAAGATCGGCCGGCCGGCCTTCGAACAGCTGGAGCGGACCTGGGTCCGCGAACACCGGGACTCCACCGCCTCCACCGCCGACTTCGTCCAGCTGGCCTCGGCGGTCTCCGGCCAGGACCTGAGCGGCTTCTTCAAGGGCTGGCTGTACGGCGAGAAGACCCCGCCGATGCCCGGCCACCCCGACTGGAAGCAGCTGGCGCCGGACAAGTCCGCCGGGCACAAGGCAAAGCGGAGCGCGCGATAACACGGTGACGAGACGGGCCGCCTCGTGCGACCATCATCGGGTCGGCGCGAGCCGGGGCACGGAATTTCCCGGGGTACTCGTACGTTGACCAGATGCGCGGTCCAGCAGGACCGCCCCACCGACGCCGTAACGGCATCCCATCGACGTAAGGATCCAATGACCTCCTCTTCTTCCCCTTCCCAGGACACCAAGCGCCTCGCCTACGACTTTCCCGAGGGTCTTCGGGCCGATGCCCTGATGGAAGAGGACGTCGCCTGGAGCCACGAGATCGACGGCGAGCGGGACGGCGACCAGTTCGACCGCTCCGAGCGCGCGGCCCTGCGCCGTGTGACGGGTCTGTCCACCGAGCTGGAGGACGTCACCGAGGTCGAGTACCGACAGCTCCGCCTGGAGCAGGTCGTGCTCGTCGGGGTGTGGACCACCGGCACCGCTCAGGACGCCGACAACTCCCTCGCGGAGCTGGCCGCCCTCGCCGAGACCGCGGGCGCGCTCGTGCTCGACGGCGTGATCCAACGCCGCGACAAGCCCGACGCGGCCACCTACATCGGCTCCGGCAAGGCCCAGGAGCTGCGCGACATCGTCCTCGAAACGGGCGCCGACACGGTCATCTGCGACGGCGAGCTGAGCCCGGGCCAGCTGATCCAGCTGGAGGACGTCGTCAAGGTCAAGGTCATCGACCGTACGGCCCTGATCCTGGACATCTTCGCCCAGCACGCCAAGTCCCGCGAGGGCAAGGCGCAGGTCGCGCTCGCGCAGATGCAGTACATGCTGCCGAGGCTCCGCGGCTGGGGTCAGTCGCTGTCCCGGCAGATGGGTGGCGGTCGCGGCGGTCTCGCCACGCGTGGCCCCGGTGAGACCAAGATCGAGACGGACCGGCGACGGATCCGCGAGAAGATGGCGAAGATGCGCCGGGAGATCGCGGACATGAAGACCGGCCGCGAGATCAAGCGCCAGGAGCGCCGGCGCAACAAGGTGCCGTCCGTCGCCATCGCGGGCTACACCAACGCCGGCAAGTCCTCCCTGCTCAACCGCCTCACGGGCGCAGGCGTCCTGGTCGAGAACGCCCTGTTCGCGACCCTGGACCCGACCGTCCGCCGGGCGGAGACCCCGAGCGGCCGGCTGTACACGCTGGCGGACACCGTCGGCTTCGTCCGGCACCTGCCGCACCACCTGGTCGAGGCGTTCCGCTCCACCATGGAGGAGGTCGGCGACTCCGACCTGATCCTGCACGTGGTGGACGGCTCGCACCCGAACCCCGAGGAGCAGCTGGCCGCCGTGCGCGAGGTGATCCGGGACGTCGGCGCCACCGACGTGCCCGAGATCGTCGTGATCAACAAGGCGGACGCGGCCGACCCGCTGGTCCTCCAGCGGCTGCTCAGGGTGGAGAAGCACTCCATCGCCGTCTCGGCCCGCACCGGCCGGGGCATCGAGGAACTGCTCGCCCTGATCGACAACGATCTGCCGCGCCCCTCGGTCGAGATCGAGGTCCTCGTGCCGTACACGCACGGCAAGCTCGTCGCCCGCGCCCACACCGAGGGTGAGGTGATCTCCGAGGAGCACACCGCGGAGGGCACCCTGCTCAAGGTCCGGGTGCACGAGGAACTGGCGGCGGACCTGGCGCCGTACGCACCGGTGTCCGCGGCCTGACCCAAGGCCATGCGAAAGGCCCGCTCCCTTGTCGGGGGCGGGCCTTTCGCGTCCCGTCAGGGGCGCGGGGAACTGCGCGGATCAACCACGACGGCCGTCAGCCGCCCGCGCACAGTCACCCCTGCGCCGAGAGGCGAAGCCAACCGTCACTGCCCGGCGAACTTCTTGCTCACCGACTGATACACACCCTTGGCCACGTCACCGAACCGCGGCCCGGCCAGCCAGCCCGACGTCACCGGGCCGATCGACGTGTTGGACACCAGCGCCGGCTTACCGTCGGAACCCGTCTCCACCCAGCCACCGCCGGATGAACCGGCGGTCATCGTGCAGCCGATCCGGTACATCGTCGGGGCCGACTGCTCGATGGACAGCCGACCCGGCTTGTCCTTGCACTGGTAGAGCGCCTGACCGTCGAACGGAGCCGCCTCCGGGTAGCCGGACGCCGTGATGCTGTCGACCTTCGGTACCGCCGGAGCGTTGAAGTTCACCGGCAGCGCCCCGCCGACGGTCTCCTCCAGCGACTTGCCGCCGTTGCCCTGCTCCGGCGTCACATGGATCACCGCGAAGTCGTACGGGGCACCGTTGCCGCCGGTCTCACCACCCTGGTCGATCCACTGCTGCGAGGTCCGCGCCGCGTCGGCCCACCAGACGCCGTACGGGGCGATCTCGGACCGGCTGGCGTTCTGCAGCTGGGCCACCGACTTGCCGGAGTTGTTGTACGACGGCACGAAGGCCATGTTGCGGTACCAGCCGCCCTTCTTGCCGGCGTGCACACAGTGACCCGCCGTCCAGACCAGGTTGGACTTGCCCGGGTGCGCGGGGTCCTCCACGACCGTGCCCGAGCACACCATGTGGCCCTCGGGGGAGTCGAAGAACACCTTGCCCGAGGCGGCCGCGTTGGTGTGGTACGGCGGCGCGACCGCCTGGGCCTTCACCGGCTGCGGGGTCGGGTCCGTCACGCCCTGGTCACCGGAGATGTCGTTGTCGTTGACACCCTTGTTCGGGTCGTTGGCGTGGCGCATCCGGTTGGGATCCCACAGGCCCTTGATGATCGGGTTGATGAAGTCGTTGGCCTCGCGCAGCCAGTCCTGCTGATTCCAGTTCTTCCAGGCGCCGTTCTTCCACTTGTCGATGTCGATCCCGTGTTCCTTGAGCTTCTGCTTGAGGTCGTCCGGGATCCTGATCTTTCCGTCGCCGCTGCCGGCCGCGGTCGCGGAGGCGGTCGGCTGGCCGTCGGCCTTGTCGTCGCCGTTGCAGGCGGTGGCGGTCAGTGCCAGCGCCGAAGCGAGGGCGACGGCCGCCAGTGCGGAGGAGGCGCGGCGGGGGCCCCTCCCTCGCCGAACGGTGGACGACGGCCGTATGGATCGCATGTTGTGACTCCCCCTGCTGTGAAGGTACTCGGCGCTTCGGTCGTGCCACC
Source organism: Streptomyces sp. NPDC054783 (assembly GCF_053611725.1). Lineage (NCBI taxonomy): Bacteria > Bacillati > Actinomycetota > Actinomycetes > Kitasatosporales > Streptomycetaceae > Streptomyces > Streptomyces sp. NPDC054783. The sequence goes on along the minus strand of NZ_JBSHAY010000006.1, from coordinate 277,812 downwards.
GGCCGCGAACCCATGAGGAGTTCACGCCGGTCTCACGACCGTCTAGGAACGGCATCACACACTATGCGCTCGCTGTGGGGGACTTCCGACGGAACGGCAACGGTTCGGCTACAAGCCGTCTGACCAGGCCAGTCATCCCTGGATTGCCCGATTTGACGCCCACTCACCGCTGCGGTCTTCCGGGTTGCCGCGCATGCTGTCGTCCCGTCGTGGCAATGATCTTGCGCAAACCCGTAACCCGCCGAACGGACCACGGTTGTAGCGGTGGGGGGCCAGCTGCCTGTACCCGGTCCCCATGGATCAACTCGCCTCTGGACAGCGGGGAGGACAGCGAGCCGTGGCCGTTACGGAGTCGATGGCTGGAGGCCGACACGGGGAAGCGCGTGCGGTGCACGAGGGCATCCTCAGACGCCAGTCGGCGCGTGAGTCCGCCGCCCGCACCTATGCCCGGGCCCTGCCCATCGTCCCGGTCCGGGCACGAGGGCTCACCATCGAGGGCGCCGACGGCCGCCGCTACCTGGACTGTCTCTCCGGCGCCGGCACACTCGCCCTCGGGCACAACCATCCGGTCGTCCTGGAGGCCATCCGCAGGGTTCTCGACTCCGGTGCTCCTCTCTCCGTCCTGGACCTGGCGACCCCCGTGAAGGACGCCTTCATCACCGAGCTGTTCCGCACCCTCCCGCCCGGACTCGTCGACCGCGCCCGCGTCCAGTTCTGCGGCCCGGCCGGTACCGACGCCGTCGAAGCCGCTCTCAAACTGGTCCGGGCCGCGACCGGCCGCACCGGCATCCTCGCCTTCGCCGGCGCCTACCACGGCATGACCGCCGGCGCCCTGGCCGCCTCCGGCGGAGCCCGGGACGTCCAGGTCACCCGCCTGCCCTATCCGCAGGACTACCGCTGCCCCTTCGGCGTCGGCGGACCGCGTGGCGTCGAACTCGCCGCCCGCTGGACCGAGTCCCTCCTCGACGATCCCAAGTCGGGCGTGCCCCTGCCCGCCGGGATGATCCTCGAACCCGTCCAGGGCGAGGGCGGGGTGATTCCCGCCCCGGACGACTGGCTGCGCCGTATGCGCCGGCTCACGGCGGACCGGTCCATCCCGCTGATCGCCGACGAGATCCAGACCGGAGTGGGCAGGACGGGCGCCTTCTGGGCCGTCGAACACAGCGGCATCACCCCCGACGTCATGGTCCTGTCCAAGGCCATCGGCGGCAGCCTTCCGCTGGCAGTGATCGTCTACCGTGACGATCTCGACGTATGGCAACCCGGCGCCCACGCCGGAACCTTCCGAGGCAACCAACTCGCCATGGCCGCCGGCACCGCGACCCTCACCCACGTCCGGGAGAACGGTCTGGCCGAACGAGCGGCCGACCTCGGCTCCCGCATGCTGACCCAACTCGGGGAACTGACCGACACGTTCGCGTGTGTGGGCGAGGTGCGGGGGCGCGGGCTGATGATCGGGGTCGAGCTGGTGGATCCGGCGGGCACCGGACCCGAGCCCGTCGACCACCATCCCGCGACCACGGATCCGGAGCCCAGCCACGCCCCGTACCCGGCCGCGCCCGAACTCGCCGCCGCCGTACAGCGGGAGTGCCTCCAACGCGGCTTGATCGTCGAGCTCGGCGGCCGTCACTCGGCCGTGGTCCGGCTGCTTCCCCCGCTCACGATCAGCGACGAGCAGGCGGCGGCCGTTCTGGACCGCCTGTCGGACGCGGTGGCCGCGGTCGCCCGCGGTCACGAAGAGCAGGGCCCACACCGCGACGGACACCACGGCCCCGGCCACCGCGCGGGCTGAGGCCCACACCCACACCGCCCGCCCCTCGAAGCCGCCACCAGCCTTCCGACCCCTGTCTTTCAACATCCAACCGCACCTCCTGCCAAGGACGTCAGGCCGAAACGGCCTCCCATGACACACCCACAGCCCTCTCGCCCACACCCGCTCTGCCCGCCGACCCGGCCCTTCGACCCGGCCGAGCCAACCGCCGACGCCGCCGAGGCAACCCCCGGCCCAGAAGGAACGGCGCCGCGGCGACGGCACGCGCCCAGCACCACCTCAGCCAGCCACGAGGAGCCGTCATGAACGCCACTCCCACTCCCGACGGCAGCTCCGGCGCTCCCGACGAACAGGGAGACTCCGCCGCCCCGGCCTCTTCCGTGCCGCTCGCCGAGTCCGTCCCCCCGCAGAAGAGGCGCACCGCGGATCTCACCCGAGTGACCGAGCCCGGCGCAGACCTGCTGGAACATCCCGACCCGCACATCGCGGCCCAGGCCGCCGCCGTGGAGAACCTGCTGCGGTGCTGGGTACGCGAGACCGACCTCGACGCCCCCCCCGGCTTCACCCTCCGCATCCCCCTTCCGGCCAGCGGCACCTCTCTGCTCGTGCCCGTCCGGTACTGGTCGCCGACCGGCACGCACCGCTTCGGTCCACCACGCCTGTTCACCGCCTCCGACGCCGCCCCGGCCGTCGACGCCGTCACCTTGGCGGCGCTGCTGGCCCGGGAGACACCCGGTGACACCGGCAGCTCTTCCCGCGCACAGTCCTCCAGCGCAGCCGACCCGCACGACGGCGGCGATCTCACGGTCAGGGTGGCCGACTCCCTCCGCCGCACCGCGACCTTCATCCACGACCGGCGCGAGCACCCCACCGACGCCACCGACCTCTTCCTCTCCGCCGAACAGGCCCTCCTCCTCGGCCACCCCCTGCACCCGACCCCCAAGAGCAGGGAAGGGCTGACCGAGGCAGAAGCCCGCCTCTACTCACCGGAGCTGCGCGGCTCCTTTCCCCTGCACTGGATGGCTGTCGCCCCCTCTCTCCTGGCCACCGACTCGGCCTGGACCGAACGTGGTCGTCCCGTCCCTGCCGACCACCTCACCCGACGCCTCGCCGCAACCGACCTCCCTCTGCCCGACGGCCACGCCGCCCTTCCCCTGCACCCGTGGCAGGCCCGCGAGCTGCGCCACCGTGAACCCGTCGCCGCCCTGCTCGACTCCGGTCTCCTCCGGGACCTCGGTCCCCTCGGCACCGGCTGGCATCCCACCTCCTCTCTGCGTACGGTCCACCGATCCGGCACCCCCGCGATGCTCAAGCTGTCGCTGGGCCTGCGCATCACCAACTCCCGCCGGGAGAACCTGCGCAAGGAACTCCAGCGAGGAGTCGAGGTGCACCGGCTGCTGCGCACCGGCCTGTCCAAGCAATGGCAGGCCGTACACCCCGGCTTCGACATCGTCCGCGACCCGGCCTGGCTCGCCGTCGACGCCCCGGACGGCCGGCCCGTGCCCGGACTCGACGTGGTGATCAGGCACAACCCGTTCAGCCCGACCGACAACGTCGGCTGTGTCGCCGGACTCGTCTCGCCCCGGCCCGTTCCCGAACCCGGCGGCAACTCCTCGATCCAGCAGGCGGCCTGGCCCATGCGCTCCCGGCTGGGCCGGCTCGTGGCGGGGCTCGCCGCAGGCACCGGGCGGCCCGTCGGAGCCGTTGCCGCGGAGTGGTTCCTGCGCTACCTGGAGCAGGTCGTCCGCCCCGTGCTCTGGCTGGACAGCGAGGCCGGCATCGCCCTCGAAGCACACCAGCAGAACACCCTGCTTCTCCTCGACGGGCATGGCTGGCCCGTCGGCGGCTACTACCGCGACAACCAGGGCTACTACTTCCGCGAGTCCCGGCGAGCCGAACTGGACGCCCGGTTGCCCGGTATCGGTGAGCGCACCGACACCTTCGTCTCCGACGAGGTCACCGACGAGCGCTTCGCCTACTACCTCGCCATCAACAACGTGCTGGGCCTGATCGGTGCGTTCGGTTCGCAACGCCTGGCCGACGAGCGACTCCTCCTCGCGGCCTTCCGCCGCTTCCTCACCGATGTCGCCGCAGGACCCAACGCCCTGCGCACCTTCCTGCCCCGCCACCTCCTCGACTCACCCGTGCTGCGCTGCAAGGCCAACCTGCTGACCCGGCTGCACGGCCTCGACGAACTCATCGGCCCGGTCGACACCCAGTCCGTCTACGTCACCATCGCCAACCCCCTCCATTCCTGAACGCATCGCACCTTCTCCCCGCACTTCCGAGGACCATGACCCCCCTCGTCTCCTGAGAGGAGCGCACCATGCCTCCCACCGACGCGAACACCGGCCCCGGCCCCACCCCTGCTCGTCCGGGAGCCCCTGCCGACCCGGGCGCCCCTGCCCACGTGGGGGTGCCCCCGCGCGAGCGAAGCCGAGTGTGGGGGAGCACCGTCGGCCCCCGAGCGGACGGCACGGGTGCCTGGAGGGCCCCGTTCACCGGGTTCGCCATCGAGGACGACGAGGTGGACTGCGAGGACACGCTGGACCTGCATCTGCCCGCCGAGTACCTCGCGCTCTTCGCCAGCGGCACCTCCTACCTCCTGGACCAACTTCACACGTGGGGCCCCGTGGTCACTGGTTTCGGCTCCTTCCAACTGGCTCCTGTCCGCCTCGATGAAGACCTGCCGCTCGTCCATCGCTGGATGAACGACCCGGCCGTCGCGCAGTTCTGGGAGCTGGCCGGGCCCCAGAACCGGACGGAGGGCCACCTGCGCGCCCAACTGGACGGTGACGGACGCAGCGTGCCGTGCCTCGGCGTGCTGGACGGCACACCGATGAGCTACTGGGAGATCTACCGGGCGGACCTGGATCCGCTGGCCCGCCACTACCCGGCCCGTCCCCATGACACCGGGATCCACCTCCTCGTCGGCGCAACGGCGGATCGAGGGCGGGGGCTGGGATCCTCCCTGCTCCGAGCCGTGGCCGACCTGATCCTCGACCGACGCCCATCGTGCGCTCGGGTCGTAGCGGAACCGGCTCTTCGCAACACCCCCTCCGTCGCAGCGTTCCTGAGCGCCGGCTTCCGGTACGCGGACGAGGTCGACCTGCCCGACAAGCGGGCCGCCCTCATGATCCGGGACCGAGTCCTGCGCGATGTGCTGTAGCGCTGTGTGACTGCGCGTTCACATGTAGTACGAAGGGCGGGGCGCCGGAGTTCCCCCGTTCCGAGAAATTCTCGAAGCCCGTTTCCCCCAGGAGCCCGGCCGTGATCCCGCCCTCCCTCACCCGCTTGACCGCCCGTTTGTCGGTGCCGGGCCGTAGGGTGGTCGGGCTATGACGAAGCCCTCCCTCCCCGAACTCCTGCATGCCGCTGTCACAGCCGTCGGCGGCACGGAGCGCCCCGGCCAGGTGACCATGGCCGAAGCGGTCGCCGAGGCGATCGACGACGGATCCCATCTGCTGGTCCAGGCCGGCACCGGCACCGGAAAGTCGCTCGGCTATCTCGTGCCCGCGCTCGCGCACGGGGAAAGAGTGGTCGTGGCGACGGCAACCCTGGCGCTCCAGCGCCAGCTCGTGGAGCGTGACCTGCCGCGCACGGTCGAGGCCCTTCAGCCGCTGCTGCGCCGCCGCCCGGAGTTCGCGATGCTCAAGGGCCGGTCGAACTATCTCTGCCTGCACCGCCTGCACGAGGGCATGCCGCAGGACGAGGAGGACGGCCTCTTCGACCAGTTCGAGGCCGCCGCGCCCACCAGCAAGCTGGGCCAGGACCTCCTGCGGCTGCGCGACTGGTCGGACGAGACGGAGACCGGCGACCGGGACGACCTCACTCCGGGCGTGTCGGACCGCGCCTGGGCGCAGGTGTCGGTGTCGTCGCGGGAGTGCCTGGGCGCGTCGAAGTGCGCGTACGGCGCCGAGTGCTTCGCGGAGATGGCCCGCGAGCGCGCCAAGCTCGCCGAGGTCGTGGTCACGAACCACGCGCTGCTGGCCATCGACGCCATCGAGGGCGCGCCAGTGCTGCCGCAGCACGAGGTGCTGATCGTGGACGAGGCCCACGAACTCGTCTCCCGGGTCACCGGCGTCGCGACCGGCGAGCTCACGCCCGGCCAGGTCAACCGGGCGGTGCGCCGAGCCGCCAAGCTCGTGAACGAGAAGGCCGCCGATCAGCTCCAGACCGCCGCCGAGGGCTTCGAGCGGCTGATGGAGCTGGCTCTGCCGGGCCGTCTGGAGGAGATCCCGGAAGACCTCGGCTATGCCCTGATGGCGCTGCGGGACGCCGCCCGGACGGTCATCTCCGGGATCGGCGCGACGCGCGACAAGTCGGTGCAGGACGAGGACGCGGTCCGCAAGCAGGCGCTGGCCTCGGTGGAGACGGTGCACGACGTGGCGGAGCGGGTCCTGAACGGCTCGGAGTGGGACGTCGTCTGGTACGAGCGGCACGACCGCTTCGGTGCGTCCCTGCGGGTCGCCCCCATGTCGGTCTCGGGCCTGCTCAGGGAGAAGCTCTTCGCCGACCGCGCCGTCGTCCTCACCTCCGCGACCCTCAAGCTGGGCGGCGATTTCAACGGCGTCGGGGCGTCCCTGGGCCTCGGCCCCGAGGGCGCGGCCGGCGAGGACCTGCCGAAGTGGAAGGGCGTCGATGTCGGCTCGCCCTTCGACTATCCGAGGCAGGGCATCCTCTATGTCGCCAAGCATCTCTCGCGCCCCGCGCGGGACGGTGAGCGTTCCGACATGCTCGACGAGCTGACGGAACTCATCCAGGCGGCCGGCGGCCGCACCCTCGGGCTGTTCTCGTCCATGCGGGCCGCGCAACTCGCGGCGGAGGAGCTGCGCTCCCGGATTCCCGAGTTCCCGATCCTCCTCCAGGGCGAGGAGACCCTCGGCGAGCTGATCAAGAACTTCGCGGCCGACCCGAAGACCTGCCTGTTCGGCACCCTGTCCCTGTGGCAGGGCGTCGACGTGCCGGGCCCGAGCTGTCAGCTGGTCGTCATGGACAAGATCCCGTTCCCTCGCCCCGACGATCCGCTGATGAGTGCCCGGCAGAAAGCCGTGGAGGACGCGGGCGGCAACGGCTTCATGGCGGTGGCCGCCACCCATGCGGCCCTGCTCATGGCCCAGGGCGCCGGCCGGCTCGTCCGCGCTTCGGGGGACCGGGGCGTGGTCGCCGTACTGGACCAGCGGCTGGCCACCGCACGGTACGGCGGCTATCTCAAGGCGTCACTGCCCGACTTCTGGTACACCACGGACCGTAACCAAGTGCGCAAGTCGCTGGCGGCGATCGACGCGGTGGCGAAGGCGGCGGAAGCGCAGCCGGCCGAGGCGAAGTGATCGCGGGGGTAGCCTGACCGCGCCGGTCAGGCTACCCCCGCGATACGAAGACACCGGGCAGGCCCCTGGACACAGCAGGGGACACAGCGGGACCCCGGAACCGGCGCAGGGGTTCCGGGGTCCGGTCAGGGAGCGGGCCGGCCGTACGGCCCGCCCGCCGCAGGCGTCACACGCGCCGCAGCACCGCGACGACCTTGCCCAGGATGGTCGCGTCGTCGCCGGGGATCGGCTCGTAGGCCGCGTTGTGCGGGAGGAGCCAGACGTGGCCGTCCTCGCGCTTGAAGCGCTTGACGGTGGCTTCGCCATCGAGCATCGCCGCCACGATGTCGCCGTTCTCGGCGACCGGCTGCCGGCGGACGGTGACCCAGTCGCCGTCGCAGATCGCGGCCTCGATCATGGAGTCGCCGACGACCTTGAGGACGAACAGTTCACCATCGCCGACGAGCTGGCGGGGGAGAGGGAAGACGTCCTCGACGGACTCTTCCGCGAGGATGGGGCCACCGGCGGCGATGCGGCCGACCAGCGGGACGTACGACGCGGCGGGCTTGCCGGCGGTGTCCGTGGGCTGCACGGTCACGGCCTGGTCCGACCCCCGGACCTCGTACGCGCGCGGGCGGTGCGGGTCGCGGCGCAGGAAGCCCTTGCGCTCCAGCGCCATCAGCTGATGCGCGACAGATGAGGTGCTCGAGAGGCCGACGGCCTGGCCGATCTCCCGCATCGACGGCGGGTAACCGCGCCGCTGGACGGAGTCCCGGATGACTTCGATCACTCGGCGCTGGCGGTCGGTGAGTCCGGAGCTGTCCGCCCGGATGCCTGGAGGTCGGCCCGGCAGGGAGCGCTTGTGCCCCTCGGGATTCGTGGCTTCGTTCATCACGTGTACCGGCTCGACTCGTCCCTGGGAGCGGTCCTGGGCGGTGATGGTGGCACTGTCTGCGGTGGTGGTCACGTCGGCCCCTCTCGATGGTCTCCCTGCTGGACAACGGTAGTTGCTTTCGAAAGGTTGCGCCAAACACACGTTCGAGTGAAAAAGTGCGATTCACCTGACGCGATCACGAGTCTGGGTGTATTGCTGACGCGCCACCTGGCGGGCAAAAGTGCCCATTGTTGTACTCTTCCCCGCTGGGGTTGCCGACCTTGTGGGCCGCCGCCCCAGTCTGCCATCCGGAACCTGCTCGTCCGGGCTCCGGGGCCCTTCTGTGCCGGAGTCCCACGCGTCCTCCGTGCGGCGCCCACGGTATCCCCGTAAGTCGCACAGCGATACGCCTCTGCGCCCGCGTGTCTCTGGCGGACCCTGCGGCTCGGGCGTCCGCATTCGTTCCTCGCGACACGCGAGTTGGCCTTGATGTATGAGCCAATCCCCACATCTAGTGGTTGGATGGCTACACCGGCCCAGAAGTTGTGGTCCCCCGGGTCTGAGGCGGCTCAGCGATCGCCTATGCTTAGGGCTGCTTCACGGGGCTCATGTGGCTCGGTGAGGTTCTTGAGTCTGCTGTGAGGAGGGTTGGAGATCATGCACTGCCCCTTCTGCAGGCACCCCGACAGCCGCGTGGTCGACAGTCGTACGACCGACGACGGCACGTCGATCCGAAGGCGCCGCCAGTGTCCTGACTGCTCCCGTCGTTTCACGACCGTGGAGACGTGCTCGCTCATGGTGATCAAGCGGTCCGGGGTCACCGAGCCTTTCAGTCGCACCAAGGTCATCAACGGTGTGCGCAAGGCATGCCAGGGGCGGCCTGTCACCGAGGACGCGCTGGCCCAGCTCGGCCAGCGGGTCGAGGAGGCGGTGCGGGCCACCGGGAGCGCCGAGCTGACCACCCATGACGTGGGGCTGGCCATACTCGGCCCGTTGCAGGAGCTCGACCTCGTCGCCTATCTGCGATTCGCCTCCGTCTACCGGGCGTTCGACTCGCTCGAGGACTTCGAGGCCGCCATCGCGGAGCTGAGGGAGGCGACGCGAGGCCCCGCCGCGGACGAGGAAGACGCGGGGACGGGGAGCCCGCAAGACGATCGCGGGCCCGGCGGGACCACTCAGGTTCCCGTGCCCGCCAACGCCGCCGACTGACCGACGGGCCGGAAACCGGGAGGAGAGCCGGGTTCCGGCCGGGGGGCGGCGACCGAAGACCTGTTGCGGGGCGCAGCTGAGGGTGCCCGCAACACAAGACAGAACACTGTGCCACGGGAACAAACGTGGCACTTCAGGGCGTTTTTGCCTGTACAGGGAGGCGGCATGACAGAGACGGCGAGCGGTCCGGCACGAGGTTCCCGAGCCAAGGGCACCAAGGCGGGTAACAAGGGACTGCACATCGAGCGTATCCACACCACCCCTGGCGTACACCCGTACGACGAGGTTTCGTGGGAGCGCCGTGACGTCGTCATGACCAACTGGCGCGACGGCTCGGTCAATTTCGAGCAGCGTGGCGTCGAGTTCCCCGACTTCTGGTCGGTGAACGCGGTCAACATCGTCACCAGCAAGTACTTCCGCGGTGCCGTCGGCACCCCGCAGCGCGAGACCAGCCTCAAGCAGCTGATCGACCGCATCGTGAAGACGTACCGGAAGGCCGGCGAGGACCACAAGTACTTCGCCTCGCCCGCCGACGCCGAGATCTTCGAGCACGAGCTGGCCCACGCCCTCCTGCACCAGATCTTCAGCTTCAACAGCCCCGTCTGGTTCAACGTGGGCACCCCGCAGCCCCAGCAGGTCTCCGCCTGCTTCATCCTGTCCGTCGACGACTCCATGGAGTCGATCCTCGACTGGTACAAGGAAGAGGGCATGATCTTCAAGGGCGGCTCCGGTGCCGGCCTGAACCTCTCCCGCATCCGCTCCTCCAAGGAGCTGCTGTCCTCCGGCGGCAACGCCTCCGGTCCGGTCTCCTTCATGCGCGGTGCCGACGCCTCCGCCGGCACCATCAAGTCCGGTGGTGCCACCCGTCGCGCCGCCAAGATGGTCGTGCTCGACGTCGACCACCCCGACATCGAGGACTTCATCGAGACCAAGGTCAAGGAAGAGGAGAAGATCCGCGTCCTGCGTGACGCGGGCTTCGACATGGACCTGGGCGGCGACGACATCACCTCCGTCCAGTACCAGAACGCCAACAACTCGGTCCGTGTGAACGACGAGTTCATGAAGGCGGTCGAGGAGGGTGACAGGTTCGGCCTGCGCGCCCGTATGACCGGTGAGGTCATCGAGGAGGTCGACGCCAAGGCGCTGTTCCGCAAGATCGCCGAGGCCGCGTGGGCCTGCGCCGACCCGGGCATCCAGTACGACGACACCATCAACAACTGGCACACCTGCCCCGAGTCCGGCCGGATCACCGCGTCGAACCCGTGCAGCGAGTACATGCACCTGGACAACACGTCCTGCAACCTGGCCTCGCTGAACCTGATGAAGTTCCTCAAGGACGACGGCAAGGGCAGCCAGTCCTTCGAGACCGAGCGCTTCCAGAAGGTCGTCGAGCTGGTCATCACCGCGATGGACATCTCGATCTGCTTCGCGGACTTCCCGACCCAGAAGATCGGCGAGAACACGCGCGCGTTCCGCCAGCTCGGCATCGGCTACGCCAACCTCGGCGCCCTGCTGATGGCCACCGGCCACGCCTACGACTCCGACGGCGGCCGCGCCCTCGCCGGCGCCATCACCTCCCTGATGACGGGTACGGCCTACCGCCGCTCCGCCGAACTCGCCGCGGTCGTCGGCACGTACGACGGCTACGCCCGCAACGCCGATGCCCACAAGCGCGTCATGGCGCAGCACGCCGACGCCAACGGCAAGGCCGTCCGCATGGACGACCTGGACACCCCGGTCTGGGCCGCCGCCACCGAGGCCTGGCAGGACGTCGTCCGTCTCGGTGAGAAGAACGGTTTCCGTAACTCCCAGGCGTCCGTCCTCGCCCCGACCGGCACCATCGGTCTGGCGATGTCCTGCGACACCACCGGTGTCGAGCCCGACCTGGCGCTCGTGAAGTTCAAGAAGCTGGTCGGCGGCGGCTCGATGCAGATCGTCAACGGCACCGTCCCGCAGGCCCTGCGCCGCCTGGGCTACCAGGAGGAGCAGATCGAGGCGATCGTCGCCCACATCGCCGACCACGGCAACGTGATCGACGCCCCCGGCCTGAAGCACCAGCACTACGAGGTGTTCGACTGCGCCATGGGCGAGCGCGCCATCTCCCCGATGGGCCACGTCCGCATGATGGCCGCGATCCAGCCGTGGATCTCCGGTGCCATCTCCAAGACGGTCAACATGCCGGAGACGGCGACCGTCGAGGAGGTCGAGGAGATCTACTTCGAGGCCTGGAAGCTCGGCGTCAAGGCGCTCGCGATCTACCGCGACAACTGCAAGGTCGGCCAGCCGCTCTCCGCCAAGAAGAAGGACTCCGCGGACGAGAAGAAGACCGAGGAGCCCGCGGCGGTCGAGCCCCGGGTGGTCGAGAAGGTCGTCGAGTACCGCCCGGTCCGCAAGCGCCTCCCCAAGGGCCGCCCGGGGATCACCACGTCCTTCACGGTCGGTGGCGCCGAGGGCTACATGACCGCCAACTCCTACCCGGACGACGGTCTCGGCGAGGTCTTCCTGAAGATGTCCAAGCAGGGCTCGACCCTCGCGGGCATGATGGACGCCTTCTCCATCGCGGTCTCCGTCGGCCTCCAGTACGGCGTGCCGCTGGAGACCTACGTCTCGAAGTTCACCAACATGCGCTTCGAGCCGGCCGGTATGACGGACGACCCGGACGTGCGGATGGCGCAGTCGATCGTCGACTACATCTTCCGCCGCCTGGCGCTGGACTTCCTGCCCTTCGAGACCCGCTCCGCGCTCGGCATCCACTCGGCCGAGGAGCGTCAGCGGCACCTGGAGACCGGTTCGTACGAGCAGTCCATCGATGACGACGAGGTCGACGTCGAGGGCCTCGCCCAGTCCGCGCCGCGCGCGCAGGAGCTGAAGGCGGTCGCCACGCCGAAGGCCGAGTCCGAGGCGGCCAAGCCCGCCCCGAAGCAGGCCCACACCAGCGCCGAACTGGTGGAGATGCAGCTGGGCATCCAGGCCGACGCCCCGCTGTGCTTCTCCTGCGGTACGAAGATGCAGCGGGCCGGTTCCTGCTACATCTGCGAGGGCTGCGGCTCGACCAGTGGCTGCAGCTGACGACGCGCGGTTCCTGAAGTGAAGTGAGGGGCGCCGGCCATTGGTCGGCGCCCCTCAGCGCTACCGGGCTCTGCCCATGACCCGGGTGAAGGTCGCCGGGTCCTCCTCGAAGCCGTGCACGCCGGGGCGGAAGGCCCACTCTCCGGAGGCGTCACGGACGAATTCCGCGATCGTCGCAGCCGTCGCCCCGAGGACCGAGCCGAAGTCGTCCTGGGCGAGCACGGTGTAGCGCTCCACCCGGATGCGCATGGCCGGATTCAGTACGTTGACGAACGTCCTGTGGCCGAACCGCTGTTGGATGACGACACCGACCACCACGCGCGCGTACCGGTCGTCGAGCCGGTCCAGTTCCAGCGTCATGACCTCGTCCCAGCCGAAGCCCCTGCCGTCGGTGCTGTCCCGGTTGAGGAAGATCGTGCCGTCCGGTGAACGGCTGTCGAAGTGCACCAGATAGGCCGGGGTCCCGTACGGATCGCCCGACAGGAACGTCGCGGCGACCAGGTCGAGATCGGCCGGCGGCTGGCCCGCAGGACTGGGGTCCCACTTGAGCCCCACCTCGACCTTGCCGATTCCCTTGCTGAAGCCGGTCAACAGGCTTCCCCTTCCCCCGGTGGTGGCCTCACTCCCCAACTCGGGTGCAGTCAGGGCTCCTTGTCCATCGTGCCACGCGCGCGGGGCTCATGCGCGGGCGATCTCCGCCGGAGCGTGACCGACGCCACGTCCGCTGGCCTTACGATGGCGCGGTGCTGGTCAAGTGGATTCGCTGCACCGTGGTGGACCGCCGCGGTTTCGAGCGGGGGCAGCGGAAATGGGCGGGGCTTCTGGGGGAGCCGGGTTTCCGGGGGCAGGGTGGAGGCTGGAGCCGGCAGCGGCCGGGGATGGCGCACATCTTCGCCTTCTGGGAGAGCCGTGCCTTCTACGACTCCTTCATGGCCCGCTCGCACGACCGCCTGGCGGCCGCCCAGTCCGGCACGTTCAAGGACGCGCAGGTCAAGCTGTTCGAGTACCGCTTCGATGTGAAGACGGGCTTCGAGCCGCGGTTCACCGACTCCGATCTGATCCGGGTGGCCCTGTGCCGGATCCACGAGGAGCGGGTCGAGCACTTCACGCTCATGCAGGAGAAGGTCTGGAACCCGGCGATGGCCGGTTCACCCGGCATGATCCGCGGGATGTTCGCCGAGGCGCCCGAGCAGGAGTTCCTGGTCCTGTCGATGTGGCGGTCGGCGGCCGAGCACGGCAAGTACCGCACCGAGCGCGTGGAGCGCCTGGCGCTGCGTGCCCAGACCGAGGCCGACGTCGCGGCGCTCTCCGGTGACATCGTGGAGCTGGAGCCGTCCTGGACGGTCTGAGACCACCGTCGTACGTTTGAATAGCAAACTTACCGCCCCAAGGTGCGGCTCAGTGCGTCCGGGACGGCTCTGGAGGCGGGATTCGTGTGACCTACGCCGTATGGAGCCCGTACGGGTGCTCGACTCCCCCTGGCTCGATCTAGGGTTCTGGCATGGCACGACCACGGCGCATCGTCCTTGTCCGGCACGGCGAGTCCACGGGCAACGTCGACGACTCCGTGTACGAGCGCGAGCCCGACCACGCTCTCGCGCTGACCGAGCGCGGCCGGCGGCAGGCGGAGGAGACCGGCAAGGAGATCCGGCAGCTCTTCGGCCGGGAGCGCGTGAGCGTGTACGTCTCCCCGTACCGCCGGACGCACGAGACACTCCGCGCCTTCCACCTCGACCCCGACCTCATACGGGTCCGGGAGGAGCCGAGGCTGCGCGAACAGGACTGGGGCAACTGGCAGGACTGCGACGACGTGCGCCTGCAGAAGACCTACCGCGACGCGTACGGCCACTTCTTCTTCCGGTTCCCGCAGGGCGAGTCCGGCGCGGACGTGTACGACCGGGTCGGCGGCTTCCTGGAGAGCCTGTTCCGCAGCTTCGAGGACCCGGACCACCCGCCGAACGTCCTCCTGGTGACCCATGGTCTCGCGATGCGACTGTTCTGCATGCGCTGGTTCCACTGGACGGTCGCGGAATTCGAGTCACTGTCGAACCCCGGGAACGCCGAGATGCGGATGCTCGTTCTCGGGGACAACGGCAAGTACACGCTCGACCGGCCTTTCGAGCGCTGGCGGGAACCGGTGCCGTACTGGGTGAACGGATAGGGTGGCGAGCGATGACCGCTGACTCCTCTTCCTCCGGGCGCCTGGAGCGCGCCCTGGCGAGCCTGCGCGGACTGGCCGTGGGGGACGCCCTGGGCTCCCAGTTCTTCGTCCCGGCGAACTACCCCCTGCTGAAGCGGCGCGAGCTGCCCGCGGGGCCCTGGCAGTGGACGGACGACACCGAGATGGCCTGCTCCGTGGTCGCCGTCCTGGCCGCCCACGGGCGTGTCGACCAGGACGCACTGGCCCGCTCCTTCGCCGAGCACCACGACTTCGACCGGGGCTACGGCCCTGCCGTCAACCGGCTGCTGAGGCTCGTCCGGGAGGGCGAGGACTGGCGTGAACTGGCGGCCGCACTGTTCAACGGACAGGGCTCCTGGGGCAACGGAGCGGCGATGCGGATCGCGCCGCTGGGCGCCTGGTACGCGGACGACCCGGAGCAGGCGACCCACCAGGCGGAGATCTCGGCCTACCCCACCCACCAGCACCGTGAGGCCGTCGTCGGCGCCATGGCCGTGGCAGCCGCGGCGGCGCTGGCCGGCTCGCCGGACGGTCCGCCCAGCCCCGGGGCGCTCCTCGACGGCGTCATCGCCCTGGTGCCGAAGAGCGCCGTCGGCCAGGGACTCCGGCGCGCCCGGGACATGCTCGACTACGGCGACGCGGGCACCGTCGCGGCGGTGCTGGGCTGCGGACGCCGTACGACCGCGCACGACACCGTTCCCTTCGCCCTCTGGTCCGCCGCGCGGAGTCTGGGTGACTTCGAGGCGGCCTTCTGGACGACGGCCGGGGTCGGCGGTGACGTGGACACGACCTGCGCGATCGTGGGCGGTGTGCTCGCCTCCGGCAAGGCGGGGACGCCGCCCGCCGAGTGGGTGGAACGCTCCGAAGCGCTGCCGGACTGGGTGCCGACCGGGCTCTGACGGGTCCGACGGGCCTGGCCGGAGCCGTCATCCGGGTGTGATCTCGCGACCGACGCCGGTACTTTTCGCGCCCCGGTGGGCCGGGGGGAGACTCTCCGTGCCCGCCGGGAACTCTCCGTGACACGTGCACGTTCCTCTCATGTCCGTCGTAAGCCGCGGCTTGCGGCGGCGGGTCGATGGACAGGCGTGGAGCGACGGGTCGGAGAGGGTGTGGAGACGGTCTGCACGGTGTCGTGAAGGCGAGCAGCAGCACCAGGGCCGCGCCGAACGAGCCGAGGGTGAGGCCGTACCCGTGAGGTGGACGCGCCCAGGATGCGGCTCGGACTCGTTGATGTACAGCGACGCGACCGAGGCGATCAGCACGCCGATGGCACCGCCGACCGCGGACACGGCGGCGAACACACCGAAGGCCCGGTTGCGTTCCGGCCCTTCGGGGAAGACCGTGGCTCCTTTGCGAGGCCGACCAACAGGGAGGCGAGGTGAACAGCAGGATGCGGTCATGAAGACCCGGCGACGGGAGCTGCCTGGTCAGGGGACGGCGCACGGCGTCCGCAGGCCGACGTACCCGTGGCGGGCGGGGAGATCGGTTACGGACGCCGTGATCGGGGGACGCGCCGGGTCACACGGCGGGGGCGCCGCCGGCGCCGCTGAGGGCTTGCAAGTCGCTCTTGCGGACGCGTATGACGACCGCAGCGACGACGAACGCGAGGACGGCCATGGCGGCGGCCGGGATGAAGGCAGTGGAGATCCCCTGGGCGAGGACTTCGTGGCTCCACGGGGCCGGCAACTGGTGGGACTTGGCGAACGCGGCCTTCTGCTCAGGCGTGGCCCGCGCCATGAACGACGAGACTTGCTTGGTCGCCTCGTCGCGGCTGGCCGAGCCGAAGACGGTGGTGAGGATGGACAGACCGAGCGAACCGCCCACCTGTTGTGTCGCGTTGAGAAGAGCGGAGGCCGCGCCCGCCTCGTGGGGGGCGACGCCGGATACGGCGGTCACGGTGACGGTGACGAAGTTGAGTCCCATGCCGAAGCCGAAGACGAGCATCGGGCCGAGCACCCCGCCGACGTACGAGCTGCCCGAGTCGACCAAGGACTGCCAGGCCAGGCCGATGGCGACGAGGACGGTTCCGGTCATCAGGAACGGCTTGGGGCCGAGCACCGGCAGCAGCCGCTGTGATACCCCCGCGCCCACCGCGATGACCACGGTGACGGGCAGGAAGGCCAGGCCGGCGCGGGTGGGGGAGTAGCCCAGCACGTTCTGCACGAACAGCACGATGTAGAAGAACATGCCGAACATCGCCGCCGCGAGGCTGATCATGATCACGTACGTGCCCGAGCGGTTGCGGTCGGCGAACATCCGCAGGGGGGTGATCGGTTCCTTGGCACGGCTTTCGACGAACATGAAGGCGGCGAGCAGTACCACGGCCGCGCCGAACGCGCCGAGCGTCAGCGAGTCCCGCCAGCCGTCGGATGCCGCCCTGATGAACCCGTAGACCAGCGCGACCATGCCGAGCGTAGAGGTGAGCGCACCGGTCAGGTCGAAGTGGCCGGGGTGGCGCTCGGACTCGTTGATGTAGCGCGGTGCGAGCGCCGCGATGAGGATGCCGATGGGCACGTTGACGAAGAGCACCCAGCGCCAGTCGAGCCAGTCGGTGAGCAGTCCGCCGGCCAGGAGTCCGATGGCGCCGCCTCCCGCGGAGACGGCCGCGAAGATGCCGAATGCCCTGTTGCGTTCGGGACCTTCGGGAAACGTGGTGGTGATCAGCGCGAGCGAGGTGGGTGATGCGATGGCGCCGCCCATTCCCTGCAGGACTCGTGCGGCCAGCAGCTGCCAGGGTTCCTGGGCGAGTCCGCCGAGCAGCGAGGCGAAGGTGAACAGCAGGATGCCGGCGATGAAGACCCTGCGGCGCCCGAGGATGTCCCCGACTCGCCCGCCGAGCAGCAGCAGGCCGCCGAAGGTGAGGGTGTAGGCGCTGACCACCCACGTCAGGTTGGTCGTGGAGAAGTTCAGCGCGGTCTGGATGTGGGGCAGGGCAATGTTGACGATCGTGGAATCGAGCACCACCATCAGCTGGCACGCGGCGATGACCATGAGCGCGATGCCCGGGTGTGATGGGCGTGAGGCCGGACCCGGTGGCGCGGGCACGGGTGACTGCGTCTGTATCTGATCGTGCGTCACAGAATGTCCCCCAGGGGCGAATTAGTGAACGTATGCGTTCACTACTCGGGACGATAGCGAGTCGGCCTTCGTGAACACAAGCGTTCCCTAACGGGTAGACCTTGAAGTGGCGCCGTGGGTTGAGAAGATCGGCGGGACCGCTGCCCGAGCCGCTGCCACTGGTAGTGATGTTCAGCGCCTCGCCCTCGACGCTCGGCCGCAGGTTCGAGTCCCCGGCGGCCTGGTCGGGGCTCTCGTGCATCTGGACGGAGTGCCCGCGTCCGGTTTCCTGGGAATTCTCGGGCGGGAACAGGAGCGTGCTCAGCGCGTGCCCGCCGCCCGTCTCAGCCGAACCTCAGCGAGTGCCCGGGTGACCTCGGAGGGATCGAAGGCCGCCCGTCGTACTTCGCCCACTCCTCACCGTCGGCCGGACGACCATGGGACGTGGGCACGCCCCGTCCTCTTAGCGCTGCGGCAGCTCGGCCAGGCCCCACACGCCGCCGGGGCCCTTGGCGGTGTGTGGGGCGCGCCGCCCGCCCGTGCACAGCGCAACGGCGGGTGCCCTGTGCCTGAGCCGGCAGCCCGGATGCAACGACGGCAAGTTCTGCCGGCTTCCCCTGCCGGGGTGGTACGCGGTCGCCTCCAGGCCCCGCCCGGAGTTGACACGGCCGACCGATGCCGCACCCCGTCACCCCGCCTCTTCGTTGCTCGGGATCTGATGATCTCGGGTTCGAGTGAGCGGGCACACACGGCGAAGCACTACCTGATGGTGTCGGCTCGGTCGTCCGCGTCCTTCCGGCGCCATGTCACCTGTACCTGGATGTGGCCCTGTGCCCCGTGCGAGCCAGGACGGCACCGACCTCCGCGTCGAGTTGGATGCCGAATTCGACGGTGACCTCGTCCGGGCGCTGGGGCAGCCTGCTCATCCGCCGCAGGGTGGACGCTGCCGCGGTGCGCACTCCTTCCAGCGCCGCCTCGAACGATCCGGCGGCACGGGCCACGCCGTGACCTCGGCACCTGGCCCGCGCGGAAGCGGCAGATCTACGGGCCGTCCGGCGGGCCCGGCACACGCGGCCGGATCCAGGTCAGGTGCGGGCGCTCACTGAGGCATGGCTGCACGGGGCGGATCCGCGCACGGCGCCCGGTGTCCGCTCCTGGCCGCTCCCCGACCCGCGCACGGGCTCTCCCGATGCGCGCGGCGAGCTGAGGCGCCTACGGCTGGCGGCACCCGAAGCGTTGCTCGCCCGGGCGCGCGCTGTGAGCGATGCCGCATCCCGGCCGCGCGCCTTGGTGGCTGCCGACGTCGCCCTGCTCCGCGGTGAACCTGACCGCGCCGTGAGCGGCTACGTGAATACGCTCGTCGGATACCCCGAACTACCGTCGGCCTGGGCGGGGTTGGGGCTGTCGCTGGCAGAGGCCGGCGAACCCGGCTGCCGCGCAAGCCCTGGTGCGCCGTCCGGAGGCGGTCCGGGCAGTGCACCGGCAGGCACATGAGTGGTGTGGGCGGTCGCCCGATCCTGTCGAGGTGGCCGACTGGATCGGGCGGAATCCCGCGGTGTGCGAGGAATCCTGACGCGGACCGGCGAACAGGCAGGGCCCGGCCCGTGCCGTTACAGAGGCATCGGATCGATGTCGCAGTTGGCGAGCTTGTCGTCGGCCGCAGCGCGAGTGGCCGGATGGTCGGTGCCGAGTACTCGTTCGAAGCGTCCCAGCGTGCCCGCAGGGTGTCGGCCTCATCGGACCGGCCCAGCAGCTGAAGCCCCAGCGTGAGGTTGACGCGCGTGGCAAGGGTTGCCGGGTGGTCCTCGCCGAGCCGCCACCGGCTCTGCTCCAGGGTGTGGGTGCTGAGATCGACGGACGCCTGGGCCTCACCCAGCTCGTAAAGGTCAGCGGCGAGGTTGGTGGCACAGGCCAGGACATTCGGATGATCGGGACCCAGCCTCGCACCGGGGGCCGAAACGATCTGCTCGTTCAGCCGGCGGGCTTCCTCGGTGAGCCCCAGAAGCCTGAGACGGACCGCATGGCGGCCGGCTCCTCAAGGACCCGGACACGTTGATTGATCTGGCTCGGAATGGGCCCATGTCAATCCCCGCCGCGCAGCAAGGGTTGGATCAGGGCGCCGCGACCCAGGGTGACCCAGGCCGCCGGCCCCATGAATGCCGAATTCGGTCAGCTGCGCCGACTCCGGGAGGAGGTCGTCGCACGGCAGCGCCAGAACGAGGCCGCCCATGAGTCGCCGGACCGCTGGAACGCGCTCGGTATCCGGGAGTGCATGGTGCAGACCCTGATGGAGTGCGTGGCGATTCCAGCCGTTCCGGTGCTCGAACCATCGAAAGAGCCGCCGTTGCCTGACATGCTGGTCGAGGGCGTGGTCGATCCTCGCTTGTTTCACACGGACGATGACAATGACAGGGACGGCGAAACGCGCGGTGGAACGGTCGCGTCGAGGACCACCAAGATTTGGCAGGCCGTGATGACGGTGAGTGCGATACCGGGATGCCCCTCCCGGCGGGCCACGCCCGGTTCTGGTTCCTGGAGCAGCTGAGAGGTCGTCACTATGGGTCCTCCGTAAAGACGTTAGTGAACGATTGCGTTCACTGTCGCGTCCACGGCAGCGAGTCCCCGACAGTGAACGTAAGCGTTCACTCAAGCCTGTGCGCCGCCTCGCGTCCCCCTGTTGCTGCAGCGCGGCGCACCCTTCCCCCGGAATCCCCGCTTCCCTTGCATGTTGGAGAGACACAGATGGTTACCTCGCGCTGGACGGCCGCTTCCGATCGGGCGGCTTCCCCTCGTCGGCGCGGCGTGGTGCTGGAACGCGCGATCCTCGAAGCCGCGCTGGAGCAGCTCGGTGAGGTCGGCTGGAAAGGGCTGACCATGGAAGGAGTCGCCGCCGGTGCCCAGACCGGCAAGGCCGCGGTGTATCGCCGCTGGCCCTCCAAGGAGGACCTTGTCGCGGACGCCCTGGTGGCCGGACTGCCCCGGGTGGAGGCGGCTCCGGACCTCGGCGGTGTGCGCGAGGACCTCCTCGCCCTGTGCCGGCAGGTGCGTCGGATCATGTACTCGCCTCCCGGTGTGGCGCTGCGGTCCGTGATTCACGAATGCGATCAGATCCAAGCGGAGCGCTTCCAGGGCGTGATCGTCGGAGGAGTGGTGGAGCCGACCGTCAAGCTCCTGGGTGAGGTCATCACCCGAGGGATCGAGCGGGGGGAAGTGCGTCCGGACGCGGCCAACGGCTACGTCTTCGACGCCATCCCGGCCATGATGATGTACCGCTCGAAAATGTGCGCCAGCGAATGGAGTGATCAGGATCTCGAGGAGATGATCGACCAGCTGATGCTCCCGCTGCTGCGGCCCTACGGAAGCTGATCCCGCACGTCGTTGAGCCCTGTGGCGGTGAGGCGACCGGGGTGTCGGCCGACGACCCCGGCGGCGTACGCTAAGGGCGCGATGCCGTACGAACCTCCTACTCACACCGTCGAGCGCTCCCTGCGCGCCACGACCGGAGCGAAGGTCATTGCCGGTCTCGACGAGGTGGGGCGCGGCGCCTGGGCCGGACCTGTCACCGTCTGTGCCGCGATCACCGGACTCCGCCGCCCGCCCCAGGGGCTGACCGATTCCAAGCTGCTCACGATCAAGCGGCGCACGGAACTGGCGGAGGTCCTGCGGGCATGGGTGACGGCCTATGCGCTGGGGCATGCTTCCCCCGAGGAGATCGACGACCTGGGGATGACGGCCGCACTGCGGCTCGCCGCGGTCCGCGCCCTGGACTCCCTGCCCCTCCGTCCCGACGCCGTGATCCTCGACGGGAAGCACGACTACCTCGGCGCCCCCTGGAGGGTGCGCACGGTGATCAAGGGTGATCGGTCGTGCGTGGCCGTCGCGGCGGCGTCGGTGATCGCCAAGGTTCAGCGCGACAAAATGATGGCCGAACTGGGTGTCGACCATGCAGACTTCGGATTTGCGGACAACGCCGGGTATCCGTCGCCCGTGCACAAGGCCGCACTGGAGGAGCGGGGGCCCACTCCGCTCCACCGCTTGTCGTGGGCGTATCTTGATGCGTTGCCTCAGTGGCGGCACCTCAAGAAGGTCCGCAGCTGGGCGGACGGAAGCGTTCCGGAAATCGAGGGTCAGCTCGGCTTCGATTTCTGACGGTTCCGCTCGCACTGATGTGCCACCCGGCCATCCGCACCGCACCAACGTTTGATAGATATCAGCTCATGCCTCTCATTCCCGAGGAGCCTCAGATTCACGAGAGTGCCCAGGGTCCCCGCGCCACTCCGGCCAGTGGCCGTACCGCGCCGACCCCCCGTCCCGTACCCGGCCCCCGCCCCGCGGCTCCGTCCCGCCCCGGTCGTCCCGGCCCTCCGCGGCCGGCGCCGCCGGTGCAGCGCGCGCCGCGTGACGGGGCTCCGGCCAAACCGGGCCAGTCCGGCCCGGTCGCTCCCGCCGCCTCGGCGGCCACCCCGCAGATCCAGCTGATCCCGGCCTCGGCCGAGGGCGCGCTCGACGCCGCCGATGAGGCGGTGGACCTGCTGCTGGACTCGGGCCGTGCCCCCGGCGACGTGCTCGTGATCACTACGGGCTCCCAGCACCCGTGGGCGGAGCACGAGCTGTCCTTCGGTGAAGCTTCCTACTGGGCGCAGCACGACGCCGGTGACGACGTCTTCTACGCGGACGCCGCCATCGCCTCCCGCGCCGGGTCCCGCCCCGTGGTCGTCGTGGCCGTCAACGGAGGCCCTGCTTCCGCTGCTGCCTCGGCCCTTCCGCTGGCCCACACCCGGGCCGGTGCCCTGCTGATCGTCTGCGGCGACCCGCAGCAGATCAACTCGGTGCTGGGCGCAGGCGTCTGAGCCTCGTCCGGCCCCGCGGGGCACCGGGGTGACAAAGGAACCGCCCCGGCGGAATCCGCACGGCGTGGCCTTTGGCGTGCCCGCACGACCGCCGGACCTCCTCGAGCGGACGGCTTCCCGGCAGTATGCCGAGACGCCAGGTGCGGGGCAGCGGCTGCAGGGCGAAGGTTGGACCCCGGCTTGCGCTGCTTGCCCTGCCGAGGCCGGACAGTGACGCTGCCGCCCGCAGAGCCATGGCCCCAGCCGCTCGGGGTGTGGCTCTCGTGGCTCGTAGGGCTCGTACGGCTGCCGGATGTGGCGCGGTTCCCGCCTGCTCGGCCCAGCACGACCGTGTGCCCCTGGGCAAGGTGTGGCTCTTGCGGCGCTTCGGGCACGGGCGACCCTTGCGTTCCTCGAAGCACGGCCCGGTCCGGCCGGCGTGGCGTGGGCGACCTGGAGGCCGAGCGAAGTGTGGTCGGCTAGCCGTCCGTGCGGGCCAGGCGGTGGCCGGAAGGCGGTCGGGCGCAGACCCGGCGTCCTGCCGTGCCCTTCAGCGAGCCGCCGCGCGGCGCAGGACCTCGGAGACGGGTCCGCCGGTGCGCGGCGCGAGCGGCGGGGTCTCGGATGTGGCGAAGGGTTCGGGTGCGGAGTCGGCGTTGGGGCGGCGGCCGCTGCGTCCTTCGCCGAGCACCTGCCAGCCCTCGTGGGTCAGCGTGATGTACGCCCCGCACCGCAGCCCGTGCAGGGTGCAGGCGTCACGCAGGCCCCACATCCAGGCGCCGTCCTCCTCCGTCCAACGCGCATCCCCCTCACGGCAGTAGACGAGGATGGCCGTGCGCACCGGGGTCCGGCGTCTCAGGTCGTGCGGAATCACCCGGCGCAGCTGCGCGAGCAGCGCGTTGCGGAACATCCAGCCGTCGGCCGGGGCCGGCCGACGCGTGAACGACGCGCTGGCGCACAACCGCTCGTCCGGATCGAGCACTGCCACGATCGCCGTGGAGGGCCTCGGCCGATGGCGGGCGTGCAGCCCGCTGACGACCTCACGGGGGTTGCTCAGCAGAGGGATTCCGGCGGCGGCCCATTCGGCCGGCTCGAGCAGGCGACTGGCGGAAGCGGCGGACGCGGAGGTCGACAACGAGGCCGCCGAGGACGAGGCGAATCCGAAGGTCACGTTCCTCCCTTCGGCTACGCGCCCACACTGCGGGCGAGGTCGGATTCGAGGGACCGCGCACCGCAGCAGAGCCCGACCGATCACGGGCGAGCCGCGCGGGGAGCGGACCTCAATTCTTCCTGCCGAACTTGGATGCGGCAACGAGCAATTGGGGCCACCGACTGTTATCTGCTGGTGCGTGGCTTATATCCATACCCAAAGCTCAGCCCGATGACGCCTGAGGCGCCGGACCGTGTCACTGTACGGCGGCCGTTGCGGGCACGCGGTCAGCCCTGGACGGCCAGGACCAGCGGCAACACCGCCCGCGCGCCGGACTTTCTGAGCAGACGTGCCGCGACCGCGAGCGTCCAGCCTGTATCCGTGAAGTCGTCGACCAGCAGCACCGGGCCGCCAGCCGCGGTGAGCGCCGCGGTGAGGGCGGGCGGTACCGTCAGCGCACCGTCGAGGGCCTTCAGCCGCTGCGCGCTGTTGCTGCGCGACACCCGCTGCACGTCCTCGGCGTACTCCACCGAGCCGAGCAGCGGCAGTCGGCCGATCTCGGCGATCCGGGCGCCCAGGGAGTGGATCAGCAAGGGCCGGGTTCGCGAGGCCACGGTGACGACGCCCACCGGCCGGGCCTGGGCGTCGGACACACCGGAGGTCCAGCCGCTGGGGCCCTTCGCCCAGTCGGCCAGGACACCGACCACGGCACGTGCCACATCGTCCGGCACAGCGGTGTCCGGCGCCTGCGGTGCGAGGAGTGGACGCAACCGGTTGCCCCAGCCGATGTCCGACAGTCGACCCAGAGCCCGCCCCGAAGAGGCCTGTTCACCGGCCGGAATGCGTCCCTTGAGATCGATGCCGATGGCCGGCAGGCCCGTCGGCCACATGCGGCGGGGCTCCACCTCGACGCCGGCCCGGCCCAGGTCGCTGCGCGCGGCGTCCACCGCCGCCGTGGACGTGTCGGCGGTGAAGCGCGGGCCGGCGCAGTTGTCGCAGCGACCGCAGGGTTTGGCACCCTCGTCGTCCAGTTGGCGCTGCAGGAACTCCATCCGGCAATCGGTGGTGGACGCGTAGGCGCGCATCGCCTCCTGCTCGGCCGCTCGCTGCCGAGCCACCCAGTCGTAGCGCTCGGTGTCGTACGACCAGGGCTGGCCGGTGGCGATCCAGCCGCCCTTGACGCGGCGGACCGCTCCGTCCACGTCGAGGACCTTCAGCATGCTCTCCAGCCGGGAGCGGCGCAGCTCGACCAGGGGCTCCAGCGCGGGCAGCGACAGGGGGCCGTCCGCCCGGGCGAGGACGTCCAGTGTCCGCCGGACCAGTTCCTCGGAGGGGAAGGCGAGCGACGCGAAGTACTGCCAGATCGCCTCGTCCTCCTTCCCCGGCAGCAGCAGTACCTCGGCGTGTTCGACGCCGCGGCCCGCCCGGCCGACCTGCTGGTAGTAGGCGATGGGGGAGGAGGGGGAGCCGAGATGGACCACGAAACCGAGATCCGGCTTGTCGAAGCCCATACCGAGTGCGGAGGTGGCGACCAGCGCCTTGACCCGGTTGGCGAGCAGATCGTCCTCGGCCTGCTGACGGTCGGCGTTCTCCGTCTTGCCCGTGTACGAGGTGACGGTGTGCCCGCGCTGCCGCAGAAACGCGGTGACCTCCTCGGCGGCGGCGACGGTGAGCGTGTAGACGATGCCGGAGCCGGGCAGGTCGTCGAGGTGGTCGGCGAGCCAGGCCATCCGGTGCGCGGCGTCCGGCAGCCGCAGTACGCCGAGACCGAGGCTCTCCCGGTCCAGTGGACCGCGCAGCACCAGTGCGTCCGATGTGCCGCCGGTGCCCAGTTGCTCGGCGACATCCGCGGTCACCCGGGCATTGGCCGTGGCGGTGGTGGCCAGCACGGGAACACCGGGCGGGAGATCGCCGAGCATGGTGCGCAGCCGCCGGTAGTCGGGGCGGAAGTCGTGACCCCAGTCGGAGATGCAGTGGGCCTCGTCCACGACCAGCAGGCCGGTCGCGGCGGACAGTTTCGGCAGGACCTGGTCGCGGAAGTCCGGGTTGTTCAGCCGCTCCGGGCTGACGAGCAGGACATCGACCTGGCCTGCCGCGATCTCGGCCTGGACGGCGTCCCACTCCTCGGTGTTGGAGGAATTGATGGTGCGGGCGTGGATGCCGGCCCGGGCCGCGGCCTCCACCTGGTTGCGCATGAGCGCGAGCAGGGGAGAGACGATCACCGTGGGTCCACTGCCTCTGGCGCGCAGCAACGAGGTCGCCACGAAGTAGACCGCGGACTTGCCCCACCCCGTGCGCTGCACGACCAGGGCCCGGCGCCGCTCGGCGACCAGCGCCTCGATCGCCCGCCACTGGTCCTCGCGCAGCCGGGCCGCGCCCGTGGCATCCCCGACAAGCCGGGCGAGGACGGCGTCAGCCTGCGCCCGGAGATCCGCGTTGCTCGTGTGCTCCATGCGTCCCATACAACAGGACGGCACCGACAATCGGGCGGGCCACTGCCGCGGGCTGTGGACAACCAGGCCGCTCTTGTCGTGTCCCTGATCCGACTTGTCCACAGGCTCAACCGGAATCGCAAGATCCGCGAGATCGTCTGCGCATGACGAATCACAGCGAAACCACCGGACCGTTCGAAAACAGCGACATCTCGGGGCAGGAGCCGTTCACCGGCCCGTCCGCGCACGACACGCAGGTCACCCTGCGCACCCCGGCCGAGCTGGCCGACGCCCTCCCCTACCTCCTCGGCTACCGGCCGGAGGACAGCATGGTGCTGGTGGCCCTGCACGACCGCGAAAGCCGGGGCAGGTTCGGCGGCCGGGCCCGGCTCGGCATCCCGCCGAACGAGGAGGACTGGGAGGCGGCCGCACGCCAGCTGGCCCACGGACTGGTGACCGGCAGTGAACGGCGGGGCGCCCGGCCCGAACAGATGGTCGCCTACGTCTGCCAGGAACCGGCCCCGGGAGAGTCAGGCCGCGACGTCAAACGGCGGCTCGAGCGGCTGGCCCACCTGTTGCGCACCCAGTGCGGCGATCTCGACGTGCCGGTCATCGAGGCACTGTGCATCTCCGACGGCCGTTTCTGGTCGTACTGCTGCCCGATCGAGAGCTGCTGCCCCGAGGACGGCTCGCCCATGGGCCTTCCCGGCACCTCCGTCCTGGCCGCCGCGGCCACCTACGCAGGCATCCAAGTGCGCGGCACACTCAGGGAGTTGCGTGCCAGGCTGCAGCCCTGGGAGACGACCGCGGCTCTGGAGCAGGAGATCGCCCTCGACGCGGCCGGTATGACCCTGGTGCCCCGGATTCTCGAGGAGGCGTCCCGCGCGGAAGTGGCGGAGGAGACCCTGGACCTCGCCGAGCGGATCATCCACCGCTTCGCCGCCGCGGCACCGGTGTCCGGCACCCATCCGGCGGACCTGCGCGACGACCGCCTGCTCGCCCACGACGAGGCGGCGACTCTGATCCTCGGGCTCCAGGACCGCACGACCCGCGACAGGGCGGCCGCGTGGATGGAGGGCGACGAGGCGGGGCCGGCCCTCCGGCTCTGGCGTGCCCTGGCCCGCCGCTGCGTCGGACCCTACGGCGAGCACGCCGCGGCCCCGCTGACCCTGGCCGGCTGGGTCGCCTGGTCGACAGGTGACGAGCTGGAGGCTCGTGAAGCGCTGGCCATGGCGCTGGGTGCGGATCCCGACTATCTGTTCGCCCGGCTCCTGCACCAGGCCTGCAACGAAGGCCTCGACCCGGAAGCGGTCCGCCGCTGCCTGCGCGGGGCCCCTGCCGATCGCGCGAGTTGTACGCCGGCGGAGACGAGCTCACAGCCGCACGCGGAGGAGACAACGGCTCGAGCCGAGCTCCCGGCAACCGAAGACACGACGCACGCGAGCGCCGGAGCGGACGACCGGGGCGCCGAAGCGGGCCGGGGAACCGGCATGCGCCGACGACGCCGTGCTCGATCCGCCGACGGGGGCGATGCCCCTCGCGCGGCCAGGCCCACGGGCGGACGGCGGAGGCCGGCCCGTTCCCACCCCGGCTCGTTGGCGGCCGAACCCTCGCGCCCCGGCAGCCGCGGCCTCGGCAGCACACGCACCCGAGCGACGGAACCGGGCGGCACCACGACCGGCGCAGCCCTGTCGAAGAACGACCACCGCAAGCCCGAAGAGGAAGGTTGATCGCTATGCGGGGGAGCAGGGGCGGGTGCCTGGCCGAGCAGCAGGTCTGCCCAAGGGAGGAGACGCGTGAGGCATCAACGGAACCCCCGGGATGCCGCACACGCCCCTGGAGGCTGTTCCGGAACCGATCTCACGCGAGCCGGTTCGGCTGCCGTGGCGGTGGCGCACTTCTGGGCCGTCTGGCCGACCGGGTCCATCGGTCATCCCCGACTGCTCGGCGCGCATACGAAGGGCCATCGCGTGCCCATGGGCGGAAGCGGCTCGCGACGGTCTTGAGCGACACCATTCCTCTCTTGCGCCGCCATCCGGTCGGCCTCTCCGAGGCGAGCCGTGACCCGGACGAGTCCCCCTCCGTTCACCTGAGTGGCGGAACGCCTGGACGGGCCCTGCCGCCGTACGACCCTTGTCCGCCGGGGCGTCCCACGGGTCGCCCAGCATGTTCGAGGCGCCGCCAGCGCGGAGGAAGCAATCCCATGTACCAGCAGCCGACTCCGCCCTCCGCCGTCGATGACGAACGTCCGCCCTGGGACAGGGGTGCGTGGTCGCCGCCGGACGGTGCCGAGGTCACCGAACGGCTGATCATCGGCGCGTCGCCGGCGGCCAGGGACGTTCGGGCGAACTCCTCGACGGGCCAGGGCAGGCCACCGGCGTCGACGCCCGTGCCAGGCCAGGGCAGGTCACCGGTGCAGGCTCCGGCTGAGGGCCGAGGCGACTCGCCGGTACTCACCCCGGCCCCGAGCTGCGGCCGCCGGTCCGCCGTGGCCCCGTCGGTGCGCACACCGCAGGGCAGTCGACCGGCGCCCGAGCTGCCGCCCACACACACCGCCTTGATCTGCGTCGCCCTGCCCGGTCTCGCCATCTCCGATGGCGGACAACTGACCGGCCGGGGACTGGACGGGTTCTACCGTGCCGGCAGGCGCCTGCTGTCGCGGTGTCAGGTGCGCGTCGCCGGACGCGAACCGCTCGCCGTGCTGGCCAGGATGACCGGTGCCGACAGTGCCCGCTTCGTGGGGACACTGCGGGCTTCCCCGACAGGAGGCTCGATCCGGATGTCGTGGTCGAGCGGACCCGTCGTGCCGACGGAACCGAGCGGATCACGCTCCGCAGTGCCGCCGTGCGACCGCTGAGGCTGCCCGTCGAGGTCGCCCTTGGCACGGACCTCGCCGACCTCGGCGCCATCGCTTCCGGCAGGGCAGGCCCCGAACTCCCGGCCACCGTCCACGACTCCGGCCTGCGCTGGGCCACAGCCGGCGCCGCCGCCTCCGTCATCGCCGACCCGCCTCCCGCCGACGCTCTCGCATCCGCCGGAGTGCTGCGCTGGGAGCTGGAACTTTCGCCGGGCGGTACGGCAGCCGTGGAACTGAGGGTGCGGCTCGACGGCGCCGGCCCCCTGCGGGCGGCGGCACAGGCCACGACCAGCCCGTTCGCCCCCGCCCGGGCGAGGGGCGACGACCCCCGCGTAGCCCCGGTACTGGACTGGGCGATCGCCGATCTCCAGGCGCTTCTTCTGCGGAACCCCGCCCACCCCTACGACACCCATCTTGCGGCGGGCGTGCCCTGGCGCTGCGGAATGTCCCCTGCCGAGGCCCTGGCCGCGGCCCGCATGGCCCTGCCGCTCGGCACTCGGCTCGCCGCGAGCACCCTGCGTACCCTGGCCCGTACCCAGCTTCCGGACCGGAGCCCACAGGCCGGCATGATCCCCGGGCCACGACGCGACGCCGGCCCCCTCCTTCCGCCCGGCTGTACGGGTACGGAGGCCACACTGCTCTTCCCCGCCCTGCTCGCCGAGGCCCGCCGCTGGGGACTGCCCGAGCAGGAGACAAGCGAGCTGCTGCCTGCGGCAGAACGCTGCCTCACCTGGCTGCGGACGACCGTCCGCGAGCGTCCCTACCTCCGCGATCCCCAGCCCGGGGGCCCGGCCCGCTGCGCGACACAGGCCTACGCGCATCGGGCGGCCATGCTCGGTGCCGACCTCCTCGACGCCTACGACCGCCCTGGCGCCACCGAGTTGCGTCAGTGGGCCCAGGCCCTGCAGACGGCATTCCGGGCCGACTTCTGGGTCGAGGACCTCGGCGGCGGACGTCCGGCCGCGGCCCTGGCACCGGATGGCCGACCCGTGCCGCACCTGGGCTCCGCGGCAGTCCACCTCCTCGACACCGGCCTGCTCGGTTCCGGCCGGCTCGCACCGGGCCTGCTCGACTCCGCACAGACCGCACACCTCGCCCGGCTGCTCGGGGCCCCCGCCATGGACGCGGGCTGGGGACTGCGGGGTCTCGGCGCCAAGGAGGCGGTACAACCGGTTCGGCCACCGGACCGGAGCCGTCCGGGTCCACGACACCGCAGTCGCCATCGCCGGACTGGCCGCCGCCGGCTTCGAGAAGGAAGCCGGCGGCCTGCTGAAGGGACTGCTTGACGCGGCGGAACACTTCGACCACCGGCTGCGCGAGATGTTCGCCGGAGAGCAGCGCTCCGCCGCAAGCGCTCCTCTCCCGCATCCCGCGGCCTGCCGGCCGGCGGCTACCGCGGCAGCGTCCGCGATCATGGTTCTCACCTCGCTCGCGGGCATCCGCCCCGACACCCCCGCCCGCACGGTCACCCTGTGCCCCGTGCGCAGCGCGCCGCTCGGTGAACTCGGCCTCACCGGGCTGCGCGTCGCCGGCGCCCCGTTCGCCGTCCGCATCAGCCGGCTGGGGCTCGCCATGGTCGAGGAGGCGGCGGACGGCCTGCAACTGGGAGTGTGACCTCGTACGACGCCACGGAGGTGAAGACGAGGAGCCGGTCCGGCGCCCCATACCAGAACGAAGCGGAACCACCATCGATGCGGCCGGGGAAGAGAGTGTTTATCGTCAGGAAGACGACTATGATCGCGGCATGCCCTACGACCCGTCAGCCTTTCCGCCCTTCGCCGTCACCGTGGACCTGGTCGTGCTGACCGTGCGCCGCCATGCCCTGTGCGCGCTGGCGGTCCGCAGGGGCGAGCCACCGTTCCAAGGGCGCTGGGCACTGCCTGGAGGCTTCGTACGGGCCGACGAGGATCTCTCCCAGGCGGCGGCGCGCGAGCTCGCCGAGGAGACCGGGCTGTGTGCACACGACCCCTCGGCCCCGGCCCAGGACAACGGGGCTCATCTCGAGCAGCTCGCGACCTATGGGGACCCCAAGCGGGATCCGCGCATGCGCGTGGTGAGCGTCGCGCACCTCGCGCTCGCGCCCGACCTGCCCGCCCCGCGTGCGGGAGGCGACGCCAGCAACGCGCGCTGGGCACCGGTCGAGGAACTACTCCAGCAGAGCGGTTACGGCCGCGACGGCGAGCCCGTGGCACCGCTCGCCTTCGATCACGCCCAGATCCTCGCCGACGGGGTGGAACGGGCGCGTTCCAAGATCGAGTACTCGTCGCTGGCCACCGCGTTCTGTCCGAGCGAGTTCACCGTCGGCGAGTTGCGCCGGGTGTACGAGGCGGTGTGGGGGGTGGCCCTGGACCCGCGCAACTTCCACCGCAAGGTCACCGGAACCCCCGGATTCCTCGTCCCCACCGGAGGAACGACCACGCGCCAGGGCGGTCGACCGGCACAGCTCTTCCGGGCGGGCGGTGCCACCCTGCTCAACCCGCCGATGCTGCGCCCCGAGGTCTGAGGCGTACTCGGGGTCGCGTGCCCGGACGATCAGGTGGGCCGACCGCGCGGGCGGGGCGTCGATTCACGCGAACGGCGGACGTGAACCGGGTCTATCGGCAGTATGTGTGGTAGCAGATCGAGTGATACCCGAAAAAACGGACATCGCGCGCTATCTTGCTGCAGGTGATCGAGGCCTTCGGACTGACCAGCAATCCCCGCAAGGCGCACCCGCCCGCCGTCGACGACCTCTCCTTCGAAGCGTGCGCGGGACATGTCACCGTGCTGCTCGGAGGCGACGGCGCGGGCAAGACGACAGCGCTCAGACTGATGCTCGAGCTTCAACATGGGCGCGGTGCCACCTACTTCAGAGGGCGGCCCCTGCATCGGATCGCCCATCCCTCGTGGGAGGTCGGCGTGCTCCTCGGCGATGTGCCGGGGCACCCGGCCCGCTCGGTCCGCGGGCATCTGCGCATGCTGTGCGCGGCATCGGGAGTTCCGGCGCGACGGGCCGACGAGGTCCTCGAAGTGGTCGGCCTCGTCAGTTTCCGCGACGAACGCCTCGGCACGCTGTCGCGCGGGATGGACCGCAGGCTCGGCCTGGCGTGCGCTCTGCTGCCCGACCCGCACACGCTCGTACTGGACGAGCCCACCGACGGTCTCTCCGTCCGTGAGGCGCAATGGCTGCACGGCATGCTGCGCGCGCACGCCGGCCAGGGTGGCACGGTGCTCTTCACCACGGCCGACCCCAAGGAGGCCGCCCGCACGGCCGACCGGGTCGTGACCCTCGACGGCGGCAGACTCGTGGCTGATCAGGAGGCCAGGGAGTTCGCCCGTACCCGGCTGCGTCCGCGCGTGGCCGTCCGCAGCCCGCACGCAACACGCCTCGCGGCCCTGCTCACCAAGGAGGCCCGCACCGGGCGCCGGTCCGTCGAGGTCGTGCGGGAGGGAGGCAATCGCCTCTCGGTGTACGGCTCCACGACCGCCGACGTCGGCGAGACGGCGTTCCGCCACGGCATCCTCGTGCACCAACTCGCGGACGAGGTCGGCGACATGGGGCCGGTATCCGGCGGTGGGGTCACAGTCTCGTCCGGGGAGGCGGCCGCGGAGGCGGCGAACGAGCCACCTGCGGAGCGGGTAGACGCCGGGCCCGGTTCTTCACCCGTGGAGCCCGAGCCGACGGTCCATGGCTTGGCGCCGGTGGAGACGTGTGCCTCGGAGGTCGGCCTCGCCGCCTCCGTGTCCGGTGTCCCGGCGCCCGGTTCACCGGCGGCTGAGTCCGGCGGGCCGTGGTTGGACATGTCCGTGTCGGAGCAGGCCTCGATGGCGTCCGGAATTTCGTCGGGGGAGCCGGGAGTCACGGCGTCGGGTTCCTCGGGGATGGAACGGGGTGTCATGCCGTTCGGCTTCTCGGTGGGCGACCGGGAGGACTCCCCGGCGGACTCCCCGGCGCCGCAGCGGGCTGTGTCCAGCGTCTCCTCGGGCGAGGAACCGCTGGCCGGCGAGCGGGCACAGGCCCCAAGCGGAGAGCAGCCGCCGCTCGAGGAGACGTCCGAGGCCCGGCCGGGGACGGAGCACACGGAACCCATCCGGGGCGTACCGGCCGAGGGAGCGTCACCGGACGACGCGGTACCGGGAACCGGCAGCGCGGCACAGGGCGATGACAGGCCCGCTGATGACGACGTGCTGGACGGAGGCGCCGGAGTGGTGCCCGCCGAAGTGCTCGCGGGAGTCGACGGCGGCCGGACCGCGGAGGCGGCGGTCACCACGGACTCCGGGTGCGATACGGCCTCGGCTGTCCAGGAACCGCAGACCGGCAGCGCGAGCACTGCGGCTGCGGTCATCTCCACCCTGCGCACCAGCCTCCCCGGCGCCAGGAACCCCGGCACCCGCCAGGCGCGGGCCACCGGCGTTGTCCGCCCCGACGGTGTACGTTCCCTTGATTCCCTCTCCCCCCTACCACCTCCCATCTCCCCCCGCCCCGCCCCCAGCCCCCTGCGCCCTCTTCGCTACGAGATCCGACGCGCCGCCGGCATCGGCGTCGGCTTCCTCACCTGCGGTGCCGTACTGGTGGTGTCCGCGCTCACCGCCGTACTGCTGGCCAGGACCGGGCACACCCCGCAGGCGCGGCTGTTCGCCGCATGGCCGCGGGAGCTGCCGCTGCCGCCCGCGGCGCTCGCGGCGGGGCTGCTCGGTGCACTGGCCTTCGGAGACGAGTTCCGCCACCCCGCCCTCGCGGCGGACCGCGGCACCGTGCCCCGCCGGCTGGGACTGCTCACCGCGAAACTGCTCGTCTCCGGGGCCACCGCGGCCATGCTGGCCTTCCTCACCGTGGGCTGCGATGCCGAAGCGCTCTACATTCTCTACGGACGGGAGCTGACGCAAGTTCCCGCGGACTGGCTCTCGATGGGCGCGAGTTGGTTCGGTCTGGTCGTCGGCTGCGCCTGGGCCGGTGTGCTGGCGGCCGGTGTGTTCCGGTCCACCGCGGGCGGCATGGCCGCCGTTCTCGCCGTACCCGTTGTCGTCGTCCCGCTCGTGCACGAGGCGCTGCAGGGGCCCGCCCCGCGCATGGCCGCCGGTTTCCCGGTGCGGATGCGAGAGGTCCTCCTGCTGCAGTGGCCCTTCGGTGGTGAGCGCTACCTGCTCGGGATGGCGCGGGTGCTCGCCCAACCCGTGGGCAGCGCACTGGCGTTGTCGCTGTCGGCGCTGCTGTGCGCGTATCTGTACGCGACACTGCGCACCCGGTTCCGATGACGGACGTGCGTCCACTTCCGATCCCGCCGTGTGCACAACTCCCCGACGAAAGCCCATTTCTTTCCGATAAGGCGTCAATTGCGACGGGGTGAGCGATCACCCTTTCGTGTGCTTTTCACCAAAGACCTCAAGGGAGTTGGAGGCGGCGCCGACAAAGGATCCGTGAGTACCCTTGCGCACACCATGATGACCGCCGCCCGCTCCACCGACTCCGGTCTGGCCGGCCCGGGCGAACTCGACCGCTACCCCTACGCAGAGCCCCAGGTGGCCGATCGCGTCGGAGCGCCCTCCTGGGAGGGCGCGGACCCCGATCTGGGCCGCGTCGGCCGGCGCGCCGCGGGCAGCCGCGGACGCGGACTGCACGGCCAACTCGTTCAGCAGCTGGGACAGATGATCGTCTCAGGCGACCTGGGCGCGGATCGCCCGCTGGTCCCCGAGGAGATCGGCCAGCGCTTCGAGGTCTCCCGCACCGTCGTCCGCGAGTCCCTCCGTGTCCTCGAGGCCAAGGGCCTGGTCAGCGCCCGCCCGAACGTCGGCACGCGCGTGCGTCCCGTCAGCGACTGGAACCTGCTGGATCCGGACATCATCGAGTGGCGGGCCTTCGGGCCCCAGCGCGACGACCAGCGCCGCGAGCTGAGTGAGCTGCGCTGGACGATCGAGCCGCTCGCCGCCCGCCTCGCCGCCGGGCACGGGAGGGAGGACGTGCAGCAGCGCCTCTGTGACATGGTCGAGATCATGAGTCACGCCATGGCGCAGGGCGACGCGCTGACGTACTCGCGCGCCGACAACGAGTTCCACGCACTGCTCATCCAGATCGCCGGAAACCGCATGCTGGAGCACCTCTCCGGGATCGTCTCGGCGGCCCTCCAGGTGTCGGGCGGTCCGGTCACGGGCTGCGACCGGCCGAACGAGGCGTCGCTCGCGCAGCACGCGCGGATCGTCGACGCGCTCGGCACCGGCGACGGCGCGGCCGCCGAGACGGCCATGCGTCAACTGCTTACGGTCCACCCCGAGGTCGAGCGCGTGGTGCCCGCCCCGCGTGAGCACTGACCTCACGCGGTCGGCGCGGTGCGGTCGCCGGTGTGTGCCGTCAGTCTGACTGTCGTGGCGACCGTCTCGGCGCCGGGCTCGTTGACGGCCGCCGCTGGACCCCGCCGGACCCTGTGCGGTCCGGCGGGGTCCAGCGGCGCGACGGGCCCCGGGCCATGCGCGCGACCGGGCAGGGCGGCAACGGTGATCTCCTCTGTCCACGTCTGACCGGTTTTGACCGCTTACGGGGTGTGACTCGGGCCACGCAGATTGGGCGTAACGCTCGTGGGAACAGCGCGATGACCTAAGAGGTGACAGCCGCGGAGGGAATACGGACGCCATCACAGGCGCTGTGCACCTTCCCCGGCCCCCGCCCGCGCCGTCGGCCCATCCCCAGGCCGGTGGTCGGCTCCTGTCCGAAGTGGACGGTGCCGGAAGCCGTTTTCCAACGTTCCGAGAGGTTGTTCGTGTCGGCCAGCACATCCCGTACGCTCCCGCCGGAGATCGCCGAGTCCGTCTCTGTCATGGCGCTCATTGAGCGGGGAAAGGCTGAGGGGCAGATCGCCGGCGACGATGTGCGTCGGGCCTTCGAAGCTGACCAGATTCCGGCCACTCAGTGGAAGAACGTACTGCGCAGCCTCAACCAGATTCTTGAGGAAGAGGGTGTGACGCTGATGGTCAGTGCCGCAGAGCCCAAGCGCACCCGCAAGAGCGTCGCAGCGAAGAGCCCGGCGAAGCGCACCGCCACCAAGACGGTCGCGGCGAAGACGGTGACGACGACGAGGAAGGCCACCGCCACCACGGCCGCCCCCGTGGCGCCCGTCGCTCCGGCCGCAGCCGATTCCGCCGAGGAAGCCGCACCCGCCAAGAAGGCCGCGGCCAAGAAGACCGTCGCCAAGAAGGCGGCCGCCAAGAAGACCGTCGCCAAGAAGACGGTGGCCAAGAAGACCACGGCCAAGAAGGACGAGGCCGAACTTCTCGAGGACGAGGTTCTCGAGGACACCAAGGTCGCCGAAGAGCCGGAAGGTGCCGAGAGCGCGGGCTTCGTCCTGTCGGACGAGGACGAGGACGACGCGCCCGCGCAGCAGGTCGCCGCGGCCGGCGCCACTGCCGACCCGGTCAAGGACTACCTGAAGCAGATCGGCAAGGTCCCCCTGCTCAACGCCGAGCAGGAGGTCGAGCTGGCCAAGCGCATCGAGGCGGGTCTGTTCG
Source organism: Streptomyces sp. NPDC054783 (assembly GCF_053611725.1). Taxonomy (NCBI): domain Bacteria; kingdom Bacillati; phylum Actinomycetota; class Actinomycetes; order Kitasatosporales; family Streptomycetaceae; genus Streptomyces; species Streptomyces sp. NPDC054783. The sequence continues at coordinate 241,600 of NZ_JBSHAY010000006.1, read as the reverse complement.
CCGAGGACAAGCTGGCCAACGCCGACAAGCTGGCGCCGAAACTCAAGCGCGAGCTGGAGATCATCGCCGAGGACGGCCGCCGCGCCAAGAACCACCTCCTGGAGGCCAACCTCCGCCTGGTGGTCTCCCTGGCCAAGCGCTACACCGGCCGCGGCATGCTCTTCCTGGACCTCATCCAGGAGGGCAACCTCGGTCTGATCCGCGCGGTCGAGAAGTTCGACTACACCAAGGGCTACAAGTTCTCCACGTACGCCACCTGGTGGATCCGTCAGGCCATCACCCGAGCCATGGCCGACCAGGCCCGCACCATCCGTATCCCGGTGCACATGGTCGAGGTCATCAACAAGCTCGCGCGCGTGCAGCGCCAGATGCTCCAGGACCTGGGCCGCGAGCCCACCCCGGAGGAGCTGGCCAAGGAGCTCGACATGACCCCGGAGAAGGTCATCGAGGTCCAGAAGTACGGCCGCGAGCCCATCTCCCTGCACACCCCGCTGGGTGAGGACGGTGACAGCGAGTTCGGTGACCTCATCGAGGACTCCGAGGCCGTCGTCCCCGCCGACGCCGTCAGCTTCACGCTCCTGCAGGAGCAGCTGCACTCCGTCCTGGACACCCTGTCCGAGCGCGAGGCCGGCGTCGTCTCCATGCGGTTCGGTCTCACCGACGGTCAGCCGAAGACCCTCGACGAGATCGGCAAGGTGTACGGCGTGACACGTGAGCGTATCCGCCAGATCGAGTCCAAGACCATGTCTAAGCTGCGCCACCCGTCGCGTTCCCAGGTGCTGCGCGACTACCTCGACTAGGTCGCGGTCGTACGGCGGCGAAGGCCCGGCCCCCTCGCGGGAGCCGGGCCTTCGTGCTGCGCGCCACGGCGCAGTGGATCACTCTGGGTGTCCCGGTAACACCGAGAGTGAGGAGTCTGTATGCGCCGTTCCCTTGGGCGGGCACTGATCGGGCCGCTGGCCCTGGCCGCCGCCATGACCGCCATACCGCTGGAGAGCGCGGCACCCGTGGCTGCCGACAGCGTGGTGGTCGGAGGCTTTCCGATAGACGTCTCCCAGGCCCCGTGGACGGTCGCGCTGTCCAGCCGTGACCGGTTCGGAGGTACGCGGGCGGGCCAGTTCTGCGGCGGCGTCGCGATCGCACCGACGGCGGTGCTCACCGCGGCCCACTGCCTGAGCGAGGACGTCCTCGGGGCGCCCCCGAACCGTGTGCCCGACTTCCGGGTGATCGCGGGACGCACCGATCTGCTGTCGGGAGAGGGCCAGGAGATCGCCGTACGCGACGCCCGGATCAACCCCGGGTACGACAGCGCGACCAACGCCGGTGACTTCGCCGTCCTCACCCTCGCCAAACCGCTGCCGCAGAGCGCGGTCATCGGCATGGCGGGCGCGGGCGATCCGGCCTACAAGGCGGGAACGCAGGCCCTGGTCTCCGGATGGGGTGACACGACCGGCAAAGGCGCCTATGCGCACAGTCTGTACGCCGCACACGTGCGCGTGCTGCCCGACCACCTCTGCGCCCGCGCCTATCCGAGCGGTCCGGACGGCACCTACCGGGCCGACAGCATGCTGTGCGCCGGAGAGGCCGCCGGCGGTCCGGACGCCTGCCAGGGAGACAGCGGCGGCCCGCTGGTGGCGGGAGGGCGGCTGATCGGGCTCGTGTCGTGGGGTAGCGGCTGCGGCAGGCGCGGAAGCCCCGGCGTGTACACACGCGTCTCCGAGGCCGTGAGAACCCTGGAAGGAGCCTCAGGGGGTCTGAAAGGGGCCCATGGGCGCTCCTGAGGTGCCGGTACGGGACATGAGCACGGGCGGCCACTCCTGGAGAGGAGCGGCCGCCCGTTCACCGGCCTGTACCGGGGCTGGCTCGTCGTGTGTGCGAGATTCAGCGCTCTTCTTCGGAAGCGGTGTTCGGAACGGACGTGAGCCGCTCCGTCTCGTCCTGTATCTCAGCGGCGATCTTCTTGAGTTCCGGCTCGAACTTGCGACCGTGGTGGGCGCAGAAGAGCAGTTCTCCGCCGCTGAGCAGGACGACGCGCAGGTATGCCTGGGCGCCGCAGCGGTCGCAGCGATCGGCGGCCGTCAACGGGCTCGCGGGGGTCAGAACAGTAGTCACGTCGCCTCTTCTCTAGCTCGACGAGCTGTCGTACCAGGGTCAACATCCAACCAGCCCGAAAACGTTCCCGCTCGTGGCTCTTCCTCGAAAAAATCTTCCGGGGCGGCTGTCTGCTGCCGGTTGGCGGCGAATGTGCCGTAGTGCGTCTCTTGTGGTGCTTACGGTTTCGCGCGGTGTTGTATCTCGGTCCTCCAGGCCGGGTTGCCTGTTGTTCATGAGGACGTGCCCGGAGCCTAAATGGTTCATGCCTCCAATGGAACGTGATATGTACTTCACTCCATCGAGGGATCGAACATGCATGCGAGCCTGGACTAGTCTGAGTTCTCGACGAGGGTGGCGTTACACCGGCTCTACCAGGCCTCGGTACCCTCTGAGCGGCAACCGAAGCCGCCCCCTTACCCAGTAGGGGGTCAACTGAAATTCAGCGAGGAGCGAACCGCGTGACCGCCGATACGTCCGTGCCGTCCACAGCGCTGCTGGCAGGAGCAGACCGGGACGGTTCCAACTACACCGCGCGGCACCTGCTCGTCCTCGAGGGCCTCGAGGCCGTGCGCAAGCGCCCGGGCATGTACATCGGCTCGACCGACAGCCGCGGTCTGATGCACTGCCTGTGGGAGATCATCGACAACTCCGTGGACGAGGCCCTCGCGGGCGTCTGCGACCGCATCGAGGTGATCCTCCACGACGACGGCTCCGTGGAGGTGCGCGACAACGGCCGCGGCATCCCCGTCGACGTGGAGCCCAGGACCGGCCTGTCCGGCGTCGAGGTCGTCATGACCAAGCTCCACGCGGGTGGCAAGTTCGGCGGCGGCTCGTACGCCGCCTCCGGCGGTCTGCACGGCGTCGGCGCGTCCGTGGTCAACGCCCTCTCCGCCCGTCTCGACGTCGAGGTGGACCGCGGCGGCCACACGCACGCCATCAGCTTCCGGCGCGGCGTGCCCGGTGCCTTCGCGGCCGACGGTGCCGACGCCAAGTTCGAGGCCAAGAGCGGTCTGCGCAAGACCAAGAAGATCCCCAGGACCCGTACCGGCACGCGAGTGCGCTACTGGGCCGACCGTCAGATCTTCCTCAAGGACGCCAAACTCTCCCTGGAGAACCTCCACCAGCGCGCCCGGCAGACCGCCTTCCTGGTGCCGGGCCTGACGATCGTCGTCCGCGACGAGGTCGGCCTGGGCGACGGCGGCAGCAAGGGCGAGGAGTCCTTCCGCTTCGACGGCGGCATCAGCGAGTTCTGCGAGTACCTGGCGAGCGACAAGCCGGTCTGCGACGTCCTCCGCTTCTCGGGCAAGGGCACCTTCAAGGAGACCGTCCCCGTTCTGGACGAGCACGGCCAGATGACCCCCACCGAGGTCACCCGTGAACTCGGCGTGGACATCGCGATGCGCTGGGGTACGGGCTACGACACGACTGTCCGGTCCTTCGTCAACATCATCGCCACCCCCAAGGGCGGCACCCATGTCTCGGGCTTCGAACAGTCCGTGACAGGCGTGTTCAACGATGTGCTGCGCGCCAAGAAGCTGCTGAGGGTGGCCGAGGACAACATCGTCAAGGACGACGCCCTCGAAGGCCTCACCGCCGTCGTGACCGTGCGCCTGGCCGAGCCGCAGTTCGAGGGCCAGACCAAGGAGGTCCTGGGCACCTCGGCGGCTCGCCGCATCGTGAACAACGTGGTCACCAAGGAGCTGAAGGCGTTCCTGACCAGCACGAAGCGGGATGCCGCTACGCAAGCCCGCGTCGTCATGGAAAAGGTGGTGGCCGCCGCTCGCACGCGCGTCGCGGCCCGCCAGCACAAGGACGCCCAGCGCCGGAAGACCGCCCTGGAGTCCTCGTCCCTGCCGGCGAAGCTCGCCGACTGCCGCAGCGACGACGTCGACCGCAGCGAGCTGTTCATCGTCGAGGGCGACTCCGCACTCGGTACGGCCAAGCTGGCGCGGAACTCCGAGTTCCAGGCCCTGCTGCCGATCCGCGGCAAGATCCTCAACGTGCAACGCTCGTCGGTGACCGACATGCTCAAGAACGCCGAGTGCGGCGCGATCATCCAGGTCATAGGAGCCGGCTCGGGCCGCACCTTCGACATCGACCAGGCCCGCTACGGCAAGATCATCATGATGACTGACGCCGATGTGGACGGCTCCCACATCCGCTGCCTGCTGCTCACGCTGTTCCAGCGCTACATGCGGCCGATGGTCGAGGCCGGCCGGGTCTTCGCCGCGGTGCCGCCGCTGCACCGCATCGAGGTCGTCCAGCCGAAGAAGGGCCAGGACAAGTACGTCTACACGTACTCCGACCGCGAGCTGCGGGACAAGCTCATGGAGTTCCAGAGCAAGGGCATCCGGTACAAGGACACCATCCAGCGCTACAAGGGTCTGGGTGAGATGGACGCCGACCAACTGGCCGAGACCACGATGGACCCCCGTCACCGCACGCTGCGCAGGATCAACCTGTCCGACCTGGAGGCCGCCGAACAGGTCTTCGACCTGCTGATGGGCAACGACGTGGCGCCGCGCAAGGAGTTCATCTCCAGCTCGGCGGCGACGCTGGACCGGTCGCGCATCGACGCGTAGCCGCTGCGCCGGGCTTCGGCCGACGGGGTTGCCCGGGTTGGCTGACCTGGTTGGTCGAGGCCGTCGACGGGATTGGTGGCTGGCGGAGGGAGACAGTGCTCTTCCTTCGCTGGCCGGGTGGTTCTTTTCGGTTGGGCGGGTGGTCTTCGGGGGCCGGTGCGGTCGGCTTACGCCGGCGGTCTGGTGGTCTTCTGCGGTTGGCCGGAGGGGCTTGGGCCCGTAGCCGGGTGGTCTTCCGCGGTCGGCTGGTTGGCCTTGCGCCGGTCGTCGAGTGGTGTCCCTTCGCCGGTCGGGTGCGGCGGCCGGTGGGTCCTGACCTGGACACGGCGGCCGCGCCTTCCGCTGCGATGAAGACGTTTTTGACCGCGACGAGAGAGCTGGTGCCGGCCTCGGGGTGCCGGCCTCGCAGCCAACAGCGGCACGCGACGCCCCACCACGACGTTTCCCGCGCGGCTGGCAGAATTCCGCCCTGCCGACGGCGACCTGGTGGGCCTGCTCTCTCCCCGACGAGCACACCGCCCGGAACCGCCGCGCAGTCCGGCTACGTCGTCTCCCCCCGGCGCGATTCCCGGTCGCGTGGGCTGATCCTGCCGAGGCCGATTAGGCCTGATCGTGCCGGGCCTGAGGCGACAATGATCCTGCTGGGCCGGACAAGGCCTGGTCCGGCGCGGCTGGCGTGGGGCTCGCGGGTGTCTGTGGGCGTTTCCTTCAGCTCCCTCCCATTCCAGGCCCTGCGGTTGTGAGCAGTTGGGGGTCCCGGTGTTTCAGGCGGATACCGGACGCCGGCGGTGGTGCCGGGCGTCGTGTGCACCCGGTCACCGACCCTGTCGGCCATGGGGCACTGCCGCCCAGAGGCCCGCGCCGCTCACGGTCGGTCGCCGGAAAACTGGCCCATTCTGCCCTGACCGATCTCCGTCCCTACCCCGGACCGGTAGGTGCACCCGCCGGGTCTACACCCGTGGGTGGAGACGAGCCGCTCAGGGTTTCCACCCTTGATCCACCCCGGCTCCGATCTCCCGACCTGCGCTTTTCCGTAGCTTCGTAGGTGTCGGCAGCACCCGCTCCCGGCACCACCTTCTCGCTCACGGAGGCTTTGATGTCCGGGCTCGTCAACGCGCTGGTGATCGTGGCCGTCGCCGCCGTAGTGATCGCGCGGCAGTTCCGCGCCCGCGCGATCAACACCGACCGGCGCTGGTGGCTGATCCCCGTGATCCTCGCTGTCATCGCGCTGCGCGAACCCGGCATCCTCGACGCCCACCACCGTGCGGAATCCGCCGTGCTGCTCGCCCTGGAGCTGGTCATCGGTGTGGCCACCGGCGCCGGCTGGGCCTGGACGACCCGCATCTGGACGGAGCCGGACGGCGTCGTGTGGACCAAGAGCACCAAGGCGAGCGTCGCGGTATGGATCGTGGGCATAGCCCTGCGCATCGGCATCTACGCCGTCGGCGCCGCACTCGGCCTGCACCAGGACAGCTCCGCCCTGATGTGCGCTCTCGCCGCCACCCTGCTGGTCCGCGGCGGAATCCTGGTCTGGCGGGCGCAGTCCCTCGGCACCGCGAACGGCCCCACTCCGGCGTACGGTGACGGCATGCGGTCGGTCAGGAGGGAGCGCGCGTGAAGGAGAACGCCTGGACACGCTGGCCGTCGCGGGAGGCGCTCGGCCGCCAGGGAATCTCCCGGCCCCGGCGCCTGATCGCCTGGTCCGTCAGGATCCTCGTGATCGGCATGCTCCTGTGGGGCGCGTACAACCAGAGGCACATCGGCCCCTGGGGCGGACTCGCCGCGATGGCCGGGGTCCTCGTCACCGCTCTCCTCGCCTGGGCCTTCTTCAGGACCACCTACCAGCACCGGCTGGTGCCCTCCCTGGCGCTGATGGGCGCGATCATGGGCATCGCGGTCATGGCTGAGGCCACGGGGTTCAGAGGACCGGCCCTCGTGATCTGGTGCGGCTGCGGGATCAGTGCCCTGGAGCGGCTGCCGCTCGCGGCCGCGGCTCCGGTGACCTCGGTGGGCCTGGCCGCGTACGCCGCATTCAACAACGACGTGTGGCTGACCACGGCCGCCTCGGTCGCGGGCATGGCCCTCGCCGGATACGTCCTGCGGCTGGACGCCGAAGCCCGCGGCCACGCGCAGCAACTGCTTGCCCAGGAGCGCGCTGCCCGGGCGGCCGAGGCGGAGTCAGCGGCGCTGGCCGAGCGAGCCCGCATCGCACGGGAGATCCACGACGTGCTGGCCCACAGCCTCTCGGCTCAGCTGGTGCACCTGGAGGCCGCCCGGCTACTGATCGAGAACGGCGCGGACCGTGAACGCATCCTGGAGCGGGTGGTGGCCGCCCGTGGCATGGCCCGCGACGGACTCGCCGAGACCCGGCAGGCCCTGTCCGCGCTGCGGGGGGAGCTGACACCGCTGGAGGATTTCCTGGGCGAGCTCGTCAGCGGGGCCGACGGCGCGGAGGTCACCGTGACGGGTGAGCGCAGGCCCCTGTCGGCCGAGGCCTCCCAGGCCGTGCGCAGGGTCGCCCAGGAGGCGCTGACCAACATCCGCAAGCACGCGCAGGGCGCCAAGGTGCACGTGCGACTCGACTACAGCGAGCACGAAGTGACGCTGGACGTACGGGACTCGGGCGGACGGCCGGGCGAGCTCACGGGATCCGGAGGCGGGTACGGTCTGCTGGGGATGCGCGAGCGGGCCGAGCTGCTGGGCGGCTCACTGGACGCGCGGCCGGACGAGGAGGGGTTCGCGGTGACGCTGAAGGTGCCTGTATGACGGAGACGGAGGGGGAGAAGAAGCCCGCACGGGTCGTGGTCGCCGACGACCAGACCGTGGTCCGGGAGGGCATCGTGATGCTGCTCGGGCTGCTGCCCGGGGTGGAGGTCGTGGGTGCCGCGGGAGACGGCGAGGAGGCGGTGCGGCTGGTCGGGGAACTGGCCCCGGACGTCGTCCTGATGGATCTCAGGATGCCGCGCTGCGACGGTGTGGAGGCCACCCGGCGGATCCGGGCGCAGTATCCGGGGACCCAGGTCGTGGTGCTCACCACGTACGCGGACGACGAGTCGCTGTTCCCCGCGCTGCGTGCCGGCGCCCGGGGGTATCTGACCAAGGACGCGGGCGGTGACGAGATCGTGCGTGCCGTGGAGAGCGTGCTGTCGGGGGATGCCGGTCTGTCGCCGAGTGTCCAACGCCGGTTGCTGGAGCGGCTGTCACAGCCCGAGCCCGGCCCGCCGACGGCCGTTGAGGCGCCGCCCGACGGACTGACAGGGCGGGAGACCGAGGTACTGCTGCTGATCGCCGAAGGGCTCAGCAACCAGGAGATCGCCCGCAAGCTGCATGTGTCGACCGCGACCGTGAAGACACACATCAACAACCTCTTTGCCAAAACGGGCCTCAAGGACCGGGCGCAGGCGGTGCGTTACGCCTACAGCAAGGGGCTGGTGCGGCCGCCCACCCAGTGAATCACCTGATGGGGTGAAGAGCCGGAGGAAGAAGAGTCAGGGATCTTCCCGATCTGTCCATCCTTGGGCATGCAGTCAAGCAACGGTCGTGCCCGTGGAACCGGGGACGGTCCCGAGAGTTCGGCCGAGAACCAGCAGGACCACGGTGCGCCCTCCCGCGACGTGACGTACGAAGACCCTTGGTACGACGCTCTGGCCTCCGGCTGGGGCGAGCTGGACGGCACCGGTGCGCCGGCGCCGGGGGTGCCACCCGCTCGTGGGGAGCTGAGCGAAGCGGCGGTTCGCGCACGCGATGTGTACGTCGAGGTGCAGCGCAGCGCGGCCTTCCAGGAGGTGCGCACCAGGTATCGGCGGTTCGTCGTGCCGGGAGTCGCCGCCTTCCTCGCCTGGTACGTGGGCTATGTGGTCACGGCCACGGCCGCGCCGGGGCTCATGGCGCGGCCCGTGGCGGGCGCGGTGAACGTGGCCATGCTGGCCGGGCTGGGACAGTTCCTCACCACGTTCCTGCTGACCTGGGCCTACGCCCGGCATGCGCGGCTGCGCCGGGACCGGGCGGCGCTGGAGTTGCGCTGGGACACCCAGGAACTGACCCGCGAAGTGCGGGGAGATGCCTCGTGACCGGTGAGCATCAGACGCTGGCGCTGGTGATGTTCAGCGGTTTCGTGGCCGTCACCCTCGGGATCACGACGTGGGTGAGTCGTCGCCGGCATGGTTCGGCGGAGGAGTTCTACGCGGGAGGGCGGCTGTTCTCTCCGATGGAGAATGGTTTTGCCATCGCTGGTGACTACATGTCGGCCGCCTCCTTCCTCGGGGTCACGGGGCTCATCGCGCTGTACGGGTACGACGGGATGCTGTATGTCGTGGGGTTCCTGGTGGCCTGGCTGGTCGTGCTGTTCCTGGTGGCCGAACTGGTGCGGAACTGCGGCCGGTTCACCCTGGCCGACGTGGTGGCCGCGCGGATGAGCGAGCGGCCGGTGCGGATCGCGGCGGGAACTTCCTCGGTCACGGTGTCCGTTCTGTATCTGGTGGCGCAAATGGTCGGCGCGGGCAGTCTGGTGGCGCTGCTGCTGGGACGGACGAGCGGAGCAGCGCAGGCCTGGGCGGTCGTCGGGGTCGGCGCGCTCATGGTGATCTATGTGTCGTTGGGAGGGATGCGGGCCACCACCTGGATCCAGATCGTGAAGGCGGTGCTGCTGCTGAGCGGCACGATCGCGCTGACCATTCTCGTCCTGCTCCGCTTCCACGGCGACGTCGACCGCCTGCTGCTCACGGCCGCGGACCGCAGCGGTCACGGACGGGCGTTCCTGGCGCCGGGCCTGAAGTACGGCGGAAACTGGACCGCCCGCCTGGACTTCATCAGCCTGGGAATCGCCCTCGTGCTGGGCACGGGAGGACTGCCGCACATCCTGTCCCGCTTCTACACCGTGCCCACCGCGCGGGCCGCCCGCCGTTCCGCGGTGTGGTCCATCGGGCTGATCGGCGGCTTCTACCTGATGACGATCGTCCTCGGCTTCGGGGCGGCCGCGGTGGTGGGGACGGACGCGCTGCGCGGGTCGAACACGGCCGGGAACACGGCGGTGCCGCTGCTGGCCCTCGACCTGGGCGGGGGCGCGGGCTCCACCGGTGGCACTGTTCTGTTCGCGGCCGTCGCCGCCGTCGCCTTCGCCACCATCCTCGCGGTGGTCGCCGGCATCACGCTCGCCTCGTCGGCGTCGGTGGCGCACGACCTGTACGCGTCGCTGCGGAGCTCGCGCGGCACGGCACTCAGCGAGGTGGCGGTCGCGCGCTGGGCGGCGGTCGGTATCGGGGTCGTGGCGATCGCCCTCGGTCTGCTGGCCCGTGACCTCAACGTCGCCTTCCTCGTCGGACTGGCCTTCGCCGTCGCCGCGTCGGCGAACCTCCCGGTGCTGCTGTACTCGCTGTTCTGGCGCGGCTTCACCACCCGCGGCGCGGTCTGGGCCGTGTACGGCGGGCTGATCCCGGCGCTCGGGCTGGTGCTGCTCTCCCCCGTGGTGTCCGGCAGCCCCACATCGCTGTTCCCGGACGTCGACTTCCAGTACTTCCCGCTGCAGAACCCGGGCATCGTCTCCATTCCGCTCGGCTTCCTCGCCGGCTGGCTCGGCACGATCACCTCCGACGAGGTCGCCGACGGGGCCAGGTACGCCGAGACGGAGGTCCGGTCGCTGACCGGCGCCGGCGCCGTGTAGCGCGCCGGACCGATCGCTACGGCGCCACCCAGGCGTACCGGTGCTCCGGCCGGCCGGTGTCGCCGTACTTCAGGGAGAGCCGGAGCCTGCCGGCCTGTTCCAGATGGCGGAGATAGCGCTGGGCCGTGGAGCGGCTCAGGCCGGTCCTGGCGGCCACCTCGTGGGCGGACAGCGGCTGGCCGGCGCGGTGCAGGACGCCGCAGATGAGATCGGTCGTGGGCTCCGAGTGGCCGCTCGGCAGGCCGGGCGCGGACGGTGCGGGAGACGTCCGCAGCGCCCCGAAGATCCGGTCGACCTGCTCCTGCCCGGTCAGGCCGTGGCCGCCGACCCGGTCCACTGTGCGGCGCAGCGCGGCGTAGGAGTCGAGGCGGGCCCGCAGGGCCGCGAAGGTGAAGGGTTTGACCAGGTAGTGCAGGGCGCCGAGGCGCATCGCCTGCTGCACGGTCGTCACATCGCTGGCGGCGGTGATCATGATGACGTCCGTGCCGTGGCCCTGCTCCCGCATGCGGTGCACGAGATCGAGACCTGTCTGGTCCGGCAGATAGTGGTCGAGCAGGACCAGGTCGATGGTGCCGCGTTCGACGGCGGCCAGCGCCTGGGCGGCGCTGTGTGCGCGGGCGGTCACCCGGAAGCCTGGAACCTTTCCCACGTACTTGGCGTTTATCTCAGCGACGCGGAAGTCGTCGTCCACGACCAGGACGTCAATCATCAGGCCTCTCCTCCAAGGCCGACGAGCGTTAAGCCCGTGTTTCGGCTCCGCAGTTGTAGCGCGAGCAAAAAGAGCACAACAGGCTCCTGCGAGCAAAAGAACGGCTTGTGCTCACAAGACTCCTGCAGTGGCCGGGGCCACACCTACCGTCCCGGGCCATGAGCGCAGACACCAGCCCCGCCATCGAGATGCGGGGCGCGACCAAGACCTTCAGAACCCCGTCAGGGGGACGGCACACGGCCGTGCGCGGTCTGGACCTCACTGTCGAACGCGGTGAGTTCGTGGCCGTCGTGGGCCCGACCGGCTGCGGCAAGTCCACCACGCTGACGCTGGTCAGCGGTCTGGAGGAGCCCACCGAGGGCGAGGTGCTGGTGGCCGGCGAGCCGGTGGACGGCGTCGGCGACAAGGTCGGTTTCGTCTTCCAGCAGGACGCCACCTTCCCCTGGCGCACGGTCCTGTCCAACGTCATGGCGGGCCCCCGCTTCCGGGGCCTACCGAAGACCGAGGCCAAGGAGAAGGCCCGGGAGTGGCTGGCCCGCGTCGGCCTCGCCGCCTTCGAGGACCGTTACCCGCACCAGCTCTCCGGCGGTCAGCGCAAGCGCGTCGCGCTCGCCGCCACGTTCGTCAACGATCCCGAGATCCTGCTGATGGACGAGCCGTTCTCGGCGCTGGACGTGCAGACCCGGGCACTGATGTCGGACGAGCTGCTGGAGCTGTGGGAGGGCACGGGCGCCTCCGTCGTCTTCGTCACCCACGACCTGGAGGAGTCCATCGCGCTCGCCGACAGGGTCGTCGTGATGACCGCTGGACCCGCGACCGTGAAGCAGGTCTTCGAGATCGACCTGCCGCGGCCGCGCAAGGTCGAGTCGGTGCGCCTGGAGCCGCGGTTCATCGAGATCTACCGCGAGATCTGGGAGTCCCTCGGCGAAGAGGTCCGCATCACCCGCGAAAGGGGTGCCGCCCATGTCGCCTGACGTCATGCCCGAGGCCCAGGTCGCCCTGACCATGACGGAGCCCGCCAACAAGACGAACCGTGCGCAGACCCGCGCCCAGGCAGCTCGCCGCCGCAAGGCCTTCGTCGCCGCCGTACGCGTGCTGCTGCTGGTGGCCGTTCTCGGGCTGTGGGAGGGACTGTCCCGGGCGAAGATCATCGATCCGTTCAACTTCTCGATGCCCTCGAAGATCTGGGACCAGATCTGGACCTGGGTGATGCACGGGACGGCGCTCGGCTCCCTCGGCGAACAGATCTGGTACACGCTCTACGAGGCTCTGCTCGGCTGGGTCCTCGGTGTGGCCGGCGGTGTGCTCCTCGGTATCGCACTCGGGCGGATCAGATTGCTCGCCGAGGTCTTTGGTCCATACATCAAGGTGCTCAACTCGATCCCCAGGATCGTCCTGGCACCGATCTTCCTGATCTGGTTCGGCCTCGGGCCGTCCTCGAAGGTCGCCTCCGCCGTCGTCCTGGTCTTCTTCCCGGTGTTCTTCAACGCCTTCCAGGGCGCCCGTGAGGTGGACCGCAATCTGGTGGCCAACGCCCGCATCCTGGGCGCCAGCGACCGCCGGGTGACGCTCCAGGTGGTCATCCCTTCGGCCACCTCCTGGATCTTCACCAGCCTCCACGTCAGCTTCGGCTTCGCGCTCATCGGAGCCATCGTCGGCGAGTACATCGGCGCGTCCAAGGGCATCGGCCTGCTGGTCTCGCAGTCGCAGAACACCTTCAACGCGGCCGGCGTCTACGCCGCGATGGTCATCCTCGCGGTCGTCGCCCTCGCCGCCGAGGGGCTGCTGACCTTCGCCGAGCGCCGCATCTTCCGCTGGAAGCCCGCCGGTTCCGACAGCTGATCGGCCGCTCACCGGTCCGTCCCGGCCCCTCCCCGGGCCGCCTCCGGGCCTTTCCGGACCAGCCCCCACGACCTTCCCGGACCGGCCCCCCACGCCTTCCCCGTACTGCCCTCTCACAAGGACGTGAACCGCATGCGCAAGACCGCCAGATACGCCTCCCTGGCCGCCGCCGGCCTGCTCGCGCTCTCCTCCCTCACCGCCTGCGCCAACGACGTGGCCGGCTCCACGGCCGACACCGGAAGCGACTCCGGCGGCGGGAAGGGCGTGAGCGTCAAGATCATGGTCGGCGGCCTGGACAAGGTGATCTACCTGCCCGCGATGCTCACCCAGCGCCTCGGCTACTTCCGGACGGAGGGTTTGAACGTCCAGCTCCTCAGCGAGCCCGCCGGTGTCCAGGCCGAGACCGCGCTCGTCTCCGGTCAGGTACAGGGGGCGGTCGGCTTCTACGACCACACCCTCGACCTGCAGACCAATGGCAAGTCGGTGGAGTCGGTCGTGCAGTTCTCGCGTGCGCCGGGCGAGGTCGAGGTGGTCTCCAACAAGGCGGCCGGCGACCTCACGTCGCCCAAGGACTTCAAGGGCCGGAAGCTGGGCGTGACCGGGCTCGGTTCCTCCACCGACTTCCTCACCAAGTACCTCGCGGTCAAGAACGGCGTGAACGTCAGTGAGTTCACGCCCGTCGCCGTAGGCGCCGGACCGACCTTCATCGCGGCCCTCCAGAAGGGGGCGATCGACGGCGGCATGACCACCGACCCGACCGTCGCCACGATCCTGGACAAGAAGGCCGGCAAGGTCCTCATCGACATGCGCACCCCCGAGGGCTCGCAGAAGGCGCTGGGCGGGCCGTACCCGTCGTCAAGTCTGTACATGCAGACGGACTGGGTGAACGGGCACAAGGACACCGTCCAGAAGTTGGTCAACGCATTCGTCAAGACGCTCAAGTGGATGTCCACCCACAGCGCCGACGAGATCGCCGCCAAGATGCCGGCCGACTACTCCCAGGGCGACAAGGCGCTCTACGCACAGGCCGTCAAGAGCACCCTGCCGATGTTCACCGACGACGGCGTGATGCCCCAGGGCGGTCCGGAGACCGTTGAGAAGGTCCTCAAGTCGTTCAACCCCAACATCAAGAACGCCAAGGTCGACTTGGGCAAGACGTACACGACCGAGTTCGTCAACGCTGCCAAGTAGACCCTGTCGAGCAGAGACTCCGCTCAGCCGCGGGTCGCCCACACGTAACGGTGTTCCGGGCGGCCCGCGTCGCCGTACTTGAGGGTCAGCCGCGCCCGTCCCGTGCGCTCCAGGAGCTTCAGATACCGCTGGGCCGTCTGCCGACTCACCCCCGTCCGCTCGGCGATCTCCTGGGCGGACAGCGGGCCTTCGGCGTTCATCAGTGACTGGCGTACCAGCTCGGCCGTCGTCGGGGAGTGCCCCTTGGGCAGCCCCGGCTCCGACGGCGCGGAGAGGGCGCCGAAAATGCGGTCCACCTCCGCCTGCTCGGCCTCGCCGCCGCCGTCCAGCGTGCGCCGCAGCTGCGCGTACGCCTCCAGCTTGGCGCGCAGACCGGCGAAGGCGAACGGTTTCACCAGGTACTGCAGCGCCCCCTGCCGCATCGCGGCCTGGACGGTCGACACGTCCCGCGCCGCCGTCACCATGATCACGTCGGCCTGGTGGCCGCGCCGGCGCATCTCCCGGACGACCGCGAGACCGGTGTCGTCGGGCAGGTAGTGGTCCATGAGGACGAGGTCCAGCCGCGGCAGCGTCTCCACCTGCCGCAGCGCCTCGGCGGCGCTGTGCGCCTCGCCGGCCACGTGGAATCCCGGCACCTTCGCCACGTAGGCGGCGTTGACCGGGGCGACGCGCGTGTCGTCGTCCACGACCAGGACCTCGATCATCGGGTCACCTCCTCGGTGACGGCAGCGGGCTCGAGGGACTTCTCGCGCACCGCCGGTTCCAGCTCCGGCTCGGTCAGCGCCTCCGGCAGGACCACGGTGAACTCCGCGCCGCCGCCGTCCGCCGCGTCCACCGTCGCGCTGCCGCCCTGCCGTTCGGCGAGCCGGCGCACCAGCGAGAGCCCGAGGCCCCGTTTGCCGTGCGCGGGCGGCTTCTTGGTGGACCAGCCCTCCGTGAAGACCAGCTCCCGCTGGCCGGCCGGGATTCCGGGGCCCGTGTCGCGCACCCTGAGGACGACCGTACGGCCCTCCGTGCGCAACTCGACCTCCACGCGCGCGTGCGGCGTGCCGGCCACAGCGTCGAGGGCGTTGTCCACCAGGTTGCCCACGACCGTGACCAGACCCCGCGGATCGATCAGCCGGTCGGGCAGCCGTGTGTGCTCCGACACCCACAGCGCGACGCCCCGCTCGGCCGCCACGGTCGCCTTGCCGACCAGCAGCGCCGCGAGCAGGGGATCCTGGATCTTCTCGGTGACCTGCTCGGCGGTGACCCGGTGGTCGCCGACCACCTCGCCGACGAACTCCACGGCGTCGTCGTACATGTCCAGCTCCAGCAGCCCGAGCAGGGTGTGCATGCGGTTGGCGTGCTCGTGGTCCTGGGCGCGCAGGGCGTCGATCAGCCCGCGCGTGGAGTCGAGTTCGCGCCCCAGCTGCTCCAGTTCGGTGCGGTCCCGCAGGGTCGCGACGGCGCCGCCGTCGTCGGTCGGCATACGGTTGGCGACCAGCACGCGCTGGCCGCGCACGGTGAGCAGATCGGTGCCGGTCACCCGGCCGGCCAGGACGTCCGTCGTACGGCCCGCGCCGAGCGCGTCGTCCGGGGTCTGCCCGACCGCCTCGTCGCCGATGCCGAGCAGCCGCCGCGCCTCGTCGTTGAGCAGGCGGATACGACCGGCGCGGTCGAGCGCGACCACGCCCTCACGGATGCCGTGCAGCATCGCCTCGCGCTCCGCGAGCAGCGCCGAGATGTCGGAGAAGGCCAGGTCCCGGGTCTGCCGCTGGACCCGCCGGGAGATCAGCCAGGCGGCCAGCGCGCCCACCGCCAGAGCGCCTCCGGCGTACGCGAACAGACCCGGGATCGCGCTGATCAGCCGCGCCCGCACGCTGTCGTAGGCGATCCCGACCGAGACCGCCCCGATGATGCGGTCGTGCGCGTCGTACAGCGGCACCTTGCCGCGCGCGGAGCGGCCCAGGGTGCCGTTGTCGATCTCCATGACCTCATGACCGGCCAGGGCCTGCCTGGGGTCGGTGGAGACGTGCCCGCCGATCTCCGAGCGGGTGGTGTGCGACCAGCGCATGCCCCGCCGGTCCATCACCACGATGTACTCCGCGTGCGTGGCCCGTCGGATCCGCTCGGCCTCCTTCTGCACCGGACCGTTCGCGGTCGGCGGGGTGGTCAGGACGCCCTCGGCGATCTGCGGGTCCTGGGCCGTCGTCTGCGCGATGGCCAGCGCGCGGCGCTCCGCCTCCTGGTCCAGCTGCCTGCTCAGCGGCGCGAGGAACAGCCCGGTCGCGAGCACCGCGACGCCCGCGGCGATCGCCACCTGCATCAGCAGCACCTGGGAGAACACCCGCCGCGGCAGACCCAGGCGCAGACGGCGTGCGGGGGGAGTGGGGCTCATACCCACGACGGTACGTGGGGTGGCCCGACGCGCCCCAGAGGGTGTGGTGGGGATCTCTTGACCAGTTCTTGAAGGAAGCGGTCGCTGCGGGAGGGCTGTCGCTCAGCTCGCCAGCGCCGTCGGCCTCAGCTCGCGCACGGTCACGACATCCATCCGGGCCGGTGTGCCGAGCACCGACGCGCCGCAGCTCTCCGGGCGGGGCGGCAGCGACGCCCCCTGCGCCACGGTCACTCGCCAGCGGCGGCCGTCGGCGTGCCCGACGGTGACCTCCCAGCGCGGAGCCGCGCCCTCGGTCCGTACGACGCTCAGCAGCCCCGCCCGGTACTCGCCCGCCACCGACCGGACGGCCAGCTCGGCCGCCTGACCGGGCCGTTCCCAGGCGGAGCAGCCGCGGCACCCCTCGGCCACCACGCGCCCCTCCTGCGCGCCGTGCAGCGCCTCCTTGATGGTGTGCGCCTCTGCGCGGCCGTAGGAGTAGCCGTACGGCAGGACGAGCACGGTCGGCGAGAAGCGATGTCCACCCAGATGGGTGACCTCCCAGACGCCGCGCACCCCTGAGGCGGACAGTTCGGTGGCGAGGGGACGGCCCAGGAGGGCGCAGCAGCGGTCGCGTTTGCCGTTGGTGCACACGAACGCGAGCGGGTCGCCGCGATGCGGCCGCCCGCCGAGCGCGGCGCCGAAGGAACGGTGGTCCCCCGCTCCCAGGGCCGCGAAGTCCAGGCCGAGCAGGCGGCGCGGATCGCGGGTCGTGGCGCTGTGCAGCCATACGCGGCCCGGCACGGTGTGCGCGGCGTACACCTGCCGGACGGCGGGCCGGCCGGGGTCGGCGTGACGTCCGGGGCGCCGGATGAGCGCGACGCGTACGCCGGTTCCGTCGGCGGCCGGCTCCAGCGCCCGTCCGACAGCTGGGTCCAGGTGGCTCGACGTGAGCGCCTTGACGCCCCACGGGCCGGGCTGTTCCAGCAGCAGCCACGTCGTCGCCGTGGCCGCCGTACCGGAAACGGGCTCGTCGAGGCTCCGGGAGACGGTCGCGCACCTACTCACAGAGGTGAGCCTAACCTGACTCTCCCTGGGGCGACTTCCGGCCGCGGTTGTGTCCTACTCCGGGAGGGTTTCGGGGCCGAGCTGTTCCGGCAGTGGCTGCGGGGGCCGCGGACCGACGTACTGGCCCACCGGGCGCATGCGCAGCGGGCGCTCGCCGTACTCCTCCAAGGCGTGGGCGATCCAGCCCGCCGTCCGGGCGACGGCGAAGATCGTCTCGCCGGCCGTGGCGGGCATGCCGCTGGACGCGGTGAACACCGCGAGGGCGAGGTCGACGTTGGCGTGCAGCGGGGTGTGCCGGGCGGTGGTGGCGACGATGTCCCGGGCGGCGAGCAGGGCGGACTCCGCGCGCGGGACCTGCTCCAGGAGGCCGAACAGCACGCTCGCGCGCGGATCCTCGCCGGCGTAGAGACGGTGGCCGAGCCCCGGGACCCGGCGTCCCGCGCGCAGTTCGCCGGCGATCACCGGGACCGCCGTGCCCTGGTCGAGCACATCGAGGAGCATGCGGTGGGCGTCGCCGCTCGCGGCGCCGTGCAGCGGGCCCTCCAGGACGCCGAGCCCGGCCGAGACGGCCGCGTAGGCGTGCGCGCGGGCCGAGGCGGCGACGCGGACCGCGAGCGTGGAGGCGGCCAGATCGTGGTCCGCGAGCAGGGCGAGAGCGGTGTCCAGGACCCGCAGGGACGCCTCGTCGGCGGGACGGCCGGTCAGCCGGGCCCAGAGCCGGTGGGCGAGCGGAGCGTCGTCCTCGTGGCCGCGCCGGGCCGGTGGCAGCGCGGCGACGAGCGTGGGGATCAGGATCCGCGCGGTGTTCAGCACGGCGTCCTCGGACAGGTCGAAGCGCAGCGGGTCCTCTGCTGCCGCGGCGATGGCCGCCACGCGCAGCCGGTCGGTGGGGGAGGCGTGCTCGGACAGCGCGTTCACCGCGCGGCGCGCGATCTCGACGGTGGGGGCGGGGGCGGAGAAGGTCACGCCCGGGGTGAGCCGGCCCGTCCACAGCCACTCCGCGATCTCCTCGTAGGAGTGACGGAGCGCCAGCTCGACGGCGTCCACGCCCCGGAAGTAGTACCGGTCCTGCTCGATCAGTGTGATGCGGGTCCGGACGGACAGGTCGCCGCCGGAACCCGGGGTCCCGGCCGCCTCCCGGCGGTGACGCCGGGCGAGGGCCTCGACCTCCTTCGCCTCGAAGGTGCTGGCACGGCCGCCGGGCTCGCGCCTGCTGCTGAGCAGGCCGCGGCTCACGTACGCGTACACCGTCTCCGGCTTCACGCCGAGCAGTTCCGCGGTCTCCTTGGTGGTCAGGCTGCGCCCGGGACGGCCGGGAGCGGGTTCGTGATCGCGCATGGGGGTCACCGTAGCCGCCTCTGCACATGTTGATTGGAATGCATTGATTAAATCAATATTGACAAGGAATTAGTCAAGCATGGACAGTCGGATCAAGTCCAGGGAGGAGAACCATGGCCATCAACAGGACCGCGACCCCGCTCATCGAGGCACCGCGCGGACTCGCCGGCGTCGTCGTCACCGAGACCGGGATCGGTGACGTCCGGGGGCGCGAGGGCTTTTATCACTACCGCCAGTACTCAGCCGTCGAACTCGCGCGGACCCGCGGCTTCGAGGACGTCTGGCACCTTCTGGTCCACGGCACGCTCCCGGACGCGGAGCGCCGCGCCGCCTTCGCCGCCGAGACCGCGGCGCTGCGGCGGCTGCCCGAGGAGGTCCGCGCGGCACTGCCGGCGATCGCCGCGGCGAGCCGTGTCTCCGGGCCGCTGTCCGGGCTGCGCACGGCCCTGTCCCTGCTGGGTTCGGCGCGGGGCCTGCGTCCGGTGTACGACATCGACGCCGACCGGCGCCGCGCCGACACCCTGGTCGTCTGCGCCGCCGTACCCACCCTGCTCACCGCGCTGTACCGGCTGGGGCAGGGCCTGGAGCCGGTCGAGCCGCGCGACGAGCTCCCGTACGCGGCCAACTACCTGTACATGCTCACGGGTGAGGAGCCCGGGCCGCGCCAGGCACGTGCGGTCGAGCAATATCTGATCTCAACCATTGATCATGGGTTCAATGCATCAACTTTCACGGCCCGCGTCATCGCCTCCACCGGAGCCGACGTGGCCGCCTGCCTGACCGGAGCGGTGGGTGCCCTGTCCGGGCCGTTGCACGGAGGCGCTCCCAGCCGGGCCCTGGACACCCTGGACGCCATCGGCACGCCGGACCGGATCGACCCGTGGATCCGCGAGCGGGTGCTCGCCGGCGACCGGATCATGGGCTTCGGGCACGCCATCTACCGTACGGAGGACCCCCGTTCGCGGATGCTGCGGGAGATCGCCCTCGGCTTCGGCGGTCCGCGCGTCGACTTCGCGGTGGAGGTCGAGCGCCGCGTCGAGGCGATCCTCGCCGAGCTGAAGCCCGGCCGTGAACTCCACACCAACGTGGAGTTCTACGCCGGCGTGGTCATGGAGCTCTGCGGACTTCCCCGCGAGATGTTCACCCCCACCTTCGCGGCGGCACGCGTGGTCGGCTGGAGCGCCAACATTCTGGAACAGGCGGCCGATTCGAAGATCATCCGTCCGGTGGCGCGGTATGTGGGGCCGACGCCGCCGGTCGCGGTACCGGCCGCGCTCTGACCCGGCCGGCCGACGCCGACGCCCTCTTATCCTGGTCCGGCAGCCGGTCCACGGAAGAGAGGTCACCCGTTGGGGAACAGCAGCGGTCCGCAGATCCCGGTCGTCGTGCTCGCCGGATTCCTGGGCTCCGGGAAGACCACGCTCCTCAACCACCTCCTGCACCGCAGCGGAGGCAGCCGGATCGGGGCGATCGTCAACGACTTCGGGGCCATCGAGATCGACGCGATGGCAGTCGCGGGCGCCCTCGGCGACTCGACCGTCTCGCTCGGCAACGGCTGCCTGTGCTGTGCCGTCGACGCCGGCGAACTCGACCTCTACCTGGAGCGACTCGCCGACCCGGGCACCGGCATCGACGTGATCGTCATCGAGGCCAGCGGGCTCGCCGAGCCGCAGGAACTGGTGCGGATGGTGCTGGCCGGCGAGCATCCGAGGGTCGTCTACGGCGGTCTGGTCGAGGTCGTGGACGCTGCCGAGTTCGACGACACACGTGCGAGGCATCCGGAGATCGACCGGCATCTGGCCCTCGCCGACCTGGTCGTGGTCAACAAGCTCGACCGGGCCGCCGACGGTGACCGGGTGCTCGGTCTGGTGCGCTCCCTCGCCGACCGCGCCGCCGTGGTCCCCGCCACCTACGGCCGGATCGACCCGGAGTTCCTCTTCGACTGCAGGCCGAGCGAGGAGCGGATCGGGCAGCTGTCCTTCGACGACCTGCACGAGCACACCGAGGGCGACGGGCACCAGGAGCACGCCGGTCATCTGCACACCGGCTACGACAGCCTCTCCTTCACCTCCGAGGCGCCCCTGGAACCCCGCCGGCTCATGCGGTTCCTGGACAGCCGGCCCGAGGGGCTGTACCGGATCAAGGGGTACGTCGGCTTCGGGCCGCACGACCCCCTCAACCGGTATGCCGTGCACGCCGTCGGCCGGTTCCTGCGCTTCTACCCGGAGCCCTGGGGCGCTGCCGGCGACCGCCTCACCCAGCTCGTGCTGATCGGTTCCGGCATCGACACCGAGGCCCTCGGCCAGGAGCTCAAGGGGTGCGAGAACGACGCCCCACACGCCGACGAACACGGCATGTGGGGCGTCCTGCGCTATGTCCAGGGCTCCGAGGAGGAGCCCGGCGCGCAGCCCTACGAGGCCTCGTACGAGGCCTAGAGCACCGGTCCCGCGACCACCGCCACCGTCTTCGGCAGCGACGTGCCCGAGCCGTCCCGGCGCGGGTCCAGCTCCGGCAGCTCCACCGGGGTGCCGTTCTTCTGCGCCGCGTGCGCAGGAGTCGGGCCCGCCCAGGCCAGCGACAGGCAGTCCTCGCCCTTCAGGAACCGCTGGCAGCGCACGCCGCCCGTGGCCCGGCCCTTGCGCGGGTACTGGTCGAACGGGGTCAGCTTGGCCGTTGTCTGCACCGAGTCGTCCAGCGTGCCGCGCGAGCCCGCCACCGTGAACACCACCGCGTCCACCGCCGGGTCGACCGCGGTGAACGAGATCACCTTGGCGCCCTCGGTGAGCTTGATGCCCGCCATACCGCCCGCGGGACGGCCCTGCGGACGCACGATGGCCGCCTGGAAGCGCAGCAGCTGCGCGTCGTCCGTGATGAAGACCAGGTCCTCCTCGCCGGTGCGCAGCTCCACCGCGCCGACGATCCGGTCACCGTCCTTCAGCGTGATGACCTCCAACTCGTCCCTGCTGGACGGGTAGTCGGGCACCACACGCTTGACGACACCCTGCTCGGTGCCGAGCGCCAGGCCCGGGGACGACTCGTCCAGCGTGGTCAGGCAGACCACCGTCTCGTCGTCCTCCAGGGAGACGAACTCCGCCAGCGGCGCCCCACCGGAGAGATTCGGCGCGGTCGCCGTCTCCGGCAGCTGAGGCAGGTCGACGACGTTGATCCGCAGCAGCCGGCCCGCCGAGGTCACCGCGCCGACCTCGCCGCGCGCGGTCGCCGGCACCGCCGAGACGATCACGTCGTGCTTGGCGCGCCTGGCGCCGGCCTGCTCCGGGAACGGCTCGGCGGTCGCCGTACGGGCCAGCAGACCCGTCGACGACAGCAGCACCCGGCACGGGGCGTCGGCGACCTGCAGCGGCACCGTGGCCACCGGGGCGCCCGCGGACTCCAGCAGGACCGTACGCCGGTCGGTACCGAACTGCTTGGCCACGGCGGCCAGTTCGGCCGAGACCAGCTTGCGCAGCTCCGCGTCGGAGTCCAGGATCCGGGTCAGCTCCGCGATCTCCGCGGTGAGCTTGTCCTTCTCCGCCTCCAGCTCGATGCGGTCGTACTTGGTGAGCCGGCGCAGCGGCGTGTCGAGGATGTACTGCGTCTGCACCTCGCTCAGCGAGAATCGCTGCATCAGGCGCTCCTTGGCCTGCGCGGAGTTGTCGCTGGACCGGATCAGCCGGATGACCTCGTCGATGTCGACCAGCGCGGTCAGCAGACCCTCGACCAAGTGCAGCCGGTCGCGCTTCTTGCCGCGGCGGAACTCGCTGCGGCGCCGGACCACGTCGAAGCGGTGGTCGAGATAGACCTCCAGCAGCTCCTTCAGGCCCAGCGTGAGCGGCTGGCCGTCCACCAGTGCGACGTTGTTGATGCCGAAGGACTCCTCCATCGGGGTCAGCTTGTACAGCTGCTCCAGGATCGCCTCCGGCACGAAGCCGTTCTTGATCTCGATGACCAGGCGCAGGCCGTGCTCACGGTCGGTGAGATCCTTGACGTCGGCGATGCCCTGGACCTTCTTGGCGTTGACCAGGTCCTTGATCTTCGCGATGACCTTCTCGGGGCCGACCGTGAAGGGCAGTTCGGTGACCACCAGGCCCTTGCGGCGCGCCGTCACCGTCTCGATCGAGACCGTCGCGCGCATCTTGAAGGTGCCACGGCCCGTCGCGTACGCGTCACGGATGCCGTCCAGGCCGACGATCCGTCCGCCGGTGGGCAGGTCCGGGCCCGGGACGTGCTTCATCAGCGCGTCCAGGTCCGCGTTCGGGTGCTTGATCAGATGACGGGCGGCCGCGATGACCTCGCGCAGGTTGTGCGGCGCCATGTTCGTCGCCATGCCGACCGCGATGCCCGAGGAGCCGTTGACCAGCAGGTTCGGGAAGGCGGCGGGCAGTGCCACCGGCTCGCGCTCCTGGCCGTCGTAGTTCGGCGCGAAGTCGACCGTGTCCTCGTCGATCGACTCCGTCATCAGGCTCGTCGCCTCGGCCTGGCGGCACTCGGTGTACCGCATGGCGGCCGGCGGGTCGTCGTTGCCCAGCGAGCCGAAGTTGCCGTGGCCGTCGACCAGCGGCACCCGCATGGAGAAGGGCTGGGCCATGCGCACCAGCGCGTCGTAGATCGACGCGTCGCCGTGCGGGTGCAGCTTGCCCATGACCTCGCCGACGACGCGCGCGCACTTCACATAGCCGCGGTCGGGGCGCAGGCCCATCTCATTCATCTGGTAGACGATCCGGCGGTGCACCGGCTTGAGGCCGTCACGGGCGTCCGGCAGGGCGCGCGAGTAGATGACCGAGTAGGCGTACTCGAGGTAGGAGCCACGCATCTCGTCCACGACGTCGATGTCGAGGATCCTCTCCTCGAACGAGTCGTCGGGCGGCGGGGTCTTCGTGCTGCGGCGGGCCATCGCTGCCGGCTCCTTGCTGAAGCGATTGACTGATCTGACGCGGACCATTGTGGACCGCGGCACTGACAACCCGTGCCACGACCCCGGTCCCCGGAGGTTTCCCAGCATCCCCGGGCGGGTCCGGAGCGGGCCGCGGGATCCGCTGTGGGCGTACGTCCCGCCGGAACTTCGCCGAGGTCCCGCACGGTTTGCATACAGTGGCAGGAACGGCAGGAAAACCGCGGTTTCCACAACCGCCTCCGCTCGCGAAGGGATGTACATGCCCATGGGTCACACGACCACAGCCGAGGCAGGCTCCGGGGGCCTGACAGCGACCGAGCATCGCCTGGCCAACGGTCTGCGCGTGGTGCTCTCCGAGGACCACCTGACCCCGGTCGCGGCGGTCTGCCTCTGGTACGACGTCGGCTCCCGCCACGAAGTCAAGGGCCGTACCGGCCTGGCTCACCTTTTCGAGCACCTGATGTTCCAGGGCTCGGCGCAGGTCCAGGGCAACGGTCACTTCGAGCTCGTCCAGGGCGCCGGCGGCTCGCTGAACGGCACCACCAGCTTCGAGCGCACCAACTACTTCGAGACCATGCCCGCCCACCAGCTGGAGCTCGCCCTCTGGCTGGAGGCCGACCGCATGGGCTCGCTGCTCGCCGCCCTGGACGACGAGTCCATGGAGAACCAGCGGGACGTCGTCAAGAACGAGCGCCGCCAGCGCTACGACAACGTGCCCTACGGCACCGCCTTCGAGAAGCTGACCGGCCTGTCCTACCCGGAGGGCCACCCCTACCACCACACGCCGATCGGCTCGATGGCGGACCTGGACGCGGCCACCCTGGAGGACGCCCGCCAGTTCTTCCGTACCTACTACGCGCCGAACAACGCGGTACTCTCCGTGGTCGGCGACATCGATCCTCACCAGACCCTCGCCTGGATCGAGAAATACTTCGGGTCGATCCTGTCCCACGACGGCAAGCCCGCCCCCCGCGACGGTTCCCTGCCGGAGGTCATCGGCGAGCAGAAGCGCGAGGTTGTCGTCGAGGAGGTCCCGGCGCGCGCCCTGATGGCCGCCTACCGCCTCCCGCACGACGGCACGCGCGCGTGCGACGCCGCCGACATCGCCCTGACCGTCCTCGGCGGCGGCGAGTCCTCCCGCCTCTACAACCGGCTGGTGCGACGCGACCGCACGGCCGTCGCGGCCGGATTCGGCCTGCTGCGGCTCGCCGGCGCGCCCTCCATGGGCTGGCTGGACGTGAAGACCTCCGGTGACGTCGAGGTGCCGGTCATCGAGACCGCCATCGACGAGGAGCTGGCCCGGTTCGCCGAGGAGGGCCCCACGCCCGAGGAAATGGAGCGCGCCCAGGCCCAGTTGGAGCGCGAGTGGCTGGACCGGCTGGGCACGGTCGCAGGGCGTGCCGACGAACTGTGCCGGTTCGCCGTCCTGTTCGGCGATCCGCAGCTCGCCCTCACCGCCGTCAAGCGCGTCCTGGAGGTGACCCCCGAGGAGGTCCGGGAGGTCGCCAAGGCCCGCCTGCGGCCCGACAACCGAGCGGTCCTCGTCTACGAGCCGCTGTCCGCCGATTCCGCCGAGCACACCGAGGAAGCGGGGCGCGGTGAGGACCCGGAGCAGGAAGCGACCGTAGAGGCCGGTAACGAGAACGAGGAGACGGCCAAGTGACCGAGCTCGCCACCATGGACTTCCACCCCCAGCCGCAGCCCGGCGAGGCCAAGCCGTGGGCGTTCCCGGCCCCCGAGCGGGGCACGCTCGACAACGGCCTGACCGTGCTGCGCTGCCACCGCCCCGGCCAGCAGGTCGTCGCCGTCGAGGTGCTGCTGGACGCGCCCCTGGACGCCGAGCCGGCCGGCCTGGACGGCGTCGCCACGATCATGGCGCGGGCCTTCTCCGAGGGCACCGACAAGCACTCCGCCGAGGAGTTCGCCGCCGAACTGGAGCGCGCGGGCGCCACGCTGGACTCGCACGCCGACCACCCCGGCGTCCGGATCAGCCTGGAGGTGCCGGCCTCCCGCCTGGCCAAGGGGCTCGGTCTGCTCGCCGACGCGCTGCGCGCGCCCGCGTTCGCCGACAGCGAGGTGGAGCGGCTGGTCCGCAACCGCCTGGACGAGATCCCGCACGAGCTGGCCAACCCCTCGCGCCGGGCCGCGAAGGAGCTCTCCAAGGAGCTGTTCCCGGTGGCCTCGCGCATGTCGCGCCCGCGCCAGGGCACCGAGGAGACGGTCGAGAAGATCGACGCCGCCGCCGTACGCGCCTTCTACAGCCGGCACGTACGCCCCGCCACGGCCACCGCGGTCGTCGTCGGCGACCTCACCGGCGTCGACCTGGACGCGCTGCTCGGCGACACCCTGGGCGCCTGGACGGGCACCCCGGGCGAGCCGCGGCCCGTGCCGTCGGTGACCGCGGACGACACCGGACGCGTGGTCATCGTGGACCGGCCCGGCGCCGTCCAGACGCAGTTGCTCATCGGCCGCGTCGGCCCCGACCGGCACGACCGCGTGTGGCCCGCACAGGTGCTCGGCACCTACTGCCTCGGCGGCACCCTCACCTCCCGCCTGGACCGCGTCCTGCGCGAGGAGAAGGGCTACACCTACGGTGTGCGCGCGTTCGGCCAGGTCCTTCGTTCCGCGCCGGACGGTACGGGCGCGTCGATGCTCGCCATCAGCGGCTCCGTGGACACCCCCAACACCGGCCCGGCGCTGGAGGACCTGTGGAAGGTGCTGCGCACCCTCGCCGCGGACGGCCTGACCGACGTCGAGCGGGACGTGGCCGTGCAGAACCTCGTCGGGGTGGCGCCGCTGAAGTACGAGACCGCGGCCGCCGTCGCGAGCACGCTGGCCGACCAGGTCGAGCAGCACCTGCCCGACGACTTCCAGGCGACGCTCTATCAGCAGCTCGCGGCGACGGGCACGGTGGAGGCCACGGCGGCCGCCGTGAACGCCTTCCCGGTGGACCGCCTGGTGACCGTCCTCGTCGGTGACGCCGCTCAGATCAAGGCGCCGGTGGAGGCGCTCGGCATCGGTGAAGTGACCGTGGTGGCGGCCGAGTAGTGCCCGCATGGACGGCTGAGTGACGGCACACGCGCGTGGGGCCCTGACGACCAACTCGTCGTCAGGGCCCCCGGTGTTCCACTCCCTTCCCCAGATGCCCGATTTGAGGCGGAGGTTGCCTGTCTGCCCTGTGGGATGCGCTACAAAAGCCCGGATCGGTTTGGGGTTCGAAAGCAGGCTTTCGTAGCGTCGTCCGGGCTGTTCGTCAGTAGGCAGTGCGCCGCACCCGCGGCACCGGACAGCCATCGCCGAGTCCCCGTACGGCGCGAGCCAGGGGAGCCGGGGACCCACGCAGTCCCTGGGGTGAATCGGGCGCCCGCGCGAGCGCGAGGGAGTCCGTAGGAGACCTTCCTGCTCCGAACCCGTCAGCTAACCCGGTAGGCGAGAGGGAAGGAAAGGACCAGCCACTTCATGGCGTTCATGTGCGCCACCGGGAAGCACCGCAAGCCCGGCCGGGTCAAGCGCACCACCGCTCAGGCGGCAGGCGTCGCGGCCCTCACCACCACCGGTGTCATCGGCACCCTCGCCGCCTCTCCGGCACTCGCCGCCGAGAACACGGTGGAGCAGACCGGGCTCACGCCGGTCCTCGCCGTGAGCGACGGCGTCGCCGAGCACATCGACGCACAGGCCGACGCGCAGCAGCAGGCCGCGGAGCAGAAGGCGGCCGAGGAGGCCGCGGCCAGGAAGGCGAAGGAGGAGCGCGAGGCCAGGGCCCGTGCCGCCCGGGAGGCCGAGCGCAAGCGCCTGAACGCCTTCGTCGCCCCGATAACCGACTCCTACGTCTCCACCGGCTACCAGGCCAGCAGTTCCCTGTGGTCCTCCGGCCACCACACGGGCATCGACTTCCACGCCGCCAGCGGCACCCCCGTCCACGCGGTCGGCTCCGGCACGGTCGTCTCCACCGGCTGGGGCGGCGCGTACGGCAACCAGATCGTGATCCGGATGGCCGACGGCATGTACACCCAGTACGGCCACCTGTCGTCCATCGGCGTCTCGGTCGGTCAGCAGGTCAGCTCCGGGCAGCAGATCGGCCTGGCCGGCGCGACCGGCAACACCACCGGCCCGCACCTGCACTTCGAGGCCCGTACGACCCCCGACTACGGCTCGGACGTCGACCCCGTCGCCTACCTCCGCAAGCACGGCGTGAACGTCTGACGCCCCGTCGCGCGGCACGCGAAGCCCCGGCTCACGAGCCGGGGCTTTCGCCGTTTTTCACGGGCCCCTCCCGACCCGCTGACCAAAAAATATCCATGGATTCCGGACCGCCGTCGGAAATTCCGGCTCATTGGAATAGAGTCACGGAACACGCGTCCATCGTCGACGTTTCACGGGGATTAAGGCGGAGGTCGGTCATGCGTATTCCGGCGCACTCTGTGTGCACGGCCATCCGGGACGACATCGTCGCGGGTGTCTACGAGCGCGGCGGCCGGCTGACCGAGGAAGTCCTGGCCCGCCGCTACGGCGTCTCGCGCGTCCCTGTCCGCGAGGCCCTGCGCACCCTGGAGGCCGAGGGCTTCGTGGTGACCCGCCGGCACGCGGGCGCGTGCGTGGCCGAGCCGACCGAGCAGGAGGCCGCCGACCTGCTGGAGATGCGCCTGCTGCTGGAGCCGCTCGGGGCGGCCCGGGCCGCCCAGCGGCGCACCGAGGCCCATCTGAAGGTGCTGCGCGGCCTCGTCAGGCTGGGCCAGGAGCGGGCCCGCAGTGGCAACAGCGGCGATCTGCGCTCGCTGGGCGGCTGGTTCCACGAGACGCTCGCCCAGGCCTCGGGCAGCTCCTCGCTGACCACGATGCTCGGCCAGCTGCGGCACAAGATCGCCTGGATGTACGCGGTGGAGGCGCCGTCGAGTCCGGTGGATCACTGGGCCGAGCACGGCGCCATCGTCGACGCGGTGGCGCGCGGCGACGGCGAGCGCGCGCGGGCCGTCACGGCGCTGCACACCGAGCGCGCGACGGCCGCGCACCGGCTGCGTTTTTCCGGAAGCCCCGAACGTGTGAGGACTTCGCAACACGCCGTAAACATGTCGGGCCTTCGGCATTAACACGGGCGCCGTATACAAAGAAGAGGTATTCGGCCGCGGACTATTTCCGCGCCCCAATTCCGGTGTGCGCGCAATGAGCCCGGAAACAGCGGAGCCGCGCCGCCCGAAAAGGGCGACGCGGCTCCGCCGTATCAATGCGCTGGTGTTCAGACCGTCTCGGGCAGTTCCTCGAGGCCCTCGGAGACCAGCTTGGCCAGACGGTCCAGGGCGGCGTCGGCGCCCTCGGCGTCGGAGGCGAGGACGATCTCCTCGCCGCCCTGGGCGCCCAGGCCCAGGACAGCCAGCATGGAGGCCGCGTTGACGGGGTTGCCGTCAGCCTTGGCGATCGTCACCGGGACGCCTGCGGCCGTGGCGGCTCGGACGAAGATGGAGGCGGGGCGGGCGTGGAGGCCCTCGGCCCAGCCGACGTTGACGCGGCGCTCAGCCATGTGTTGCTGCCCTTCAGTCTTCAGGGTTGTCTAGACCAGTTTCCCATATCGCGAAGCATGCCCGGAGCGGACCTTCGTCCGCTCCGGCGTGGCGTCGGAACCGCGGCCTCGGTTCCGGCTTCCGTCCTCCACAGACTGCCCCGCGCCGTTGTCGGACGCGAGCCGTACTCTGGGGCCCATGCAGACCTCGGCGGACCGGCAGGACCGGCACCAATACCCCGCCCACTGGGAGGCGGACGTGGTGCTGCGCGACGGGGGTACCGCGCGCATCAGGCCCATCACCGTTGATGACGCCGACCGCCTGGTCAGCTTCTACGAGCAGGTCTCGGACGAGTCGAAGTACTACCGCTTCTTCGCGCCGTACCCCAGGCTCTCCGCCAAGGACGTCCACCGCTTCACGCACCACGACTTTGTGGACCGGGTGGGACTCGCGGCCACCATCGGCGGCGAGTTCATCGCCACCGTACGCTATGACCGCATCGGCCCGGACGGCATGCCCGCGTCCGTACCCGCCGACGAGGCCGAGGTGGCCTTCCTGGTGCAGGACGCCCACCAGGGCCGCGGGGTCGCCTCCGCCCTGCTGGAGCACATCGCGGCGGTCGCCCGCGAGCGCGGCATCCGCCGCTTCGCCGCCGAGGTGCTGCCCGCCAACACCAAGATGATCAAGGTGTTCACGGACGCCGGCTACACCCAGCAGCGCAGCTTCGAGGACGGCGTCGTCCGCCTGGAGTTCGACCTCGAACCCACCGACCGCTCCCTCGCCGTGCAGCGCGCGCGGGAACAGCGCGCCGAGGCCCGCTCGGTACGGCGGCTGCTGATGCCCGGCTCGGTCGCGGTCGTCGGCGTCGGCCGCGCCCCCGGCGGCGTCGGCCGCAGCGTCCTCGGCAACATCCGGGACGCCGGCTACGGCGGCCGACTGCACGCGGTGAACAAGGCCTTCCCCGAGGACCTGCAGGAGGTCGACGGGGTGCCGGCACACCGGCGCGTGCGGGACATCGGCGGCCCGGTGGACCTCGCCGTGGTCGCCGTGCCGGCCGAGTACGTGCCTGCCGTGGTCGCCGAGTGCGGTGAACACGGGGTGCAGGGGCTCGTCGTACTCTCCGCCGGGTACGCCGAGAGCGGGCCCGAGGGGCGCGAGCGGCAGCGGGCTCTCGTCCAGCAGGCACGCGCGTACGGCATGCGGCTCATCGGCCCGAACGCCTTCGGGATCATCAACACCGCGCCGGACGTGCGCCTCAACGCCTCCCTCGCCCCGGAGATGCCCCGCCCCGGCCGCATCGGCATGTTCGCCCAGTCCGGCGCCATCGGCATCGCCCTGCTGTCCCGACTGCACCGGCGCGGGGGAGGGGTCACCGGGGTCACCGGCGTGTCCACCTTCGTGTCCGCCGGCAACCGCGCGGACGTCTCCGGCAACGACGTCCTCCAGTACTGGTACGACGACCCCGAGACCGACGTCGTCCTCATGTACCTGGAGTCCATCGGCAACCCGCGCAAGTTCACGCGCCTCGCGCGCCGGACGGCGGCGGCCAAGCCGCTGGTCGTGGTGCAGGGGGTCGGCTCCGCGCCGCAGGGGCACGCGGTCCGGGCCACCCGGCTGCCGCACGCCACCGTCTCCGCACTGCTGCGGCAGGCCGGGGTGATCCGGGTCGACACGATCACCGAGCTGGTCGACGCGGGGCTGCTGCTCGCCCGGCAGCCGCTGCCGGCGGGGCCGAGGGTGGCGATCCTGGGGAACTCCGAGTCGCTGGGGGTGCTGACGTACGACCGGTGTGTGGCGGAGGGCCTGCGGCCCTCGCGCCCGCTGGACCTGACGACAGGAGCCACGGCGGAGGACTTCCACCGGGCGCTGGGTGCCGCGCTGGCCGACGAGACGTGCGACTCCGTCGTGGTGACGGCGATCCCGGCGATCGGGGAAGCCTCCCCGGGGGATGCGGAGCTGGCCGAGGCGTTGCGCTCGGCTGCGGCTGCCGTTCCGGGGAAGCCGGTGCTGGTGGTGCATGTGGAGCTCGGGGGGCTTGCGGAGGCGTTGTCCGCTGCGGCGAGCACTGCACCACAGGCCGTTTCCGGGGCGGCCGGTACCGAGGCCGGTGCCCACCCTCCCCCGCTCTCGGCTTCGCTCGAGCGGGGGGACCCCCATCGCCTTGTGGAACGGCCGCCCGCCGCGATGGCGGAGACCGGCGCGCCCACCGCGGTAGCGGATGCGACCAGTCCGCCGGAAGGCATGCACCTCATCCCCGCCTACCCCGCCGCCGAGCGCGCCGTGCGGGCGTTGGCCGAAGCCGTCAGGTACGGGCAGTGGCGGAGGGAGGCGATGGATCCGGGGAAGGTGCCCGAGTACGAGGACATCGACGAGAAGGGGGCCGCGCGGCTGATCGGTGAGCTGCTCGCGCGCGGGGAAGGCCTCACCATCTCCGAAAGGGAGACCTGCGAGCTGCTCGGCCAGTACGGCATCCCCGTGCGGCGCGCGCTGCCCGCGCCCACCCCGGACGCCGCCGCCGAAGCCGCCCGCGCCCTCGGCTACCCGGTCGCCCTCAAGGCCACCGCCCCGCATCTGCGGCACCGCGCCGACCTGGGCGGCGTACGCCTCGACCTGGCGGACGAGGAGCAACTGCGCCGGGCGTACGCCGAGTTGACCGAGCTGTTCGGCAAGCCGGAGGAGCTGCGGCCGGTGGTGCAGGGCATGGCACCGCGCGGCGTCGACACCGTCGTACGGGCCGTGATCGACCCGGCGGCCGGGGCCGTGCTGTCGTTCGGGCTGGCCGGGGCCGCCTCCCAGCTGCTCGGGGACATGGCCCACCGGCTGGTCCCGGTCACCGACCGGGAGGCGACCTCGCTGGTGCGGTCGATCCGTACGGCACCGCTGCTGTTCGGCTGGCGCGGCTCCACACCCGTCGACACCCCGGCGCTGGAGGCGCTGCTGCTGCGGGTGTCCCGGCTGGTCGACGACCATCCCGAGGTGGTCGCCGTCACCCTGGAACCGGTCGTCGTCGCCCCGCACGGCGTGAGCGTCCTCGGCGCCACGGTACGGCTCGCACCCCCGCCCGTCCGGGACGACCTCGGCCCGCGCACGATGCCGGCCTACTGATCAGGGAGGGGGCGGGGGCCGCATGGAGATCGCCGGGCCCGGCGGTTGCCCGAAGGCGGCTGCGCGTGTCGGCTCGGGCTTCCGGTGCGTGCGCGGGTGCGGGAACGTGAGGGTTCTCGCACCCACGTGGCGGAGCCCATATCGAGCGCGGCCGCGTGCCCCTGAGGCCGGCGGCCTCCGCCTCGGCTCCCAGTGGCCGCGGCCCGCCCCCGGTCTCCGCGACTGGCCCGGACCCCCCGTGCCCACGGATTAGGATGGACGCCATGGCCAAGACCAGTACGACGACCCAGGGGCTGCGCGCGGCGATCGAGCGCAGCGGCTACTACCCGGCCCTCGTGGCCGAGGCGGTGGAGGCCGCTCTGGGCGGCGAGCCCATCCGGTCGTACCTGGTCCACCAGGAGACCACCTTCGACCAGAACGAGGTACGGCGGCATGTGACCGTGCTCGTTCTCACCGGCAACCGCTTCATCGTCAGCCACACCGACGAGCAGGCCGCCGACAGCACCTCCCCGACGCCGTACGCCACCACCTCCACCGAGTCCGTGAAGCTCGGCCGGATCTCGTCGGTCGTGGTCAGCCGGGTGGTCGCCAATCCCGAGCAGTACGCGCCGGGCACCCTGCCCCGCGAGGTCGTGCTGACCATCGGCTGGGGCGCGGTCAGCCGCATCGACCTGGAGCCCGCGGCCTGCGGCGACCCCAACTGCGACGCCGACCACGGCTACACCGGCAGCTCCACGGCGGACGACCTCAGCCTGCGCGTCAGCGAGGCCGGGGACGGCCCGGATACGGTGCGGCAGGCACTCGCCTTCGCACAGGCCATCTCGGAGGCGACCGCGGACATCGCCCGCTGATGTCCCAGCTCTCCGCCTGGGACCACCCGGAACCCCTCGCCCTGGACACCGCGCCGCTGCCCGAGTACGGCGCCGGCTCCCTCGCCGACCTGCTGCCCACCCTGGCCGCCGGCATGGGCGTCCCCGGCATGACCGCCACGATCCGGGAACTGACCGCGGCCGACCGGGTCTGCGTCCTCCTGATCGACGGGCTCGGCTGGGAGCAGCTGCTGGCCCACCGGGACGAGGCGCCCTTCCTGAACTCGCTGCTCGGCACCTCGCGCGGTGGCACCGGCCGACCGCTCACCGCCGGCTACCCGGCGACCACCGCCGTCTCCCTCGCCTCCGTCGGCACCGGCCTGCCGCCCGGCGTGCACGGCCTGCCCGGCTACACCGTGCGCAACCCGGCGACCGGCGAGCTGATGAACCAGCTCCGCTGGCAGCCGTACACCGATCCGCGCGCCTGGCAGCCGTACCCCACCGTCTTCCAGCTGGCGCAGGACGCAGGGGTGCACGCCGCCCAGGTGACCTCGCCCGTCTTCGAGCACACCCCGC
The DNA here is from genome assembly GCF_053611725.1 of Streptomyces sp. NPDC054783. NCBI lineage: Bacteria > Bacillati > Actinomycetota > Actinomycetes > Kitasatosporales > Streptomycetaceae > Streptomyces > Streptomyces sp. NPDC054783. The sequence goes on along the minus strand of NZ_JBSHAY010000006.1, from coordinate 207,885 downwards.
TCACCAGGATCGCGCTCAGCGGCGGCAGCTTCCACGGCCGGCTGAGCGGCGAGGAGCGCATGGACCTCGCGGCCGAGCAACTGGCCGCCGGGGACCGCTCGCTGGTCTACACGTACTACTCCGAGCTGGACGGCGCCGGACACCGCTACGGTGTCGCCTCCGACACCTGGCGCGGCCAGCTGATGTACGTCGACCGGCTCGCCCAGCGCCTCGCCGAGCAACTGCCGCCGCGCAGCGCGCTCTACGTCACCGCCGACCACGGCATGGTCGACGTCCCGTTCGACGACGAGCACCGCATCGACTTCGACACGGACTGGGAACTGCGCGCCGGGGTGGCCCTGCTGGGCGGCGAGGGCCGGGCGCGGCACGTGTACGCGGTGCCGGGCGCCGAGAACGACGTACTGACCGTCTGGCGCGAGGTGCTCGGCGAGCAGTTCTGGGTGGCCTCGCGGGACGAGGCGATCGCGGCGGGCTGGTTCGGGCCGCACATCGACGAGCGGGTGTACCCACGGCTCGGGGACGTGGTCGCGGCCGCGCACGACGACGTGCTGATCATCGCGTCCGAGCGCGAGCCGAAGGAGTCGGCGCTGGTCGGCAACCACGGTTCGATGACGTCCGCCGAGCAGCTGGTCCCCCTGCTCGAAGTACGCTCCTGACGCTCGACTCCCTGTGACTACTCGTGTGACTACTCGCCGAAAGGTGCTCAACTCCTCATGCCCGAGCTGGTGTTCTTCTCCGGAACGATGGACTGCGGGAAGTCGACCCTGGCTCTGCAGATCGAGCACAACCGCTCCGCGCGCGGTCTCGTCGGCATGATCTTCACCCGGAACGACCGCGCGGGCGAGGGCAAGCTGTCCTCCCGGCTCGGCCTGGTCACCGACGCGGTGGAGGTCGCCGCCGACCAGGACCTGTACGCCTCTCTCGTGGAGCACCTCTCGCAGGGTCGCCGGGCCGACTACGTGATCGCGGACGAGGCACAGTTCCTCGCGCCCGAGCAGATCGACCAGCTCGCGCGCGTGGTGGACGATCTCGGCCTTGACGTGTACGCCTTCGGGATCACCACCGACTTCCGCTCCAAGCTCTTCCCCGGCTCGCAGCGGCTGGTGGAGCTGGCCGACCGCATCGAGGTGCTCCAGGTGGAGGCGCTGTGCTGGTGCGGCGCCCGCGCCACGCACAACGCCCGCACGATAGGCGGCGAGATGGTGGTCGAGGGCGCCCAGGTGGTCGTCGGCGACGTCAACCAGGCGGCCGACGAGGTCGGCTACGAGGTGCTGTGCCGCCGTCACCACCGCCGTCGGATGACCGCGGCGACGGCACGGGCGGCCGCCCTCTCCCCGGACGTCCTGCCGGTCTCGTCCGGCTGAATCAGACGCGGGGGACCGACTGGTCCCACCCCGGGTGCTCAGTGCGGGTTCTGGATCACCGAGAACTCCGCGCCCTCCGGGTCCGCCACCGTCGCCACCCGGCCGTGCGGGCTGTCGTGCGGCTGTCTGATGACACGGCCGCCGAGGTCCGCCACGTGCCGCACCGTCGCGTCGGCGTCGGCGACCTCGAAGTACGTCTGCCAGTGCGGTCCGCGATCCCGGGGCAGCGCGTGGCCGACTCCGTGCAGCCCGGCCACCGGGCGGCCGGCGAGATGAAGGGTCACGTAGTCGAAGTCGGCGGAGATCATCGGCTCCCGCTCGTAACCGAACACGGTCGCGTAGAACTTGGAGACGCTCTCCGTCTCGAAGGTCACCAGTTCGTTCCACGCGGGCGTGCCGGGCACCCCGGTGATCGCGGAGCCGAGGTGCGCGACGCCCTGCCAGATGCCGAAGACGGCCCCGGAGGGATCCGCGGCGATGGCGATCCGCCCGGCCTCGGCGGCGTCCAGCGGTCCGACCGCCACGGTGCCGCCGCACTCCCGTACCGTGTCGGCCGTCTGGTCCACGTCCTGCGAGGCGAGGTACGGCGTCCAGGCGATCGGCAGCCGGCGGTCCGGCGGCAGCTGGCCCATGCCGGCCACCTCGTGCCCGTCCAGCAGCGCCCGCACATACGGGCCGAGCTGCTGCGGGCCCGGCCGGAACTCCCAGCCGAACAGCTCACCGTAGAACTCCTCGGTGGCGGCCAGCCCGTGTGCCATCAGGCTCACCCAGCAGGGCGTGCCGGGCGAACGCCGCGCGTGCGGGCCGGCCGGCTCCCGTGCCTCGGTCATCGATCACTCTCTCCCCGGCCCCTCGCGGTGGCCGTGTCGCTTCCGCTCCCCGGAAGGGGTGTCCACGCCGGCGGCGGGTACGCCCGCGCCGGTGCCCGCATCCTCCACGCCGCGACGGGACTTACCGCGCCGACGCTCGGCTGTACCTCCGGGAGGATGCCCGGTCTGCCGTCTTTCGCCGCTTCCTGACGATGGCCGGCGGGTGTCCGCCGGTTGTACAACACGTGCTCGACCCCGTACGCCCGGTGATCGAGCCTGTCCGGCCGAGCAGAGTAGCCGGACCTGGACGCCGCGGCCACCCCTGGCGTATGCATGGCGGCATGACAGCCATCATCACCGCATCCGATCTCGCACACGAGCTGACCGGAGACCGCCCTCCGGTGCTGCTGGACGTGCGCTGGCAGCTGAGCGTGGCGAAGGCGGCAGGCGCGCCGGCCTTCGACGGGCGGGCCGAGTACGCGGCCGGGCACATCCCCGGCGCAGCCTTCGTCGACCTGGACCGGGAACTGGCCGGAGAGCCCGGGGAGAACGGCCGGCATCCGCTGCCGGACCTCGCGGAGTTCGGCGCCGCGATGCGCCGCGCGGGCGTGTCGGCCGGCCGGCCGGTCGTCGTGTACGACGGGGGCCAGGGCTGGGCGGCGGCGCGCGCCTGGTGGCTGCTGCGCTGGACGGGTCACCCGGACGTGCGGGTCCTCGACGGCGGATTGCCCTCCTGGAAGGGCGAGCTGTCGAACGAGGTGCCGAATGTGGCCGAGGGCGACTTCCGGCCCGCGCCGGCCGCGTCGGGGCTGCTGGACGCGGACGGGGCCGCGGCCCTGGCCCGCGCGGGTGTGCTGCTGGACGCGCGGGCGGGGGAGCGGTACCGCGGTGAGGTGGAGCCGATCGACCGGGTCGGCGGCCACATCCCGGGCGCGGTGTCCGCGCCGACGACGGAGAACGTGGGCCCCGACGGCCGTTTCCTGCCCGCGGCGGAACTGCGGGACCGCTTCAAGGCCCTGGGCGTCTCCACGGACGCCGAGGTCGGTGTGTACTGCGGCTCGGGCGTCTCCGGCGCCCACGAGGTTCTCGCGCTCGCGGTGGCCGGCATCCCGGCGGCCCTGTACGTCGGTTCCTGGTCCGCATGGTCCTCGGACCCGTCCCGTCCGGTGGCAGTGGGCGCGGATCCGCAGTAGCGGCAGTCGGGAAGCGGGGCACGCGCGCGCGGCCGGAAAGCCGCGCACGCACGCGTGCAGCCGGAAGTGGGGGCACGCACGCGTGCCCCCACTGTGCGATTCCGTACGGCCGGCTACTCCTGCTTCTTGCGGCGCGTGCCGAACACGATCTCGTCCCAGCTCGGCACGGCGGCACGGCGGCCGGGGCGGACGCCGTCGGCCTCGGCCTGACGGTCGGTGGCGCCGATGAGCCGGTCGCGGTGGCTGCCGACGGAGCGGGGCATGAGGACGTCCGCGTAGGCCGAACCGGCCGAGGCGGCGGGGGCCGGCGGCTCCTCGGCGGCGGGCTCGCCGTCGGGCTCCTCCGGTGTCTCCGCCGGGCGCTCCGGGACCACCAGGTCACCCCGGAAGCTCGGCACGGCCTCCAGCAGGCTGGTCAGCGAGTCGCGTTCGCCCGTGCTCTCCTCGGCGGGCTCGGACGGCTGCGCGGGCAGGCTCGGCCGCTCCCGCTCGCCTCTGTCCAGCGCGCGGTCCATCGAACGCTCGCGTGGCAGGCGGGCGATGCGCGGGACGAACGGGAAGCTCGGCTCGGGCACGGCGAGGTCGTCGGACTCGCCGATCAGCGAGCGCGCCTCGTCGTCCACGGCCTGCACGAGCCGCCGGGGCGGGTCGTACGTCCAGCTCGCCGAGTGCGGTTCGCCCGCGACGCGGTAGACGAGGAGCACCTCCCAGGTGCCGTCGTCGCGGCGCCAGGAGTCCCACTGCACGGTGTCCTTCTCGGCGCCGCGCAGCAGCAGCCGCTCCTGCACCGCCTCGCCGAGCAGCGGCCCGGAGTTCTCGCCGGGCCGGCGGACCGGGGTCTTGCGGGCACGCTCGGCCATGAAGGCGCGCTCGGCCAGCACGGGACCCTCGAAGCGGCGGACCCGGTCGACGGGGATCCCGGCGAGCTGTGCCACCTCTTCCGCGGTGGCACCGGCACGTATACGCGCCTGGATGTCGCGGGGGCGGAGATGGCTCTCGACCTCGATCTCGATCTGGCCGAGGCGTGGCCGGTCGCCGCGTACGGCGGCGCGCAGCCGTTCGTCGATCGGAAGGGTGTACTCCGTTGCGTCGGCAGCCTTGAGCACCAGCCGTGTGCCGTCATTCGAGACGGCCACGACACGCAGTTCGGGCATGGGGACCTCCCGGGTGGTGCCTGCCGACGTCACGTGCGTCGCTGCTTCCGCTAGTCGAGTGTGGCCTGCCCGGGTGCAGCCTGCCACAACCTTGCCGAGTTGCCCGGCGTGTCGGGCACGGGCCCTGGGCCGCCGTTATGGCACGGTTACCTATTCGCAACGCTAAGTGACGAAATCTGTCACCCTGTGCAACTAGCCCCCTCCCGGCGGTCCTTCAAGGCCGCGGACACCCTGGTGGGAGACCGGACCCAGGGCTCGCAACAGTACTCCATTTGGACCATGTGCGTGGATGGGCGCGCCGCCCAACTTCAGGCAAGGCTTGCGACTTGGCCGTCGGCAACCGGTTTTGCGGCTCGCGAACGTGGCGAACTTCACGTAATCCCCAGAAACGGAACTAATGGTTTCTGTTGTACGTCCCTATCTCGTGCAGCTGGTGGGCCAATGTCGATCAAGTACGGGAAAGGCGGGCAAGTTCCGGGTATGCGTGAAACGCCCGATGCGGGTCGCAAACGGATCGACCTGACCGTCCCCCAGGTCGCGGGCAGTGCCCTCGCGGCCGTCGTGGCGGCCAAACTGGCGTCGTACTTCGGGGTGTACGGCACGATCCTCGGCGCGGGAGTCGTCAGTGCCGTCGCCACCTGCGGGGGCACCCTGTTCCAGCACTTCTTCAAGCGGACCGGGGAGCAGCTGAGGGACGCGACGGTCACGGCGCGTCCCAGAGGACAAGTGCCACCGGCTGCGGGTGAGTTCACCGAGGGCACCGTCTACCGCGCGCGGGTGAGGAGCCGACGGCGGCCGGTGGTCGCGGCCGCCGTCGTGTTCGGGGTGACCATGGTCGGCATCACGACGTACGAACTGGTGTCCGGCAACGCCTTCGGCGGCGGCAGGGGCACGACGGTCAGCGACGCCGTCACCGGCCGGAGCTCGTCCTCCTCGACGTCCGATGTGCCCGCCGGCTCCGAGGAGACACCGGTACCTTCGCGCACCCCGTCCCGCGAGTACGCACCCGGTACCGGCGGTGGTACGGCCCACAGCGCGACCCCGACGCCCGGCGACTCCCCGGGCGGGGAGGCGAGCGGCGGCCCGAGCCCGTCGCCGACCCCCACGCCCAGCGGGTCCGCCCAGGCGCCTACGCCCCCAGAACCCTCCGCAAGTAGTCGTTCTGGAACAGACGTTCCGGGTCAAGGCGGTCCCTCAGCGCAGTGAACTCGCCGAAGCGCGGGTAGACGCGAGCGAAGTACTCGGCGTCCCGGGTGTGCACCTTGCCCCAGTGCGGCCGGCCCTCGTGGGCCGTGAAGATCCGCTCGGCGGCGGTGAAGTAGGCCTGGTACGGCGTGCCCCGGAACATGTGGACGGCGATGTAGGCGCTGTCCCGCCCCGAGGCGGTGGAGAGGGTGATGTCGTCGGTCGGGGCGGTGCGCACCTCGACGGGGAAGCTGACGCGCAGCCCCGAGCGCTCGACCATGGACTTCAGCTCGCGCAGCGTCTCCGCCAGGGCCGCGCGGGGGACGGCGTACTCCATCTCCACGAAGCGCACCCTGCGCGGCGAGGTGAAGACCTTGTAAGGGATGTCCGTGTACGTCCGCGCGGACAGGGCCTTGCTGGAGATCTGCGCGACGGCGGGAATGCAGGCGGGGGCGGCGCGGCCGACCCACTGGGCCACCTGGAAGACGCCGTTGGAGAGGAACTCGTCCTCGAACCAGCCGGCCAGCTGCCCCACGGGCTGTTCGGGACCGGCGCTGCGGTTGTTCCGCTTGGTGTTGGTGTTGCCGGTGTGCGGGAACCAGTAGAACTCGAAGTGCTCGTTCTCCGCCCAGAGTTGATCGAACTCGGCGAGGACCCGGTCGAGGGGCATCGGCTCCTCGCGCGCGGTGAGCAGGAAGACCGGTTCCACGGCGAAGGTGATCGCGGTGACGATGCCGAGGGCGCCGAGGCCTGTTCGGGCAGCCGCGAAGATCTCGGGGTTCTCCTTCTCGGAGCAGGTCAGCACCGAGCCGTCGGCCGTGACGAGTTCGAGCCCTTTGATCTGGGCGGCGATCGAGGCGGACTCGCGGCCCGTGCCGTGCGTGCCGGTGCTGGTGGCCCCGGAGACCGTCTGTTCCATGATGTCGCCCATGTTGGTGAGCGACAGACCCTCGCGCGCCAGAGCCGTATTGAGTCTCTTGAGGGGGGTGCCGGCCTCCACCGTGACCGTCATGGCCGCACGGTCGATCTTGCGTATTCCGGTCAACAGTTGAGGGCGGATCAACACACCGTCGGTGGCCGCGATCGATGTGAAGGAGTGCCCGGTCCCGACCGCCTTCACCTTCAGGCCGTCCTCGGCGGCCCGGCGCACCGCTGCGGCCAGCTCCTCCACCGACGCCGGCGTGACCTGCCGGGCGGGCCGGGCGGAGACGTTGCCGCCCCAGTTACGCCAGGTGCCGTTCTTCCCGCTCGCTGTGCTGCTCAACGGTGCCTCCCCGACCCGCGGCCGGCCTGCGCAGCCGGCGGTACCCGAGAAAACCGACCGCGACCGCGACGGCCCCGGACACGGCCGGAACCCCGTACCCGGCCCGCGCCCCGGCGGTGTCGATCACCGAGCCGGCCACGGAGGAGCCGAGCGCGACACCGACCGCGAGGCCGGTGCTCACCCAGGTCATGCCCTCGGTGAGCCGCGCGCGAGGTACGTGCTCTTCGATGAGGGACATCGTCGTGATCATCGTCGGTGCGATGGACAGCCCCGCAACGAACAGCGCCACGGCCAGAAGCGGCAGGTTTCCGACCAGTAGGAGGGGGATCATACTCACGGCCATCGCCGCCACGCCCAGCAGCCAGCGGCGTTCCGGCGCTCCGGTGAACCGCAGCAGCCCGAAGACCACCCCGGCCGCGCAGGAACCGGCCGCGTACAGCGCCAGGACCACACTCGCGGCGCCCTTGTGGCCGCGCTCGTCGGCGAAGGCGACGGTGACCACGTCCACCGACCCGAAGATCGCGCCGGTCGCCACGAAGGTCGCCACCAGCACCTGGAGGCCGGGTGAGCGCAGGGCCGTACCGCCGCCGTGGCTCTCACGCGGGTGCGGCTCCGGCTCGGTGGCGCGCTGGGCGGTGAGCCAGAAGACGCCGGCCGCCAGGAAGCAGGCGGCGAGCAGCGGCCCGGCCTCCGGGAACCAGGCCGTGGACAGGCCGATGGAGATGATCGGGCCGAAGATGAAGCAGATCTCGTCGACGACCGACTCGAACGAGTACGCGGTGTGCAGTTTGCCGGTGCCCCGGTACAGCGCCGCCCAGCGGGCCCGGATCATCGCGCCCAGGCTCGGCACGGAGCCGATCCCGGCCGCGCACACGAACAGCAGCCAGTCCGGCCACTTCGCGTGCGCGGCGAGCAGCAGTCCGGCCGCCGCCGTGAGGGCCACCAGGGTCGCGGGGCGCAGCACCCGGCGCTGCCCGTGCTGGTCGACCAGCCGGGAGATCTGCGGCCCGATCACCGCGGCGGACAGTGCGATGGTGGCCGACAGCGCGCCCGCGAGCCGGTACCGCCCCGTCAGCTGGGAGACCATCGTGACCACGCCGATGCCCATCATCGACAACGGCATCCGGCCGAGGAATCCCGCGGCGGAGAACGCCTTGGTGCCGGGTTCGGTGAACAGGGCTCTGTAGGGGCTGGGCACGGGGTCTCCGAAGCGGCTCGGTAAGGCGCGAATGCGGCTGATACAGATTACGAGTTAGGTGACCCTAATCGCACCTGGTTCGGCGGTCGGAAAAACCGGCATAAACCGACTGGAACCCGACTCGTCACCCGGCTGTTTCCTGGCCGTCAGTACCGAGTGGCAGGATCGAGACATGCCAGACGCGCTCGATGCCACCCCTTACGACGCCCTGCTCCTGCTCTCCTTCGGCGGCCCCGAAGGCCCGGACGACGTGGTCCCGTTCCTGGAGAACGTCACGCGCGGGCGCGGCATCCCGAAGGAACGCCTGAAGGAAGTCGGCCGGCACTACTTCCTGTTCGGCGGGGTCAGCCCCATCAACGGCCAGAACCGCGCCCTGCTGGACGCCCTGCGCAAGGACTTCGCCGAGCACGGCCTGGACCTGCCCGTCTACTGGGGCAACCGCAACTGGGCGCCGTATCTGACGGACACCCTGCGCGAGATGGTCGCCGACGGCCGCCGCCGCATCCTCGTGCTCGCCACCAGCGCCTACGCCTCCTACTCGGGCTGCCGCCAGTACCGCGAGAACCTCGCCGAGGCGCTCGCCACGCTGGAGACGGAGGGCGTGGAGCTGCCGAAGATCGACAAGCTCCGGCACTACTTCAACCACCCGGGCTTCGTCGACCCCATGATCGACGGCGTGCTGCGCTCCCTCGAAGACCTCCCCGAGGACGTCCGCGCGGGCGCCCACATCGCCTTCACCACCCACTCCATTCCGACCTCCGCCGCCGACACCTCCGGCCCCGTGGAGGTCCACGGCGAGGGCGGCGCCTACGTCGAGCAGCACCTGGACGTGGCCCAGCTGATCGCCGACGCCGTACGCGAGCGCACCGGCGTCGACCACCCCTGGCGGCTGGTCTACCAGTCGCGTTCCGGCGCCCCGCACATCCCGTGGCTGGAGCCGGACATCTGCGACCACCTCGAGGAGCAGCACGCGGCGGGCGTCCCGGCCGTGGTCATGGCGCCCATCGGGTTCGTCTCGGACCACATGGAGGTGCTGTACGACCTCGACACCGAGGCCAGGGCCAAGGCCGAGGAGCTGGGCCTGCCGGTGCGCCGCTCGGCCACCGTGGGCGCCGACCCCCGGTTCGCCGCCGCCGTCCGCGACCTGATCGTGGAGCGCGCCGCCGTGGAGCGCGGCCAGGAGGTCACCCCGTGCGCCCTCGGCACGCTGGGCGCGAGCCACAACCTCTGCCCGGTCGGCTGCTGCCCCGCCCGCGCGCCCCACCCGGCCGCCGCCGGCGCCGACAGCCCCTACGCGTGAGGAGACCCGTGACCGACCCCCTGCACCGGGAACTGCTGGAACTGGCCCGGGAGGCCGCCCGCCGCGCCGGTGAGCTGCTGCGGGACGGCCGCCCGGCCGACCTGGCCGTGGCGAGGACCAAGTCCAGCCCGATCGACGTCGTCACCGAGATGGACATCGCTGCGGAGAAGCTGATCACCGACCTGATCTCCGGCCGGCGGCCCGACGACGGCTTCCTCGGCGAGGAGGGCGCCTCCGTGGCGGGCACCAGCGGTGTGCGCTGGGTGATCGACCCGCTCGACGGCACGGTGAACTACCTGTACGGGCTGCCGACCTGGGCGGTGTCCATCGCGGCCGAGCGGGACGGGGAGACGGTCGTCGGGGTCGTCGCGGCCCCGATGCGCGGCGAGACGTACCACGCGGTACGTGGCGGCGGCGCGTGGGCCACTGGCGCATGGGAGGGCGAGCGCGCGCTCGCCTGCCGGCCCGCGCCCCCTCTCGACCAGGCCCTGGTCTCCACCGGGTTCAACTACGTCGCGGAGGTCCGCACCCACCAGGCCGAGGTGGCCGGGCGGCTGATCCCGCTGCTGCGGGACATCCGGCGCAGCGGCTCGGCGGCGGTCGACCTGTGCGACGTGGCCTGCGGCCGGCTCGACGGGTACTACGAGCGGGGGCTCAACGCGTGGGACTTCGCGGCGGGTGACCTGATCGCCCGGGAGGCGGGCGCGCTGGTCGGCGGCAGGCCGGGAGAGCGCCTTTCGCGCGATCTGACCGTCGCCGGGTCACCAGGGGTGTTCGAGCCCCTGCAGGCGCTGCTGGAGGAGTTCGGGGCGTGGCACGACTGAGCGCGACCGTCCCCGGTCGCTGAACGCAAGCCGCTGAACGCAAGTCGCTGAACGCAAAGGGACCCCGGCGCTGGATTCGCCGGGGTCCCTTCTTGCGCTTTCGGGCCGATCAGACGCGTGACGCGCCGACCTCCACACCGTGTTCGGCGGCGAGGCGTCGCAGGTCGTCGAGCTCTGCCTGCTCCACTTCGACGAGGAAGTCGTCACCCTCGTCACGAGCCCGCGACAGGTCGGACTCGGTCGCCCTTATGCGCTGCAGAAGTCCTGCGGTGAAAGCGTCCATGCTGCGCCCCCTCGTCCTGGGTCGTGGGTCGGTGGCACGGGGGTGTGCCTGTTTGGGAAAGGGGCGATCACGTCTCTCACGGGTGCCCAGCGCTGCCCTGCCGGGCGGCGACGGTGCCGGACACCCGCGCCCACTCTGCGGAAGCGGATCGCGGAGTACCGCATGGTGCTGCGGCACATGCAGAGCGTGATCGCGGGGTGTAAAGCCGTCCTCCCCCCGCTCCCTCACCCGGAAACCTCAACCGGAGGAGAAAATCTCGTATTCCCGCCCCGGGGCACCGATCTGTGCGGTCCACAACCCGCCTTACAGCCGACTTACGGCCGAAAAGGGCAGGATGGAGGTCACACCCCACGAACACCCCTGCCCGCACGCGCCCACGGCGCGCTACGCGGGTGGACATGAGGAAGGACAAGCGACGTGCGCGTACTCGTCGTCGAGGACGAGCAGCTGCTCGCCGATGCGGTGGCCACCGGACTGCGCCGGGAGGCCATGGCCGTCGACGTCGTGTACGACGGTGCGGCCGCCCTGGAGCGCATCGGCGTCAACGACTACGACGTGGTCGTCCTCGACCGCGACCTCCCGCTGGTGCACGGCGACGACGTCTGCCGCAAGATCGTCGAGCTGGGCATGCCCACCCGGGTGCTCATGCTCACGGCGTCCGGCGACGTCAGCGACCGTGTCGAGGGCCTGGAGATCGGCGCCGACGACTATCTGCCCAAGCCCTTCGCGTTCAGCGAGCTGATCGCGCGCGTGCGCGCCCTCGGCCGTCGTACGAGTGTTCCCCTGCCGCCGGTCCTGGAGCGCGCCGGCATCAAGCTGGACCCGAACCGCCGCGAGGTGTTCCGCGAGGGCAAGGAGATCCAGCTCGCGCCCAAGGAGTTCGCGGTGCTGGAGGTGCTCATGCGCAGCGAGGGCGCGGTGGTCTCGGCCGAGCAGCTGCTGGAGAAGGCCTGGGACGAGAACACCGACCCGTTCACCAACGTCGTGCGGGTGACCGTGATGACCCTGCGGCGCAAGCTGGGCGAGCCGCCGGTCATCGTCACCGTCCCCGGCTCCGGCTACCGGATCTGATCGGCCATGGCCGCCACCCCCGCGCCGCCCCAGGCGCCACCGAAACCCACCTGGGACCCCAGAAGGCCGCAGGCCCCCTTCCCGTGGCTGCGCCCGACCATCCGGATACGGCTCACGCTGCTGTACGGCGGCATGTTCCTGATCGCCGGCATCCTGCTGCTGTCGATCATCTACCTGCTGGCCGCGCAGGCGATCAGTACCGGCAACCAGCCACTGTTCAAGATCGTCAGCGGCACGTCGATCCGGGTCTCCAGCGACAACTGCCCCGCGATCAACACCACCAGCCTGCCGCTGTCGGAGTTCAACGACGCGATCGCGCAGTGCGTGGACCACCAGCGACAGGCGGCCCTGGACGACCTGCTCAGCCGCTCGCTGCTGGCCCTGCTGGGCCTCGCCGTGATCGCCTTCGCGTTCGGTTACGCGATGGCCGGCCGGGTGCTGTCGCCGCTCGGCCGGATCACCCGTACCGCCCGCCAGGTGGCCGGTTCCGACCTGTCCCGCCGGATCGAGCTGGACGGCCCGGACGACGAGCTGAAGGAGCTGGCGGACACCTTCGACGACATGCTGGAGCGGCTGCAGCGGGCCTTCACCGCCCAGCAGCGCTTCGTCGGCAACGCGTCCCACGAGCTGCGCACCCCGCTCGCGATCAACCGCACGCTCCTCGAAGTGCATCTGTCGGATCCGAACGCGCCGGTGGAACTCCAACAGCTCGGCAAGACCCTGCTCGCCACCAACGAGCGCAGCGAGCAGCTGGTCGAGGGCCTGCTGCTGCTCGCCCGCAGCGACAACCAGATCGTCGAGCGCAAGCCGGTCGATCTGGCCGAGGTCGCCACCCAGGCCATCGACCAGGTGCACGGCGAGGCCGAGGCCAAGGGTGTGAAGATCCGCGGCGAGCGCAGGCCGGCGGTGGTGCAGGGCAACGGCGTGCTGCTGGAGCGGATCGCGCTGAACCTGGTGCAGAACGCGGTGCGGTACAACGTGGCCGAGGACGCCTGGGTCGAGGTGGACACGGAGGTCCAGCACGGCCAGGCGGTGCTGACCGTCGCGAACACCGGGCCGGTGGTGCCGGCGTACGAGATCGACAACCTCTTCGAGCCCTTCAGGCGGCTCCGTACGGAGCGCACGGGCAGCGACAAGGGTGTGGGCCTCGGCCTGTCCATCGTCCGGTCCGTGGCCCGCGCGCACGGCGGCCACATCGTGGCGCAGCCCCGCGAGGGAGGCGGCCTGGTGATGCGGGTCACCCTGCCGCTGTGATCCGTGACCGGGCCGTCCCGACCGGGCGGCCCGGGCCCGCGGCCGACACACGCGGAAGATGTTCGCTTGACGCGGAATTTTCCAGCCGCCGAATGAGCTTGCTGTTGTGTGATCGATCACATGGGCGGATTTTCAGCCATGTACGCTCCGTGATCATGAAACATGGCGGAAAGCCGGGAAAGTCCTGGTTTTCAGGGCACTTGATCACGGGAAGTACACGGTGAGGCGCCTTTGAGGTGCGGCATTGGAACCGTGTACGGTCCTCACCGCCATCCAAGCCGATCACTCTTGAGGGGTCGGATTGGGTGTCGATTGAGTAACAGACCTTGATGTGAGGCAAAATCTCCGCCTCAGGTCGGGCACAAGTCCGGCCTCTCACGCGTTACGTGCGCTGGAGACACCGCAGACACCCAGAGGGGGAGAGCGATATGGCAACCGATTACGACACTCCACGCAAGACCGACGACGACGTCGACTCGGACAGCCTTGAAGAGCTGAAGGCCCGGCGGAACGACAAGTCCACCTCGTCGGTGGACGTCGACGAGTTCGAGGCCGCAGAGGGCCTCGAACTGCCCGGCGCCGACCTCTCGAACGAGGAGCTGGCCGTCCGAGTGCTGCCGAAGCAGCAGGACGAGTTCACCTGCATGAGCTGCTTCCTGGTGCACCACCGCAGCCAGCTGGCCCGGGAGAAGAACGGTCAGCCGATCTGCCGCGACTGCGACTGAGGTCGGGTCGGCCGTGTCTGGCTCGACCCCTCCCCGGAAGCGCCGCTTTCCCCTGGGGAAAGCGGACGAAGGGCCGTCCGACGGCCCGCGCGGCGCGCGTGACGACGAGCGGGGTGCACCCGGAGTGGTGGCCCCGCTCGAACCGGCGACCGACCGGGCAGACCACCCGGCGCCGGTGCGGCAGCCCGTGCCCGTCGCCCGGCGGCGGGCGGCGGTGATGAGCGACAGGGCCCGCGCCATGGCCCGGGAAGGGGTCCGCAGGGGCGGCAGCCGTGCTCGCGCGGGCCTGGGCTACCTCGCGGACCGGATCATCGAGATCGCCCCGCGGGTCCCCGTGCGCGACCTCGCGGCCCTGCGCCGGCAGTTCCCGGGTCTCGGCCCCGAAAAGCTCGCCGACAAGCTGGTGGCGGGCGCGGCGGCCGGCACCTCGACGGTCGGAGCGGGGATCGGAGCGGCGGCGATGCTGCCGGTGCCGCCCGCGATGCCGACCGAACTGGCCGCGGAGATCACCGGGGTCGCCGCGATCGAGCTGAAGCTCATCGCCGAACTGCACGAGGTCTACGGCGTACGGCCGCCCGGGAACCTCAAGACCCGCAGTACCGCGTACCTGTCCTCCTGGTCGGGGGAGCGCGGGATCGACGTGATGAAGCCGACGACGTACGACGCCGCTCTCGGCGGCCGCATGAAACGCGAACTGCGCCAGCAGATCATGAAGCGGATGGTCCGGGACCTGCCCAACCTGATGCCGTTCATGGTCGGCGCGGCGGTGGGCGCCGTCATGAACCGCCGGGACACCAGAAGGCTCGCCGCCCATGTCCGGGCCGACCTGCGCAAGATCCAGGTGCCGTGGGACGAACTGCCCGAGCTTCCGCCGCTGGAGGAACCGGCCGAGCCCCTGAAGCTGCGCGACCTTCCCGAAGAGCTCTAGACGCTCGCCAAGGGTTTCCAGGCGCTCGCCTGGAGTTCTTGGGCGTTTGCCAGGAGCCCCTAGGCGTTCGCCTTGCGCGCGGCCTCGATCGCCGCCGCCAGCCGCTCCGGCTCCCGCGTCGACAGATACAGGTACGGCGTCGGGTCCTCCGGGTCGGTGACCTCAACCCGCAGCGCCGTGGGGATGTAGGCGCGCAGCAGCAGGAAGGCGCGGGTGTCGGCCTTGTACGTCCGCCAGGCGCGGGCCTCCTCCGCGTCCAGCACCTCGGACTCGCCCAGCGCCGACACCGGGATCTTCGCCTCGCCCGCGATCAGCGAGTCACCCACCACCCGGATGCGCTGGGAGCCGTACGCGCTGGCGACCACCGCCGCCGCGGCCGTACCGCCGACCAGGCCGCCGAGCAGCGGCAGGGTGCCGAAGGGAAGCAGGATCAGGGCGAAGGAGACGCCCACGAGAAAGCTGATCAGCCACCACGAGCGGGGGGCGGTGAGACGTTCTTCGTAGGGGGCGGCGGAGAGCTGCATGGGGCCAAGCTTGGCACGGGATCCGAAGTTGGCCACTATCAGGGGGAGTCAGCGCGGAGCACTGTCAGGCAGGGCGCTGGTGGGTGACGGGCGGGCGGGTAAGGTCTGCGCCTGTGAGTGGTAGTTCCGCAAGCCTTCAGCCTCCCGCCGACGCGGTGAAACCGGTACGGCACCCCGACGCGCCCGCGCCCGGGGAACTCCTCGGTGCGCACTACGAACACTGTTTCGGCTGTGGCCCCGGGCAGTCGCACGGACTGCACCTGGAGGCCCGGGCCGGCGAGGGCGTCTCGCTGACGGCCGAGTTCACGGTCCAGCCCGCCCACCAGGGCGCCCCGGGCCTCGCGCACGGCGGCGTGCTGGCCACGGCCCTCGACGAGACCCTCGGCTCGCTGAACTGGCTGCTGCGGACCATCGCCGTCACCGGCCGGCTGGAGACCGACTTCGTGCGGCCCGTGCCCCTTGGCACCACGCTCCACCTGGAGGCCGAGGTCACCGCCGTCGCCGGCCGGAAGATCTACTCCAAGGCCACCGGACGCATCGGCGGCCCCGACGGGCCCGTCGCCGTCCGCGCCGACGCCCTCTTCATCGAGGTCAAGGTCGACCACTTCATCGACCACGGCCGCACGGAGGAGATCCAGGCCGCCATGAGCGACCCGGACCAGGTCCGTCGTGCCCGCGCCTTCGAGGTGAACCCGTGAGCCGTGGGCCCCTGAACGTGTTGCTCCGCCGCGTCGACCCCGACGTACCCCTTCCGGCGTACGAGCATCCGGGGGATGCCGGAGCCGATCTGCGCACGACCGAGCCGTGCGAACTGGGTCCCGGGGAGCGGGCCGTGCTCCCCACGGGTGTGTCGATCGCCCTGCCCGAGGGGTACGCGGCCTTTGTGCACCCGCGCTCCGGGCTCGCCGCCCGCTGCGGCGTCGCCCTCGTGAATGCCCCGGGGACGGTTGATGCCGGGTACCGTGGGGAGATCAAGGTGATCGTGGTGAATCTGGATCCGCGCGAGTCCGTGCGGTTCGAGCGCTTCGACCGGATTGCCCAACTGGTCGTCCAGCAGGTCGAGAGGGTCCGCTTCCAGGAGGTCGCGGAGCTTCCCGACTCCACGCGGGCCGAAGGGGGCTTCGGGTCCACCGGCGGCCATGCCGCGGTGGGCGGCGATAGCGGCACAAGCGGTCAGGCCGCCGATGGCGGTCCGACGGGTGGGAATCGATACGCTTCGGTCGTATCCGACCGGGAAGGACAGTGACGTGTTCGGACGTCGCAAGAAGAAGGGTGCCGCCGAGGACGCGGCCGGCGAGGCCGAGCAGGTCGTCGACAGCGTCGACACCGAGGCGGACGAGGAAGAGGAAGAGGCCGGGCGCGAGCGCGTCCGGCTGGAGCCCGGGCCCCGGCCCGACGGGCCCTGGGACAGCAGCGAGGTGCGCGACCCGGCCGAGGGCCGTGTGGACCTCGGCGGACTGTTCGTACCGGGCGTCGACGGCATGGAGCTCAGGGTCGAGGTCGCCGGTGACGCGATCGTCGCCGCCACCGTCGTGCTGCGCGACAGCGCCATCCAGCTCCAGGCCTTCGCCGCGCCCAAGCGCGAGGGCATCTGGGGCGAGGTCCGCGAGGAGATCGGGTCCGGCATCACCCAGCAGGGTGGCATCGTCGACGAGGTCGAGGGCCCGCTCGGCTGGGAGCTGCGCGCGCAGGTGCCGGTACAGCTGCCGGACGGCACGGGTGGTTTCCAGGTCGTGCGCTTCGTGGGCGTGGACGGCCCGCGGTGGTTCCTGCGGGGAGTGATCTCCGGGCAGGGCGCGGTGCAGCCGCAGGCCGCGGGGCTGCTGGAGCAGATCTTCCGCGACACCGTCGTGGTGCGTGGTGAGGGGCCGATGGCGCCCCGCGACCCGATCGTCCTGAAGCTGCCGAACGACGCGCAGATGGTCCCCGAAGGGGTGCAGCAGGAGGAGTCCTCCCGCTTCTCCGGCGGCATGGGCCAGCTGCAGCGCGGGCCGGAGATCACAGAGGTCCGCTAGGCGCTCCGCTGGGTTCAGCAGGGATGTAGTACGGGCCGTGCCTTTGCGGGGTGCGGCCCGTTCTGCGGGGTCGCGCCGTCGACGAGTGCGGGTTCGTTGTGGTTGCTCGCGCAGTTCCCCGCGCCCCTTTGGGGCGCGATACTGGCGCCCCATCGATGGGGGAGGCGGTATGGGCGGACGGGTGGTCACCCGCACCATGGTGCGGGTCGAGGACGTCCACAAGTCGTACGGGCGTGGTGCCGCGGCCGCGCATGCCCTGCGCGGGGTCTCCCTCGAGGTGCGGCGGGGTGAACTCGTCGCTCTCAAGGGGCGTTCGGGGTCCGGGAAGACCACTCTGCTGAACATCGTCGGCGGGCTCGACACACCCGACCGGGGACGGGTCGAGGTCGACGGGCGGCAGCTGGGGGAGCTGGGCGAGAGCGAGCTGCTGCGGCTGCGCCGGGACCGGATCGGGTTCGTCTTCCAGTCCTTCGGGCTCATCCCGATCCTCACCGCGGCCGAGAACGTCGGCGTACCGCTCAGGCTGCGCCGTGCCGACCCGCGCGAGCGCGAGGAGCGGGTCGAGCTGCTGCTCTCCCTCGTCGGGCTGGCGGGGCACGCCGCCCAGCGGCCCGGCGAGCTGTCCGGCGGGCAGCAGCAGCGCGTGGCCGTCGCCCGCGCCCTCGCCAACCGGCCGGCCCTGCTCATCGCCGACGAACCGACCGGCCAGCTGGACGCCGAGACCGGGCACGCCGTCATGGAGCTGCTGCGGGCCGTCGTACGCAGCGAGGAGTCGGCCGACCGGGACGGAGCCCCGTCCGCGCTGGTCGCCACACACGACGCGACCCTCCTCGACCTGGCCGACCGGGTACTGGAACTGCGCGACGGCCAGATCGTCGAACACTGAACCGGCCGGCGGGTCAGCGGTCTCATCAGGGTTGCGTCAAAGTTGTCCGCCGCACGCCCCCTTGCCCCGTTTGCCGTAATTGTTGGCCGTAAGGTCGACGCTGCGTAGGCGGCAGTCACAGGAAGAGAATGGAGTCATGGCACGCGGCAAGCTTCGGATCTACCTCGGTGCGGCACCCGGCGTGGGCAAGACCTACGCCATGCTCTCCGAGGCACATCGCCGCGTGGAGCGGGGCACCGACTGTGTCGTGGCCTTCGTCGAGCACTACGGCCGGCCGCGCACCGAGGTGATGCTGCACGGCCTGGAGCAGGTGCCGCGCAAGCGGCTGGAGTACCGGGGCGCCACCTTCGGCGAGATGGACGTCGACGCCGTGCTGCGCCGGGCGCCTGCCGTCGCCCTGGTGGACGAACTCGCCCACACGAACATCCCCGGCTCGCGCAACGCCAAGCGCTGGCAGGACGTGGAGGAGCTGCTCGCCGCCGGGGTCGACGTGATCTCGACCGTCAACATCCAGCACCTGGAGTCACTGGGCGACGTGGTCGAGTCGATCACCGGGGTGCGGCAGCACGAGACCGTCCCGGACGAGGTCGTACGGCGGGCCGACCAGATCGAGCTGGTCGACATGTCCCCGCAGGCCCTGCGCCGCCGCATGGCGCACGGCAACATCTACCAGCCGGACAAGGTCGACGCGGCCCTGTCCAACTACTTCCGCCCCGGCAACCTGACCGCCCTGCGCGAGCTGGCGCTGCTGTGGGTGGCCGACCGGGTCGACGAGTACCTCAACGCCTACCGCAGCGAACACCGGGTCTCCAAGATCTGGGGCTCCCGCGAGCGGATCGTGGTCGGCCTGACCGGCGGTCCCGAGGGGCGCACCCTGATCCGCCGGGCCGCGCGGCTCGCCGAGAAGGGCGCCGGCGGCGAGGTGCTCGCCGTGTACATAGCCCGCAGCGACGGGCTGACCTCGGCCTCTCCGAAGGAACTGGCGGTCCAGCGCACTCTCGTGGAGGACCTGGGCGGCACCTTCCACCACGTCGTCGGCGACGACATACCGGCCGCCCTGCTGGACTTCGCGCGGGGCGTGAACGCCACCCAGATCGTGCTGGGCTCCTCGCGCCGCAAGGCCTGGCAGTACGTCTTCGGGCCCGGTGTAGGTGCCACGGTCGCCCGCGAGTCCGGTCCCGACCTCGACGTCCACATCGTCACCCACGAGGAGGTCGCCAAGGGCCGCGGACTGCCGGTGGCCCGGGGCGGCCGGCTCGGGCGGGCCCGGATCATCTGGGGCTGGGCGGTGGGCCTGGTGGGCCCGGCGGTCCTCGCGGTGCTGCTGAACACCGTCGGCCTCGGCCTCGCCAACGACATGCTGCTGTTCCTGTCCGTCACCGTCGCGGCGGCACTGCTCGGCGGCCTGCTGCCCGCGCTGGCCTCGGCGGCCTTCGGCTCGCTGCTGCTGAACTACTACTACACCCCGCCCCTGCACCGGCTGACCATCGCCGACCCCAAGAACATCGTCGCCATCGCGATCTTCTTCGGCGTCGGCATGTCGGTCGCCTCGGTGGTGGACCTCGCCGCCCGGCGCACCCACCAGGCGGCCCGGCTGCGCGCCGAGTCCGAGATCCTCTCCTTCCTCGCCGGGAACGTGCTGCGCGGCGAGACCAGCCTGGAGGAGCTGCTGGAGCGGGTCCGGGAGACCTTCGCGATGGAGTCGGCCGCGCTGCTGGAGCGGGCGGGCGACGTCGAGCCGTGGACCTGCGCCGGGCGGGCCGGATTCGGGCGCCCGCTGGAGCGGCCCGAGGACGCCGACGTCGACATGCCCGTCGGCGACCACATCGCGCTGGCGCTCACCGGCCGGGTGCTGCCCGCCGAGGACCGCCGGGTGCTCGCCGCCTTCGCCGCGCAGGCCGCCGTCGCCCTGGACCGCCGGCGCCTGCAGGAGGAGGCCGACCAGGCCCGGGCGCTCGCCGAGGGCAACCGCATCCGCACCGCGCTGCTCGCCGCCGTCAGCCACGACCTGCGCACGCCCCTCGCCGGCATCAAGGCGGCGGTGTCGAGCCTGCGCTCCGACGACGTGGACTGGTCCGAGGAGGACCGGGCGGAGCTGCTGCAGGGCATCGAGGAGGGCGCCGACCGGCTGGACCACCTCGTCGGCAACCTCCTCGACATGTCCCGCCTGCAGACCGGTACGGTCACCCCGCTGATCCGCGAGATCGACGTGGACGAGGTCGTACCGATGGCCCTCGGGGGCGTCCCCGAGGGCAGCGTCGAACTGGACGTGTCCGAGAGCCTGCCGATGGTCGCGGTCGACCCCGGGCTGCTGGAGCGGTCCGTGGCCAACCTGGTGGAGAACGCCGTCAAGTACAGCCCGAAGGGCCGGTCCGTGGTGGTCTCCGCCAGTGCCATGGCCGACCGCGTCGAGGTGCGGGTGGTGGACCGCGGGCCGGGCGTGCCGGACGCGGCCAAGGACCGGATATTCGAGCCGTTCCAGCGCTACGGTGACGCCCCGCGCGGCGCCGGGGTCGGGCTCGGCCTCGCCGTCGCCCGGGGCTTCGCCGAGGCCATGGGCGGCACCCTCAACGCCGAGGACACGCCGGGGGGCGGACTGACCATGGTCCTCAGCCTCCGCGCGGCAGGATCGCGTCCCGAGCCCCTCGAATCGGGCCGGGACCTCGCAGAACCAGAAAGGCAGACGACTCTATGACCCGGGTGCTCGTGGTCGACGACGAGCCGCAGATCGTGCGCGCCCTCGTGATCAACCTCAAAGCGCGCAAGTACGAGGTCGACGCGGCGCCCGACGGCCGTACCGCCCTGGAACTGGCCGCCTCCCGGCATCCCGACGTGGTCGTGCTCGACCTGGGTCTGCCCGACATGGACGGCGTCGAGGTGATCCGGGGCCTGCGCGGCTGGACCCGCGTGCCCATCCTGGTCCTGTCCGCCCGGCACTCCTCGGACGAGAAGGTCGAGGCGCTGGACGCGGGCGCCGACGACTACGTCACCAAGCCGTTCGGCATGGACGAGCTGCTGGCCCGGCTGCGGGCCGCCGTGCGCCGGGCCGAGCCGGTCGGGCCCGGCGAGGACGACCTGACGACCGTCGAGACCGAGGGCTTCACGGTCGACCTGGCCGCCAAGAAGGTCAACCGTGCCGGCAAGGACGTCCGCCTCACCCCGACCGAGTGGCACCTGCTGGAGGTGCTGGTGCGCAACACCGGCCGCCTGGTCAGCCAGAAGCAGCTGCTGCAGGAGGTGTGGGGGCCGTCGTACGGCACCGAGACCAACTACCTGCGCGTGTACATGGCCCAGCTGCGGCGGAAGCTGGAGACGGACCCCTCGCACCCGAAGCACTTCATCACCGAGCCGGGTATGGGATATCGCTTCGAGAAGTGAGCGGGCCGCGAAGTGGCCGCCGCGAAGTGAGCTGGGCTACGGCGGTGTCGGTGGGCCCCGGTACGCTTCACGTATGAGT
This sequence comes from Streptomyces sp. NPDC054783, assembly GCF_053611725.1. Lineage (NCBI taxonomy): Bacteria > Bacillati > Actinomycetota > Actinomycetes > Kitasatosporales > Streptomycetaceae > Streptomyces > Streptomyces sp. NPDC054783. Next base: position 186,451 of record NZ_JBSHAY010000006.1, on the reverse strand, counting down.
GCTGTTCCTCGTTCCGAAAAGCCGGCGGGCCGGTTCCGGCGCATGCTCGACCGGCTCTCCTCGTCGCAGGAGGACCTGGAGTCCGAGGAACTGCGTGAGGACGCCGAGACCACGGGCTGTACGAAGATCGGCGACTGCCACGACCGGCAGATCGTCACCGTAACTGGTACCTTGCGCACGGTCACCCTGCGTCCGCGCGCCGGGGTCCCCGCCCTGGAGGCCGAGCTGTTCGACGGCTCCGCGGCGCTGGACGTGGTGTGGCTCGGCAGGCGTTCCATCGTGGGCATAGAACCGGGGCGCATGCTGATCGCATCGGGCCGGATCTCGATGAGCCGGGGCCGCCGGGTGCTGTTCAACCCGAAATACGAACTGCGACCCCTCGGACGGGAGTAGCCGGTGACGTCCCTCGACAAGCCGACCGAAGGCACCGACCAGAGTCCGCCCGACGGGACCGGCGATGCCCGTGCGGTGACCGAGGCCGCGCTCTTCGAGGCGTTCGGCGGTGTCCGCGGCATGGTCGAGACGGTCGTGCCGGGCCTGCTCTTCGTCGCGATCTTCACGGTGAACAAGAACCTGCACGTGTCGGCGATCGCCGCGCTGGCCGTGTCCCTGGTCCTGGTCGTGGTCCGGCTCGCGATGAAGGACACCGTCAAGCACGCCTTCAGCGGCGTCTTCGGGGTGGCCTTCGGCGTCGCCTTCGCGATGTTCACCGGCAACGCCAAGGACTTCTACCTCCCCGGCATGCTCTACACGCTGGGCCTGGCGCTGGCCTACATCGTCACGACGCTCGCCGGTGTTCCCCTGATCGGCCTCATCCTCGGCCCGGTCTTCAAGGAGAACCTCTCCTGGCGCACCCGCAACCCCGGCCGCAAGAAGGCCTACGCGAAGGCCAGTTGGGCCTGGGGCCTGATCCTGCTGGCCAAGTGCGCGATCCTCTTCCCGCTGTACTGGTGGTCCGACACCACCAAGCTCGGCTGGGTGCTGGTCATCCTGAAGATCCCGCCGTTCCTGCTGGCGGTCTGGCTCACCTGGGTCTTCCTCGCCAAGGCCCCCGCGCCCATCGACGTCTTCGCCGAGATGGAGGCCGAGGAACAGGCCGAGAAGGAGCGCAAGGAGGCGCTGGCGGCCGAGGGCGGCGAGACGAGCGGGGGACGGCACCGCCGGGAGGCCTAGGCCCTGCCGTCACATTCCCCTCTGCCCCGCGACGCCTGGCACGCTCCCTCAGAGGCGGTGCCCCCGGCTCTCCCCCAGCCTTCGGCCGGGGGACCCCCAGAGCACGCACCAGACGCCGCGGGGCCGCCCTTCGGGCGACGACGGGAACGTGGGACGGGAACGGGAATGTGACGACAGGCCCCGGCCACCGCGGCATCGCGGCTTCGCACCGGCCCGGGATCCACCGAGGTCCCGGGCCGTTCGCATGGCCTCCTGGCGGTGAAGGGGCGTGTGCTGCCGCGGCACCGGCGTGAGCGAGCGGCGCGCAGCCGACGGTCAGGGGCAGCGTTCGAGCGTCCGCACGCGAGGGGCCCGGTGGATCCGACGATCCCCGGGCCCTCGGCGCGGCAGCGCACGGGCTAGCTCGACGTGTCCTCGCGCCGCACCGACAGCAGCTCCTCCAGCTGTTCCTCGCGGGCCTGGGCGGCCACGAAGAGGAGTTCGTCGCCCGGCTCCAGGGAGTCCTCCTTGGACGGGGTCAGGACGCGGGTGCCGCGGATGATGGTGACCAGGGAGGTGTCCTCGGGCCACTCGACGTCTCCCACCTGGGTGCCGGCCAGGGCCGACTCCTCGGGCAGGGTCAGCTCGACGAGGTTGGCGTCGCCGTGGCTGAAGCGCAGCAGCCGGACCAGGTCGCCGACGCTCACCGCCTCCTCGACCAGGGCGGACATCAGGCGCGGGGTGGAGACAGCCACGTCCACGCCCCAGGCCTCGTTGAACAGCCACTCGTTCTTCGGGTTGTTGACGCGGGCGACGACGCGCGGGACGCCGTACTCCGTCTTGGCGAGCAGCGAGACGACCAGGTTGACCTTGTCGTCGCCGGTCGCGGCAATGACGACGTTGCAGCGCTGCAGCGCCGCCTCGTCCAGGGACGTGATCTCGCAGGCGTCGGCCAGCAGCCACTCCGCCTGGGGCACCCGCTCCACCGAGATGGCGGTCGGGGCCTTGTCGATGAGCAGAACCTCGTGGCCGTTCTCCAGCAGCTCGCCCGCGATCGAGCGGCCGACGGCACCGGCTCCGGCAATGGCGACCCTCATCAGTGACCGCTCTCCTCTTCCGGGCCCTGGACGAACGCCGCCTCGACCTTCTCGACGTCGTCCGACCGCATCATCACATGCACGAGGTCGCCCTCCTGCAGCACAGTCTGCGAGGTCGGCAGGATCGCTTCGCCGAGGCGGGTCAGGAACGCCACGCGGACGCCCGTCTCCTCCTGCAGCTTGCTGATCTTGTGCCCGACCCACTTCGGGGAGGCGTGCACCTCGGCGAGCTGCACCCCGCCGGTGGGGTCGCGCCACAGTGGCTCGGCACCGGAGGGCAGCAGCCGGCGCAGCATCTGGTCGGCGGTCCAGCGGACCGTCGCCACGGTGGGGATGCCGAGGCGCTGGTAGACCTCGGCGCGACGCGGGTCGTAGATACGGGCGGCCACGTTCTCCACGCCGAACATCTCGCGGGCCACGCGCGCGGAGATGATGTTGGAGTTGTCACCGCTGGAGACGGCGGCGAAGGCGCCGGCCTCCTCGATGCCGGCCTCGCGCAGGGTGTCCTGGTCGAAGCCGACACCGGTGACCCGGCGGCCCCCGAAGCCAGGGCCCAGCCGACGGAAGGCGGTCGGGTCCTGGTCGATCACGGCGACCGTATGGCCCTGTTGCTCCAAGGTCTGGGCGAGAGCGGAACCCACTCTCCCGCAGCCCATGATGACGATGTGCACGACCGTCCTTCCGATGTCAACAAGTTCTCTGAGGTTATTGACCTGGTCTTAACAGGTTCTCAGACCGAGGCCCAAAGCTACACATGGGCGCAGGGGGGTGGGCACCCCCCTGTGCGGGTTCCTCGTGATCAGGGTCGGCGATCATGCCCGTGGGCGGCGTCAGCGATCGGTGTCCGCGATCACCGGGGGCGGGGGCCGGCGAGTGATGCTGCGCACGCTGCACAGGGTCAGGATTCCGAGGCCGAGCAGGGCGAGCGTCGCCCCGATCAGCTCCGCGGTCGCGGGCATGGGACCTCCGAGGTGCGATGACATGCGGGATCTGCCATCTAGGCACGGTGAGCGCGCGGACCACGGAATCCGCAGTTCCGAGCGCCTCTGAATTCACTCGTGAGGCAGATCCGGGACACCGGGTGGGCGGGTGGCTGTTCGAAGGCCTACGATCCTCTCTCGTGTCCAAACTGACCGACGTGCCCAAACGGATCCTCATCGGGCGCGCACTGCGCAGTGACCGGCTGGGCGAAACGCTCCTGCCGAAGCGCATCGCACTCCCCGTCTTCGCCTCCGACCCGCTGTCCTCCGTCGCCTACGCGCCGGGGGAAGTTCTCCTGGTCCTGTCCATCGCGGGCGTGTCGGCGTACCACTTCAGCCCGTGGATCGCCGTCGCGGTCGTGGTGCTGATGTTCACCGTGGTCGCCTCCTACCGGCAGAACGTGCACGCGTACCCGAGCGGCGGCGGCGACTACGAGGTCGCCACCACGAACCTGGGCCCCAGAGCCGGCCTCACGGTTGCCAGCGCCCTGCTCGTGGACTACGTCATGACCGTCGCCGTCTCCATCGCCTCAGGCATCGAGAACCTCGGGTCGGCGGTCCCCTTCGTGGTCGAGCACAAGGTGCTGTGCGCGGTCGTCGTGATCGTGCTGCTGACCCTGATGAACCTTCGGGGCGTGAAGGAGTCCGGCAAGCTCTTCGCGATCCCGACGTACGTGTTCGTCGGCGGCGTCTTCGTCATGATCGCGTGGGGTGCCGTCCGGGGCCTGATCCTCGGGGACGCCATGCGCGCCCCGAGCGCCGGCTACCACATCAACGCCGAACACCAGGGCCTCGCCGGCTTCGCGCTGGTCTTCCTCCTGCTGCGCGCCTTCTCCTCCGGCTGTGCGGCACTGACCGGTGTGGAGGCCATCTCCAACGGCGTCCCGGCCTTCCGCAAGCCCAAGTCGAAGAACGCGGCGACCACCCTCGCGCTGATGGGCGTGCTGGCCGTCACCATGTTCTGCGGCATCATCGTGCTCGCCATGACGACCAAGGTCCGCATGGCCGAGAACCCGGCCACCGACCTGATCCGGGGCGGCCACCCGCTCGGCTCCGGCTACGTCCAGAACCCGGTGATCTCCCAGGTCGCCGAGGCCGTCTTCGGCAAGGGCAGCTTCCTGTTCGTCGTCCTCGCGGCGGCGACGGCCCTGGTCCTCTTCCTGGCGGCCAACACGGCGTACAACGGCTTCCCGCTGCTGGGCTCGATCCTCGCCCAGGACCGTTACCTGCCGCGCCAGCTGCACACCCGCGGCGACCGCCTCGCCTTCTCCAACGGCATCGTGCTGCTCGCGGGCGCCGCGGCCCTGCTGACCGTCATCTACGGCGCTGACTCCACGCGTCTGATCCAGCTGTACATCGTCGGCGTGTTCGTGTCCTTCACGCTCAGCCAGACCGGCATGGTCCGGCACTGGAACCGGCACCTCGCGGTCGAGCAGGACCCGGCCAGGCGCCGCCACATGATCCGTTCCCGCGCGATCAACGCGTTCGGTGCCTTCCTGACCGGCCTGGTGCTGGTCGTGGTGCTGGTCACCAAGTTCACGCACGGCGCCTGGGTGGCCGTCGTCGGCATGTGCATCTTCTACGCGACGATGACCGGCATCCGTAAGCACTACGACCGTGTCTCCGAGGAGCTCGCCGCCCCGGACGACCCGGACGACGAGATGGTCCGCCCGTCCCGGGTCCACTCGGTCGTCCTGATCTCCAAGATCCACCGCCCGACGCTCCGCGCCCTGGCCTACGCCAAGCTGATGCGCTCGGACACCCTGGAGGCGCTGACGGTCAACGTCGACCCGGCCGAGACCAAGGCGCTGCGCGAGGAGTGGGAGCGGCGCGGCATCGACGTACCGCTGAAGGTCCTGGACTCGCCGTACCGCGAGATCACCCGCCCGGTGATCGAGTACGTCAAGGGCCTGCGCAAGGAGTCGCCGCGCGACGCGGTCTCCGTGATCATCCCCGAGTACGTGGTCGGCCACTGGTACGAGCATCTGCTGCACAACCAGAGCGCCCTGCGCCTGAAGGGCCGCCTGCTGTTCACGCCCGGCGTGATGGTGACCTCGGTGCCGTATCAGCTGCAGTCCTCCGAAGCGGCCAAGCAGCGGGCCCGCAAGCGGCAGGAGTGGAGCGCGCCGGGTGCAGTGCGGCGCGGCCCGGCGGCGGACCGGCCCAAGCAGCCGTCGGCGACGAAGGACTGAGCCCGGGGCTCGGCCTGTGGTGAGCGGCCGGACGACAGCCACGTAGACTGGTGGGCTGTTGTCCGGCCGTTTCCCGTTCCTGATCTGGAGTCACCCCGCCATGCAGGCAGAACCGAAGAAGTCGCTGGTCGGGGAGGAGTACGAGGTCGAGATCGGCCCCGTCGCCCACGGCGGCCACTGCATCGCCCGCACGGCCGAGGGCCAGGTGCTGTTCGTCCGGCACGCGCTGCCCGGCGAGCGGGTGGTGGCGAGGGTGACCGAGGGCGAGGAGGAAGCCCGCTTCCTCCGCGCGGACGCCGTACGGATCCTGGAGGCGTCGAAGGACCGCATCGAGGCCCCCTGCCCGTTCGCCGGTCCCGGCCGCTGCGGCGGCTGCGACTGGCAGCACGCCAAGCCCGGCGCCCAGCGCCGCCTGAAGGGCGAGGTGATCGCCGAACAGCTCAAGCGGCTCGCGGGCCTCACGCCCGAGGAGGCCGGCTGGGACGGGACGGTGATGCCGGCCGAGGGCGACAAGCTGCCGTCGGGCCAGGTCCCGCAGTGGCGCACGCGCGTGCAGTACGCCGTCGACGCCGAGGGCCACGCGGGTCTGCGCCGCCACCGCTCCCACGAGGTCGAGCGCATCGACCACTGCATGATCGCGGCGGAGGGCGTCAGCGAGCTGGGCATCGAGCGGCGGGACTGGACCGGCATGGAGTCCGTCGAGGCGATCGCGGCGACGGGCTCGCAGGACCGCCAGGTGATCCTGACGCCGCGCCCGGGCGCCCGCCTCCCCCTGGTCGAACTGGACAAGCCGGTGTCGGTCCTCCGGGTCGACGAGAAGTCCGGCGGGGTGCACCGCGTCCACGGTCGCCCCTTCGTCCGCGAACGCGCCGACGGCCGTACCCACCGCGTGGGCAACGGCGGCTTCTGGCAGGTCCACCCGAAGGCGGCGGACACCCTGGTGACGGCGGTCATGCAGGGCCTCCTCCCGCGCAAGGGCGAGATGGCCCTGGACCTCTACTGCGGCGTGGGCTTGTTCGCGGGGGCACTGGCCGACCGGCTCGGCGAGAAGGGCGCGGTCCTCGGCATCGAGTCCGGCAAGCGCTCGGTGGAGGACGCGCGGCACAACCTGGCCGACTTCCCGCGGGTCCGCATCGAACAGGGCAAGGTCGAGTCGGTCCTGCCGCGCACGGGCATCACCGAGGTCGACCTGATCGTCCTGGACCCGCCCAGGGCGGGCGCGGGCCGCACGACGGTCGCCCACCTCTGCGCCCTCGACGCCCGCCGCATCGCCTACGTCGCCTGCGATCCCGCGGCGCTGGCCCGCGACCTGGCGTACTTCCGCGAGGGCGGATACCGGGTGCGGACGCTTCGGGCGTTCGACCTGTTTCCGATGACGCATCATGTGGAGTGCGTGGCGATTCTCGAGCCTGCCGAAAAGGGTCGCTGACCTGCTGTTTTAAGCAGTGTGCGTGATGTGGACCGTGGGCGTTGCGGGCGACGTACGTGACGCACGAACGACGTACGTGACGCATGTTTGACGCACGTTCGAGCACGTTCTGATGGGGCGTCAGGCCGGGTTTCGTGCAGGTGGCGCTTGACGGAGTGCCGGGTGCAGAAGGTTTGCCGGCCAACGCGATCGTCTTCCACAACGCGCTGGACATCGCCGAGATCGTCCGGCAGTTGCAGGACGAAGGAGAGAACACCCCGATCTGCGGCGACGACCCGCCGGCCGACGGATTCAGCCGGGCCGCGTGAGCCAACCAAGGGTCGGATCCCTGAGCCGGCGGGCGCGTGTCGGCGAGCACCTCACGGAGCCCTGGCACGGCGTCCGAGGGCCGGCACCTTCGTGCTCTGCTCCCGCGGACCAGGCTGAGGTCACAGCAATCGGTCGACCAGCCCGTCGACGTAGTCCGGGGTGAGCGGGCCCATGCCGAACAGGACGCGGATATACATCGGGGCCAGCACGTGGTCCAGCACGCCGAACGCGTCGGGTGCGTGCTCGCCGCGTTCGCGGGCGCGATCGAGCATGGACTGCAGTTGCCGGGCGCGTTCGGCGAGGAGGTCGTCACGCGCCTGCAGGCCCTGCTGACCGGTGCTCGACAGAGCGACGGACAGGCGCAGCAACGCCAGGCCGTCGGGTCCGGTGATCTCGCGGGCCACGTTGGCGGCGTAAGCGCGCAGGTCGCCGGCCAGACTCCCGGTGTCGGGCATCGGCGACCGCGCGTTGAGACGGGTGAGCGCCACGTCGGTGAGCAGGGTTTCCAGGCTGCCCCACCGGCGGTAGATGCTGCTGTCGGCCACGCCCGCGCGGGCTGCGACCTCGCCGACGGTGAACTTGCCGTAGCCGCGCTCGCTGATCAAGTTGGTGACGGCCTGGTGCACCGCCGCGCCGACGCGGGCGCCGCGCCCGCCGGGTCGCCGGGCTCGCTGTCGCTCGTCCATGCCCCCACCTTAACGCAGTCGGGACTTGCGTTTATGGGGCGAGCCTCCTTACAGTCGCCTAACGCAGTCAATGACTGCTTTAGAGCGCCCGGAGGCTGACCGCGTCGGCCGTGGAGAGGCGCAACTACCGATGGAGAGGAATCCCCATGGCTGCATCGCCTGCGGCTTTAGGCAGTCGACCAAACCGGGCCGTGTTGCTCACAGTGACCTGCCTGGGCCAATTCATGGTGCTGCTCGACAACACGATCGTTGGAGCGGCGCTGCCCGATATGCAGCACCGGCTGCACACTCAGCTGACCGGTCTGCAGTGGATCGTCGACGCATACGTGCTGCTGGTCGCCATGCTGCTGCTGTCCGGCGGCGTTTTCGCCGACCGGTTCGGCCGCAAGCGGGTGTACCTGGCCGGTGCGGTGGTGTTCACGGCCGCATCGGTGCTGTGCAGCCTCGCGCCCTCGGCCGGATGGCTTGTCGCCGGCCGGGTGCTGCAGGGCATCGGGGCCTCGGCGCTGAGCCCCGCCTCGCTGGCCCTGCTCGCCGCCGCCTATCCCGTTCCTCAGGAACGCATCAAGGCGATCGGGTTGTGGGCCGGATTCAGCGCAATCGGCCTGGTCGCCGGACCCGTGGCCGGCGGCGTGCTGACCGATGCCTTCGGCTGGCCCGCCATCTTCCTGGTCAATCTGCCCATCGGCGTGATCCTGCTGCTGGTCGGCTTGCGCCACCTTGACGAGTCCCGTAATCCGAGCGCCCCCGCGATCGACGTCCCGGGGACGGTGCTGTCCGTTCTGGCGGTGGGGGCACTGACCTACGGGCTGATCGAGGGCGGCGCCCGCGGCTGGACCTCACCGGTCATCCTGGGAAGCTTCGCCGCCGCGGCGATCCTCCTCGCCGGCTTCGTCGCCGTCGAAGCGCGTCGCTCCGCACCGATGCTGCCGCTGCGGCTGTTCCGGCAGCGGCTGTTCACCGTGTCCAACGCCGCCATGATCGTGGTGGGGTTCGCGCTCATGGGCTCGTCATTCTTCTTCTCCCAGTTCTTCGTGTACGTCCAGGGCAGCTCGATCCTGCGCGCCGGCCTGCAGACGCTCCCCGCCTCCCTCGCCATGGTGATCGTCAGCCCGTTCGGGGGCCGGCTCGCCGCCCGGTACGGCTTCCGAATCGTGGTCACCATCGGCCTGGCCCTGGCCGGAGGGGGGCTGCTGGCGCTGGGCAGGGTGCACGCCGACACCGGCTACGGGAACGTGTGGTGGCGGCTGGGAGTCGTCGGCATCGGCTTCGCCCTGACCATGTCCCCACTGACAGGCGCCGCCATCCAAGCGGTCAGCCCGCAAGAAGGCGGCCTCGCCTCTGGCATCAGCAGCACCACCCGGCAGATCGGCGCGGTGCTCGGCGTGGCGGTACTCGGAGCCGTCGTCCGCACCCGGCAATCCGGCGGCGCCTCCTTCGAGACCGGCCTCGACAGCGCCTTCGTCGCTGCCGGCACCGTCACTTTGGCCACCGCCGTGTTCACCGGCCTGTGGCTGGCGAGGTCCAAGCCCGTGGAAGGCTCGGCGGTGCCGCACCGTTCCACCGATCCAGATGCGGTCACCACGTCGAACGAGGTGTCCGCGAACAGCCGTTGAGGCGACACCGGCCTTGGCCGACACCGACGTGGACGACGTCGTCGACATGCTCTTCGGGCCACTCATCTTCCGCAGGCTCACAGGCCACTACGACCTCACGGACGAGCACGCCGAGAAGCTCGCGCGCACTGCGCTCGACGGGCTTGTGCGCTCCACCGTCTGACACTTCCGATTCCAACGGAGAGACACATGTCCCGCACGTTTCTCATCACCGGCGTGAGCAGCGGCCTCGGCCGCGCCTTCGCCACCGCCGCCCTCGAGGCCGGCCATACCGTCATCGGCACCGTTCGGAACCCGGACCAGATCGCCGCCTTCGAGCAGTTCGCTCCGGGCCGCGCTCACGCCCGCGTGCTGGACGTCACCGACACCGATGCCGTCGCGCAGACCGTCGCAGCGGTCGAGGGCAAGGTGGGCCCCATCGACGTACTCGTCAACAACGCCGGCTACGGCGTCGAGGGCACCTTCGAGGAAACCCCGCTCGACACCTTCCGCCACCAGTTCGATGTCAACGTCTTCGGCGTCATCGCGGTCACCCGAGCCGTCCTGCCCCGCATGCGCGAGCGCCGTGCCGGACACATCCTGTTCGTGACCTCCATGGGCGGTCTGCGCGCGTTCCCCGGCCTGGCCGCCTATCACGGCTCCAAGTTCGCCGTCGAGGGCATCGCGGCCACGCTCGCCCAGGAAGTCGCACCGTTCGGCATTCACGTCACAGCGATCGAGCCCGGCTCCTTCCGCACCGACTGGGCCGGCCGCTCCATGCACCGCGTAGAGAGCACCATCACCGACTACGACCCGATCCTCGCCCCGATCCGCGAACGCCGCCTCGACATGCGCGGTCAGCAGCTCGGCGATCCTGCCCGAGCCGGCCGCGCCCTGCTCGCCATCGTGGAGGCCGAAAAGCCGCCGACCCACCTCATCCTCGGCAGCGACGCCCTCCGCCTCGTCGCCGACGCCCGCTCCGCCTTTGATGCGGAGACAGCCGCCTGGAACGAGCTGTCGAAGTCCACCGACCACCCCGACGGAGAACAGATCGCGTGAGAGCCGCTGAGCGACTCTGACGCGTAAATGACTGCAGGTAGAGGCGGTTCCGGGCAACGTCACCTTCAACGAGGCTGGGCTGAATGGGCGACGGGACCGGCCTGCACGGAGCCGGGCGACGGCGGCGTCCAGGCACACCAACTTCCCGGGCCGCTACCTGTCCGGCATCAAAACCAGCGGCCCCGGCCAGGGCCTGCGCCCCTTCCGGGACCCGGACGCCGCCGAGGACGACGAGGACTGACGGCCGGCACACACGACCGCCCCGGCCACGCGTCGCGCCCCGCGGGGGCCTGGCACCCGACTTGTTGTGACGCCTTCGCGGCAGGCGTCACAACAAGTCGGGTGCACTCTCCTGGGCGGGATCCTTGGATGCCGGGTGATCCGGACCACCGGCCGGGGCAGTGGCACGCAGCGCCGCTTCGACCCGGCGGTTGCTGGTCATGGTTGCCGTGACGGCCGTCATCGCCAGGAGGAGGACGGCGGCGGCGTAGAGCGGGGTACGGATGTCGTAGGTGGTGGCCAGCCAGCCGCCGAGGAAGGCCCCGATGGGGGCGGCGCACATGGCCAGCATGCGGGAGGTGGAGGCGACCCGGCCCATGAGGTGGGCCGGGACGATCGCCTGCCGGAGGGAGGGCCCGAGCACCATCGTGGCGCCCATGCCGGCGCCGCAGACGGCGAGCGCCAGCCCGGCCACGTACGGGTTCGGGGCAGCGGCAAGGCCCAGGATGGCAAGCCCTTCGACTGCGGCCGTGCAGGTCAGTGCGGTGCCGGTGCCAAGTCGTCGGCCAAGGTGGGAGGCGATGCCTGCACCGAGCAGACCGCCGGTGGCCTCCGCCGTGAGGAGCAGACCGAAGCCGTAGGTGTCGATGCCGAGGCGGTCGTGCGCGAAGAGGGCGAGTACGGTCTCCACAGCGAGGAAGGCGATGTTCCCGACCGCCGGGCGGAGCGCGAGGCCGAGCAGCAACCGGTCCCGGAAGACGTACGAGGCCCCGGCCCGCGCCTGCCGAAGCAGCGACTCGCGGATCTCCGGCACGGGCCGGGGTATGGCGGGAAGCGACCGTACGAGCAGTGCGGAGAGCATGAACGACACCGCGTCGGCGAGCAGCGGAACCGCCCGCCCGAGCGCGAGCAGCGCACTGCCCGCAGGCGGCCCCGCGAAGCCGGACATGGCGGTCTGGGCTCCGCGCAGGCGAGAGTTGGCTCGCTCCAGGAGTGCGGCGTCGCGGCCGAGCAGATCCGGCAGATAGGCCGTGGCGGCCGTGTCGAAGAAGAGTCCACCGAGGCCGAGCAGGAAGGCGACGGCCGCGAGCAGCGGAATGCTCAGCACACCGAGCGCGGCCGCTGCCGCCGGTATCGCGAGCAGCACCGCACGCGCCGCGTCCATGACCCACATCGTGCGCCGACGGTCCCAGCGGTCCACCAGCGCACCGCCGAGCACCCCGAAGAGCAGCCACGGCAGCGTCCCGGCGGCCGTGACGACGGCGAGCGCCATCGGATCCCGCGTCAACGTCAACGCGAGCAGCGGCAGCGCGGCATGCGACACTCCGTCACCGAGCGAGGACACCGTCTGCGCAGTCCACAGCCGTCCGAACCCGGTCGGCAACTTCCGGTCGCCTGAGGTCACTTGGCGCCCCCCTCGGCCTGCTCGCGCGATGCCGGGTGGAACAGTGCGAAGACGAGTGACGCGTCCGGCAGCGACGGATCGGACAGCTCCCGGTACTCGTCCGCCAGTGCCTGCAGCCGCGCCCCCAGCTGCGCGAACTGCTCGTCGGTGAGCCGCAGATGCGCCATCCGTACGTGCCGCTCGCCATCCACCGGCGACGCCTCCAGGTCCGCCACCGCATGCCGCATCAGCACATCCGGCCCTCCCTCGCCCGGATCCGGCAGCACGATCGCCCGCGCGGCCATCGCGTAGTACCGCTCGGTGACACCCCGCACCTTCCGCGTCCGTACCACCTTCACCAGGCCGGCCCGCTCCAGCAGCCGCACGTGATAGCTGGAACTCCCCTTCGCAAGGCCCACCCGCTCGGCGATCTGCGTAATCGTCGCCGGCTCGAAGCGGAGCACGGCCATGATCCGGTGGCGCGTGAGGTTGGAGACGGCGCGCAGCTGCTCGTCCGTGGTGACGTGAAACGTCTCGGGAAGATCACCGGTAGGCATGCGAGCAATGGTCAACGATTCTTGACCATTGGGCAAGGGGATTTCGCGCGGACCTCCGGAATCTGCTGTCCCGCGCGAGACCTTCTGTCAAAGCCCCCCACCCGCCGCCGATCCGGGGAGCTGTCAAAAAACCTTCGCCTTCTGAAGATCTCTCCCGGTGGGGCGCCCAGCTCCCTCGGAGCCTTCGAAAAGCCCTTCACCCCTCGCTCGACCGCTACGGCCGCAGCCTCCAAGACCCCATCAACATGGTCGCCGAGCTGCGCGAGCGCGGCACCGGCGTCACCTCGCTCCACGAGAACCTGGACACCACCACCCCCGGCGGCCGACTCGTCTTCCACGTCTTCGCCGCGCTCGCGGTTATCCCAAGCTCGCCGAGCAAGCAGGGCTGCGACCTGGGCGGCCAGGTCAAGGACACTGTCTTCGACCTGGCCGCGTGACCCCCTGAAGGCCCGTTCAAACCGGGCCGATCGTTACTGAAGTGCGACGCAGTTCTCCTGCCTCATTGGATTTAGCTCTCCGATGAGATTGGTCGCGCGCGGTCAGAAATTCAGGTACCGCTCCAGCCGGATGGGCTCGGTGCTGCCCTTCACATAGACGTCGGCTGTCAAGTTGAACATCCCCCAGGCCGCCGTCGTGAGCTCGAAGCCGGTCGAGCGATTCGTGACGACGCGGTCGGGGTCCCGGAATGTCGGGTGCAGGTGGTAGACAACCCTGGTGACACGGTCGAGATCGGAGTCACTGTCGCCCTCAAGGGCGATGCGGAGCCGGAAGTACCTGTAGCCGTTGCGGTCGACTGCACTGTCGCGGTGCGCGCTGTGAACCAGATGAACTCTGGGGGCGGCATCGGTCGGGGCCTCGGTCAGTTCGGCCAGCGGCGGCGGCACTTCAAGAACGGGCTGCGCGCCCGGCTGGGGCTCGGCCCCGGCCGGTGTCTGCGGGGACGAGGGCCCGAGCTTTATCCCTGATGCCCCCGCCTCGAAGGAGTCGCCGCGCTCGACTCGGCTGTTGATCGCTTCGATGAGTCGCCCTAACCCGGCGCGGAACTTGAATGAGAGAGTCAGCACCACGATCGGCCAGATCAAAGTCTGCAGAAAAGGTATCCAGTCCTTCATTTGTCCCCCAGGTACCCCGCCAGGTCGGTGCCGACCGCCGACGCAGTCTCTCACCGGGCTTGTACGAGTCACAACACGATCTGCGCTGACCGAGAGTCCGAGCCAGGTGGGCCTGTGCGTGTGGACGCCTGCTGGTCACCGAGCGTGTGAGCGAGCTGCCGACGCAGACGCTGGTTCTCTTCTGCGAGTTGCCGGTTCCGTTCCAGGGCCACCTCCAGGCGCGCGTGCAGTGAGGCATCCGAGGAGCGCTCAGCCGCAGGGACCTGCGGCGAGGAGGAACGGCGACTCACGTCACGGAGCCGTTCGATCCCGGCGCGGACGTCAGGCTGTCCGTAGAGCCAGGAGCGTGAGATGCCCGCACGCTGGACGACGCCCTCGAAGGACACCGGGGCTCCGGTGCGGTCGAGTTCTCGCAGGGCCTGGATGGCCTTGGCGCGTGCCAGTTCGTGCCGCTTTCGGGCGGCAGCAACAAGCGGTGCGGTGTTGGGCTCAGGAGGCATCGGCGGCCGCCTCGCCGGTGTCTGGCTGGGCATCGTCTTCGAGCGACATGATGATCTTCTCCAGGTTGTCGGCAACCTGCCGGTTCATTTCCACGAGTCGTTTCTGTCCACGGGCCTCGGCCGCGGAGATGATCTGCAGGGTCTGTTGGCGCTGTTCACGGTGCTGGGGCAGGAACCCGGCGGTCGTGATGAACATCGGGCAGGTCAGGCACGAGTTGGCGTGCGGGCAGGACTGCACCACCGGAAGTCCGCAGTAGCCATTGGGCAGGGCCTGGGTGGCTCGGGAGAGTCTCTGTTTGGCCCAGGCCGCCTCCGCGAGAGGGCCGGCGGGGTCCAGGGCGACGGTCTCGCCTTGGGTGTTGACCTTGCGGGCCTTCGCCCGGTGTCGGCGGACGGTGGTGTCCGACAGCCGGGCGTAGTGGGCGGTCATTTGGGCCGAGGTGTGATCGAGGATCTGACGGACGACCTTCTGCGGGACGTCCTTGTTGATCAGCCTGGTGCCCAGGGTGTGCCGGAATTGATGGGGCGTGATGTGCACCGGGCGGCCCAACTCAGCGCGACTTCGCGTCGGCGCGGGGGAAGAGGACCGACACCCCTTCCGGCCGCTCTTCCAGGATCCGGCGTTGGTGGTCACGGAGCTGTTGTTCGAGTTGCTCGTCGATGGGCACCAGCGCCTCGCGCTTCATCGGCTCCACCGGGACGTCGTCATCACCGAGCACCGTCCACGAGTCCACCCGTACCGCCGGCAACGCGACACGCTGTACGAGCATGGCGCCTCCCCTTCATCAACGTCATGGATGAAGCGGGAGATAACCACGTCACAACAGCAGATCACAGGGCTTCCGACAACCTTGCTGAACATCAAGGACGCCCTCCGAGCGGCTCAAGATAATCGCGGAGTTCATTCGCGAACTCATCGTCATCGGCACCAAGGAGGGCGTCGCCGCCGCCCGCGCCCGGGCCGGGTCGGCGGACGCCCCAGCGCCGTCACCGAGGAGATCATCCGGGCCGCCCGTGACCTGCTGCCCGACCCGGGCCGCTCGATCACCTCGATCGCCAAGCTGCTCGGCGTCTCGCCGGGCACGCTCTTGAGAGGCCAGGGCGACACGGATCAGACGTTCTCGGCTGTGACGCGCGGGTGGTCTGCGGTGAGCATGGTGACGTCCTCGATGCCGGACGCCAGGATGGTGACGCGGCCCGGGTGGGCGAGGGCGGTGGCGCAGAGCATGGCGTCGATGGCGTACTTGTGGCCGTGCAGGCCGGCCGTGCGCAGCAGCGCGGCGGCGGACTGGGCGAGGGATAAGCGGACACACCCCGCTTGCCGACCCGCTCACGGATCGCTTGCAGGGCGCCGGCGGTCAGGGAGACGGAGATGCCGCTGCTGGGGCCGTCGCCGGGAGGGAAGTCGATGTCGTCGTCAGCCATGTCACGGGTATGGCATTTCGAATGCTATAAGCGAGATCCTCTCTCGGAGGCTCCGGGCGTGCGTCCGAAGTTCGCACGTAGTGCCCATGGCGAGCCCGCCGCGAAGGGCCTCTGACCTGCTGCTTTCTCATAGTCCAGGTTCTGGCGGCCGAGGGGCTTGCCGAGCGCTGTAACGACCACCTTGCCGGCTCGCCCGGCGCCGCGATCACCTCGAGGCAGATGGTTCGGTCATGCACTGGACCGTCCCGGGAGGTGCCGGGGCGGCACTGCCGGTCGTTCTTGTTGGTCGACTCGCATGCCGAATGCCCGCGTTGGGCAGCCGTTGTCCGGTCGTTCCCCGGGGCCGGGCGGCATGTCGAAGGCCCGTGTGTGCGAGGTGGGGCAAAGTCCTGTTCCGACCAGACGGCCTTGCCGCCCGGCACCGGGCGGGAGCCCCATCTGCGCGACAGCTGGGCGACCAGGAAGAGGCCGCGGCCGTTCTCGTCGGTGGTGTGTACGCGACGCAGCCGCGGGGAGCCGTCGGTGGTGTCGAACACTTCGCAGGTCAGGACTTGGTGCTCGATCAGTCGCAGACCGATCGGGCCGGTGCTGTGGCGGACGGCGTTGGTGACCAGTTCACTGACGATCAGCCTCGTGGAGTCCTCGAGACCTTCCAGGCCCCATTCGGCCAGCTGGCAGGCTGCCATGTGGCGGGCGCTGCGGACAGCGGTCTGGTCACACGGCAGCGTCCAGGAGGAGACCTGGGTCGGGCTGAGTGAGTGGGTTCGGACCAGGAGCAGGGTGACGTCGTCGGACGGTGCCTGGCCCGGGACGGTCTCCATCGCGCGGGTGCAGAGGTCCTCCAGGGAGCGACCCGGTTGAGCCAGGGCGGTGCCCAGGTGGTGCATCCCCGTGTCGATGTCGCGGTCGCGGGTCTCGATCAGGCCGTCGGTGTACAGGGCGAGGAGACTTCCCTCGGGCAGTTCCAGCTCCACGGCCTCGAAAGGGACCCCCAGCCCGACGCCGAGTGGGGTTCCGGCGGGAAGGTCGGGGAAGGTGACCCGGCCCTGCGGGTCGACGATCGCGGGCGGGGGATGCCCGGCCCGTGCCATGGTGCACTTACGGGTGACCGGGTCATAGACGGCGTACAGACAGGTGGCGCCCACCACCGCGGGCGTCTGGCCCGGAGAGTCGGGGGCTTCCTCGCTCATTCGCTGGATCGCGTCATCGAGGCGGGCCAGCAGTTCGTCGGGGGGCAGCTCCATTTCGGCGAGCACGTGTACGGCGGTGCGGAGCCGACCCATGGCCGCGGTGGCGTTGATGCCGTGGCCGACCACGTCGCCGATGACGAGGGCAACCCGGGCGCCGGACAGCGGGATCACATCGAACCAGTCGCCCCCGACACCGATGTCCATGTCGGCGGGCAGATAGCGCGAGGCCGCCTCGACCGCCGTGCCGCCCCTCAAACGGTGAGGGAGCAGGTTGCGTTGGAGCGCGAGGGCCGCGGCGTGTTCGCGGGCGTACAGGCGAGCGTTGTCCAGCGACAGCGCGGCGCGACTGACGAGTTCCTCGGCGAGGAGCAGATCGTCCTCCTGGAACGGCACCGGGTCCTCGGTGCGGATGAACAACGCCACCCCCAGCAGGACGCGCCTCGCGCGAATGGGTACGACCATCAGGGAGTGCATACCGTTCTCATGGATCTTCTGCGCCCGTACCGGGTCCTGGTCGATCCATGTGCCCGGAGCGGCGTCCAGGATCGGCTCCAGATGGGACCTCCCGGTGCGCAGAATGTCGGTGAAGGGTGCGCCGGGCGGCACGGGGACCGGCTCACCGCGAACCCACGGGGATTCTGGGACGCCCTTGCGAATCGAGGCGAGACCGGCCCGTCGGAAGACGGGGAGGCGCTCGCCCATCGGGCCGATGTGGACCGGGGCCCCTTCGCCGAACGGGACCGAATGCTCCAGGTCGACGACGGCGTAGTCGGCGAACAGCGGCACGGCGAGGTCGGCCAGTTCCTGGCTGGTCTGCGTCACGTCCAGGGTGCTGCCAAGACGCGTACTGGCCTCGCTGAGGATCGCGAGGCGCTCGTGCGCCCGACGGCTCTCGGTGACGTCGACGCTGATGGCGCACACCCCCAGCGCTCGGCCTTCGGCGTCCTGGAGGCAGAAGAACGAAGCCGCGAGGATGTGTTCTTGGCGCGCACTCGTCGGCAGCCGCCTGCGGAACTCGTGGACCCTGGCGGTGCCGCTGCGGAGTGCCTGCCGCATGACTGCCTCGAGTGCTTCGGCCTTGACACCGGGCAGCGCATCGGTGGACCGCTGTCCGAGCCGTCGGTCACGGGAAATGCCGTCGTGGCTCTCCATCGTGTCGTTCACCCAGGTGCAACGCAGCTGCGGGTCACGAACGACGATGCCGATCGGTGCGCGGGTGAGAAGCGATTCCCGCACCGATCCGTTCGTCGCTTCCCGGAAGAGCTTGCCGATGTCGGTCATGGACACGAGCCACCGGACTGATCCGTTCTGCCCCCACAACATCGAGATCCGCAGGCTGACGGTGAGTATGCGGCCGTCTCGGTGGCGCACTGCCGTAGTGCCCGACCAGCCCTTCTGGGTGCGGCATTGCTCGACGAACGCCGAAATGGTCGCCGCTTCCTCGGAGGACGGCAGTACGAGTGCGGCGGACCGGCCCACCACGTCCCCGGCGGGGTGTCCGACGAGCCGCTCGGCGGCCTGCGTCCATCCGAGCACCGTCCCCTGCTCGTCGAGCATCGCGATCGCCGAGTCGGATATCTCGTGCGTGTTCATCTGCTTACTGAGTGTTGCTCTGTCGGTGCTTGGCATCGAGCTCTTGTCCCTAGGCAAGTGGGGGAGAGGCGGCGAGACGCAGATGCAGACATCGGTCTGACGCGATTCGCGCCTTTTGGGTGATTGACCGGATGGTGCTCGGATGTGTGACAGCGCCGCAGCCGTGGTGAGCTTGTCGGTCAGTCTCGATGCCCACAGGGCGCCGACCGAGGAAGCGGGTCGTTGTCGGCCGTGACGGGGCGGACTGCGCCGCCGTGGTCAGGCAGGGCGCGGAGCCCGCCGGTCCTTGCGCCGGGCCTGCTCCTCGTCGTCGACCAGGGTCAGCATGGGCTGACCCGGCGCGCACATCATCGTCGCGAGGAAACGGCTCCAGGAGTCCGTTCGGTTGTTCCCTTCCTGGTGGTGGATGACGTCGCCGCCCGGCTCCCAGAACGTCTCTCCGGCCTTGATCACGCGCTCCGGCTCGCCTTCGAGCTCGAAGAGCATCTCCCCCTCCAGCATGTAACCGAATGCGGGACCGGAGTGCCGATGCGGAGGGGTGCCCGGGTCGCCCGGGGGGAATGCGAGGAGGACGGTCATTGCCTCGGCCCCTTCCGGGATGGATGGCGGCCGTGCCGTCTGCAGCAAGGTCAGCGTCGGGGAGGAAGTGTGGACCTTTCCCGTGCGAGGTCGACCGCCACCCAGCTAACCCTGGACGAAGGTGACCGTCTCGTCGAGCGGTGCCCGGCCCGTACGGGCGTAACCCACCGTGCCGTCCTCGTACCCGATCGACATGCCGCAGTAGAGGATGAGCCCGTCCGGGGGTGACAGGATCTCCGCGACGGTCCTGCGATACACCGACCACGCCATTTGCGTGCAACTGTGCAGCCCCTCGGCGCGGAGCAGCAGCATGACGGTCTGCAGGTACATGCCGACGTCGGCCCATTGGGGCGGGCCCATGTCGCGGTCGATGTAGCAGAACAGGGCGGCGGGCGCACCGAAGCAGTCCCAGTTCGCGGAAGCGGCCCTCTGGCGCGCCTCCCCGTCCTCGCGCGAAATGCCGAGTGCGCCGTAGCGCTGCTCGGCGAAGGCGGTTCGGCGATCGCGGTAGGGGGACTTGAGGGTGGGCGGGTACATCTCGTACTCCCGCTCGTCCCAGGGGTCGCCCGAGGCCACGCGCTCGCCGGCGCGTTTCTTGAGCTCGGCCAGCGGCCCACCGGTCAGCACATATCCGTGCCACGGCTGGAGGTTCGATCCGGAGGGCGCCCAAGCCGCGGCGGACAGCACGCGCTCCAGCACCTCCCTCGGGACATGCCGGTCGGTGAATCCGCGCACCGCCCGTCGGCTCCTGACCGCCTCATAGACGTCCAAGGTGGCCCACCTTCCAATATGACCGCATTGTAATCAATTGAGAGTCGGGGTCCGGAAAATGTGACAGGGCGCCACCACCTCATGGGTGACAGACACACCGGGGCGCGCCCGCACGGGTGACCACGTGGTGGGTGCTGCGCCCGGAAAGCCCATGCGCCCACCCGGCGCGAGCGTGTGCGGCACCTGTCGTCACCGCAAGGGAATGCCGCCCGGGCACATCGACTCCCGTGCGAGGGTGGGTTTGGCGCATAAAGTTATGTACTGCACATAGTCATCGAAAGGTGGGCGATACTATGAAATTGGCGGTCATCGGCGGAACCGGACTGATCGGGTCACGGGTCGTGGAGAACCTCGACGCGGCCGGCCACCAGGCCGTCCCGCACTCCCCGGCCACAGGCGTGGATCTCGTGACCGGCCGGGGCGTCGAGGAAGCCGTGGCGGGCGTCGATGTCGTCATCAACCTGACGAACTCCCCGGCCTTCGGGGAAACCTCGCCCGCGTTCTTCCGGTCGTCGATGGACAACCTCCTCGCCGCGAGCGTGAAGGGCGGCGTAGGACACTTCGTCATCCTCTCGATCGTCGGCGTGGACCAGGTGCCCGAGCTGGACTACTACCGGGCAAAGGTGCTTCAGGAAGACATCCTCAAGGCCGGCCCGATTCCGTACTCCATCGTCCGCGCCACGCAGTTCATGGAGTTCATCGATGCGATCCTGTCCTGGACCACCGAGGGCGAGACCGTCCGTCTGCCGCGTACGCCGCTCCAGCCGATCGCCGCCGCGGACGTCGCCCGCATCGTCGCCGAAGTGGCCGCCGGCACCCCGCTCAACGGCGTCCTCAACATCGCCGGACCCGACGTCTACCCCCTCGACGAAATCGGCCGGCTGATCCTCACCGCCAAAGGCGACGGGCGTCGCGTCGTCACCGACGACACCGCCGGCATGTACGCCGCCGTCCACGGTGACGTCCTCACCGCCGGGAACGACGCCCGCATCGCCCCCACCCACTACACGGACTGGCTCTCCTGAACCAGCCGCGATCCCCGACGGTCCATCAGAACTCCGAGGTTCGTCCCCGCGCTCACGCGTGTGGTCACGGTTGCCGTCGGACTTGCCGAGCAGCAAGGGTTGCGCACAATGCCGTCGAAGAACAATCCAGCGGATGACGCAGAGGACCTCCGGGAGGCGGAGACAGCGTTCCAGGACGCCCGCGGCTACCTGTTCGGGATCGCCTACCGGATGCTCGGCAGCGTCAGCGAAGCGGAGGACGTCCTCCAAGAGGCCTGGATCCGATGGCAGACCTACGACCGGTCCAAGGTGGAGAACCCGCTGGCGTTTCTCACGACGACTGTGACGAGGCTCGCGATCAATGTGCTGCAGTCGGCGAGGATCCGCCGTCAGACCTATGTCGGCCCGTGGCTTCCGGAGCCGGTCGACACCAGTGCCGACCCGGTGCTGGGCGCCGTGAACGGGGAAGCACTGGAAGTCGCGGTGCTGATGCTGCTGGAGAAGCTCACTCCCACGGAACGGGCGGCGTACGTGCTCCGGGAAGCGTTCGACTACCCGTACGAGCAGATCGCGGAGATCATCGGCCAGACCAACGCCAATACCCGCCAACTGGTGAGCCGGGCGCGGAAGCGCCTGGCCGCGGAGAAACGGGCAAGTGTCGCGGCCGCTGACCACCAGAGGTTCCTGACAGCGTTCGTGACGGCCGCCCAGGAAGGGAACGTGGCCGTGCTGGAGAAGCTGCTCGCGGAAGACGTCGTCTCGTACTCCGACGGCGGAGGGGTCGTGCGGGCGTCCAAGTTCCCCGTCGTGGGCCGTCACCGCGTGGCGAGGTACTACCACGCGTTCGCCGACCGCTTCTGGTCCGGCGTCACGGTGGAGCCGGCCGAGGCCAACGGCAGGCCGGCGGTGAGCCTCTCCCGCGACGGCACCGTGTTCGCCGTCCTCACCGTGAGCGTCACCCCGGACGGCATCGACCGGGTGCTCGTCATGATGAACCCGTCGAAGCTCGCTGCCATGACCGTCTGAGCCAATGAAAAGGGCCCCGCCCTGCGGGTCCGCCACAGCCTTTCGCAGGGGCGGGGCCGCCCGCTCCCGGTGCTCGGTTGGCGGGCCGCGGGCGGCTGTCCCCTGCCGCCCGCCTTCTGAAAGTAAAACGAACGGTTATTTTCTACAACCCCGGGCTGCAAGAAAACGAATGTTCGTCTTGACCTGGTCTCGCCGGAGCCTGCAGGATGGGGAGCGTAAAGGGAACGATCATTCCGGGAAGGAGGTGGTGGCATGAGACGCCATTGCCGGCATCCGGCAGCCCTGAGGCGACCACTCGGCGGGGAGCTGCGGCCGGTCCGGAACTTCCCTCTCGGCCGGTTGCATGTTGTCGGTCCTCTGTCGTCGATCGCAGACGGCAGAGGCCACGTGGCAGCCGTAGGCGCTGAGGTGGAGGGCCTGGGGCATGTGCTGCCCCCGGGGCCGGTACGGCGATGAGCGGCAGCTCGCACCGGACCGAACCGGGCGGCCGCGGACACGACCAGCGCTCTCGACCGCGCGCCGCGCTCACCATGGGCGCCGTTGCGATGTTGCTGTGTGTCGAGCTGGCGTTCGCCGCGCCCTACGGGCGTCGTGCGGCGGACCAGCTGTCCCATGCTCAACCCGCCTGGTTCCTGCTGGCTGTCGCCGCGGAGGCGGTGTCGATGGGGGCCTTCGCCCGGCTGCAGCGCCTGGCGCTGAGCACGGGCGGGCTGCGGGTGAGACTGCGCGCCGCGGTTTCCGCCGTGTTTGCCGGGAACGCTCTCAGCGCGACTCTGCCCGGCGGCAGCCTGGTGTCGATCACCTACCGGACACGGCGTATGCGTACCTGGGGTGCCGGCATGTCGTTGATCGGCTTCACGCATGCTGCCACCGGTGTTCTGAGCGCGGTCGCACTCGTCATGCTCGCTGGAGTCGGCGGGACTCTGGCTGGGGACGATGCCCGGCTTGCAGGGGCGGCCCTTCAGGTTTCAGCGGCTTGCGCGGTCACCGTCGCCGCGCTCGCGCTCGTCCGGCATGCCGATGTGCTGCGCCGGCCGGTGAGCACCCTGCTTCGTGTGTGGCAGAGACTGCGGCGCGGCAAGGACGGGCAGACGTCGGCCGATGGCCTGCTGGGGGAGTTGGCTGCCATGCGGCCTCCAGTTCGCTTCTGGGTCCTGGGCCTCGGTGCTGCCCTGATCAACTGGGCCGGCGATCTCGTGTGTGTGCTCGCTGTGTGCCATGCGGTGGGCTCGGCCCCGGCCTCGGACAAGGTGCTGCTCGCCTATGTCGCCGCGATGACGGCCGTATCGGCTCTGCCGCTGTTGCCCGCGGGACTCGGCCCTCTCGACGCGGCTCTGGTCCTGACCCTGCACCACGGCGGAATGCCGATGGCGGACGCCGCGGCCGCTGATCTTCTCTACCGGACCCTCAACCCAGGACTGATCGGTGTCGCCGGGTGGTCGGTCCTGCTCGTCCGACGGCGGAGCCGGTCAGGGCGTGGCCGGATCCGGCCACAGAGCCCGTACCGCGTCGCCGACCCCATCCACGAGCGTGGGGTCGAGCATGGCCACCTGGAGGATGTAGCCGGGTAGGAAGCAGACCAGCGCGCCGGCGATCGACTCGGCGGGCACCTCCTTGGGCAGAGCGCCACTTTTCTGGTGCTCTCGCACGATCTCTGCGAGGTCGGAGCGCATCTGGGTCAGCAGGGTGCTGAACTGTCCGGCCAACGTGGGGTTTCGCAGGGCCTCGGACCAGGCCAGCACGGCCAGCCTTGCGATGTCGTGTTCCGTGGACCGAGCTGACACGAGGGCGAGGACATCGGCGATGACCACCCCTACGGAACCCCTGGGCCGAGTTGTGGCGACGGTGTGGACCAGCGTCAGAACCTCACGCATGTTCTCTTCGGCGATAGCCAGGATCATCTCGTCCTTGCTCGCGAAGTGCCGGTAGACCGCGCCCGCCGAGAGCCCGGACTCCGCGAACAGATCCTGCATCGACGTGGAGTGAAACCCGTCGCGCAGGAAGCATCGGCGGGCCGCATCCAGAATCTGGGCACGGCGAGCGTCCATGTACTCCTGGGACACCTTCGGCATGGGGCACCCTATCCAACGAAAAACGAATGTTCGTCTTGACTCTCTGGTGGCGAGCCTAGCAGACTGGATTCCTAGAGAATGATCATTCGTTTTTGGGAGGCGGAATCGTGAAGACCCCGTTGGCGGGAAACCGGTCATGGCGTCGCGTGGCCATCATGACAGTGGCGTTGCCGCTGGTGATCTCACTGGCGGTGATGGCCTACGCGTGGCCTGCGGCGCGCATAGGGCCGCGTGACCTGCCAGTGGGGATCGTGGGCACGAGCACGGCAAGCCAGGACGCGGTCGAGGGCCTGGCCCGCAGCAGGCCGGGCGGCTTTGACTTCCATCTTTACCCCGACGAGGCGTCGGCGCGGTCCGCCATCAGGGAGCGGGACGTCTACGGTGCCTTCGTCGTCACCCCCGGCAGTTTCACCGTGCTGGAGTCCACTGCCGCGAGCCCGACCGTCGCACAGTTGCTGGGCAAGGCGGGTCGGCAACTGGCCGCCCATGCATCCAGGGCGGCCGCGGACCGTGCTGCCTCATCCGCCCACGGGACGTCCGCTCGCTCCGCGGGAGGTAGGTCCGGCGCCGAAAAGCCGGCGCAGATCCGCGTGAGGACTGTGGATGTCGTTCAGACCTCGGCAGATGACCCCCGCGGCGTCGTCTTCAGCTCGGCGCTCCTGCCGCTGACGATCTGCAGCATCATGATCGCCTTGGTCATTGCGATGTCACTGGGGCTGCGACCTGTGTCGCGTCTCATGGCCTTGATCGTGATGAGCGCAGCGGCAGCCCTCGGGGTCTACGTGGTTGCCCAGGGCTTTCTCGGCGCCCTGCCGCACGAACATCTGGCCACCTGGGCTTCCTTGGCACTCACCATTCTCGCCATCAGTGCCACCACTGCCGGGGTGGTCGCGCTCGTGGGTCCGGCGGGGCTCGGGCTGAGCGCGGCGCTCATGGTCTTTGTCGGCAATCCGTTTTCCGGCAGCACATCCGCACCAGAGCTGCTGCCCAAGGCGGTTGACGACATCGGCCAGTGGCTGCCGCCGGGCGCCGGCGCGAACCTCGTGCGCGGTACGGCCTACTTCAACGGCAATGACAGCGCGGGCCACATTGCCGTCCTCACCCTGTGGAGCGTGCTGGGACTGGCAGCCGTCCTGTTCGGCCACCGTGCGTCCCCCTTTGCGAAGGGCCCCGTCGCCAACGAGGGCGCGACGCTGGGTACGGAGGCTCCGGCGAACGACGCCGCGCCGCCCCATGCGCCGTCGTCCCCCGAGGAGTCCGCACACTCGTCTTCGCCTGCACCGATCGGGATGCACGCGCACTCGCACGCCCGACACGCTGCGGGCGCGTGATCCAGTCCTTGAGGAGAAGGTGGCGCCACCTGGGCGCGCCACCTTGCGAGGGGTCGGCGCCGACGAATGGGCCGGTGGGGGGAGCAGTGCGCCGAAGATCTGCCCGCGTGCGACCTGGCTGTGGCGGGCCGGTCAGCCGCGTCGCGTGGGTTGGGACGCGGACCGGTTCTGGTCGGCGGCCCAGGAGGCGAGGATGCGCAGCCGTGCGTGGGTGGGGGAGCCGGGCTCGGCGGTCCAGACGGTCAGGTGCTGGTCGGGGTCGGTGTCGGCGGTGAGGGTGTCCCAGTCCAGGACGAGTTCGCCGACGACCGGATGGTTGAGGGTCTTGGTGCCGACGGTGCGGGCCGCGACGCGGCGGTAGCCCCACCACTGGGCGAACTGCTTGTCGTGCGTGGAGACTTCACCGATCAGTTCGATCAGCCGAGGCTCGTCGGGGTACGTGGCCGCCTCCCTCCGCAGTTGGGCCACGGAGATCTGGGCAGAGGTCTCCCAGTCGGCGTACGGGGTGCGCATCGCCGGGTCGGTGAACTGGATCCGCGGGTAGTTGCGGCAGGCGCCGCCCGGCGCCCGGTTCGGGCCGGTCAGACGCGAGTGTTCCGGCGGGGGCCGTCGTACTCACTGTCGGTGACGTGTTCGAGCCGGTCGACGTCGTCGGTCTCCCACGGGGCGAGGTGGGTCATGAAGCGGTCGGGGCGGCGCCGTGCCAGTGCTCCTCGCCCGGCGGAGCCCAGATCACGTCGCCCGGGTGGGCTTCGAGGATCTCCCCGCCGCGGGACTGGATCAGGGCGATGCGGCGGGTTTCCGATGACCCATCACGCGTCCGCGGGGGCCGGAACCCGGCTCGGGCCCTGCCCGCAGGAGCTGCAGCCCGACTCTCGCCCCGGCCGGGGAACCGCAATCCGATTCCTCCTCGGCCGCCCCGTAACCCGATTCAGCTCCCTGCCGGGCGAGTCGTACGCCCCCCGCCCCCGAACGCCTCCAGAATGCGTTCCGCTGCCAGTGTCGCCGTCAAGCTGCCCTGCCTGACCTGTCGTTCGAGGTCCGGTGCGGTTTCGCGGACCGCCGGGTCGGAGTGGAGGCGGTCCAGCAGTTCGTCGCGGACCATGGCCCAGGTCCAGCGGACCTGTTGGTCGCGTCGCTTCGCGGTCAGCCGGCCGGTGGAGTCGAGCAGCGTACGGTGCTGTTCCAGGCGCTCCCAGACCGTGTCCAGCCCCGTGGACTCACGGGCGCTGCAACTCAGCACCGGCGGTGTCCAGAAGGCCTCCTTGCCGTGCATCAGGCGCAGCGCGCCCGCCAGTTCACGGGCGGCGGCCTGCGCGTCCCGCTCGTGCGGACCGTCCGCCTTGTTGACGGCGATCACGTCGGCCAGCTCCAGGACGCCCTTCTTGATGCCCTGCAGCTGGTCGCCGGTGCGGGCCAGGGTGAGGAGGAGGAAGGAGTCGACCATCTCGGCGACCGTCGTCTCCGACTGGCCCACGCCGACGGTCTCCACGAGGATCACGTCGTACCCCGCCGCCTCCATCACCACCATCGACTCCCGGGTGGCCTTCGCGACCCCGCCCAGCGTGCCCGCGCTGGGGGAGGGGCGGACGAAGGCCGCCGGGTCGACCGCCAGGCGTTCCATGCGCGTCTTGTCGCCGAGGATCGAGCCGCCGGTACGGGTCGAGGAGGGGTCGACCGCCAGGACCGCGACCCGGTGGCCCAGCGAGGTCAGCAGCGTGCCGAACGCGTCGATGAACGTCGACTTGCCGACTCCCGGCACCCCGCTCACGCCGATCCGCCGCGCCCGGCCGCTGTGCGGAAGGAGCTGCGTCAGCAACTCCTGTGCCAGCGACCGGTGTTGGGGACGGGTGGACTCGACGAGCGTGATCGCACGGGCCACGATCGCCCGCTTTCCGTCGAGCACGCCCTTCACATAGGCGTCGAGATCGATCGCTGCCATCGGCGCCCTACAGCTCGCGGCCGGCGTCGGCCGACGATTCGTGGCCGAGGTCCGCCGACAGCCGCTTGACGAGGTCGTACGCCGCGTCCGGGATCACCGTCCCGGGCAGGAACACCTCCGCCGCGCCCATCTCCCGCAGCGTCGGCACGTCCTGCGGCGGGATCACTCCGCCGACCACGATCATGATGTCCTCGCGGCCCTCCTCGGCGAGCTTCTCGCGCAGCGCCGGGACGAGGGTGAGGTGTCCGGCGGCCAGCGAGTTCACGCCGACCACGTGCACGTCCGCCTCGACCGCCTGCCGGGCGACCTCCTCCGGCGTCTGGAACAGCGGGCCGACGTCGACGTCGAAGCCGAGGTCGGCGAACGCGGTCGCGACCACCTTCTGGCCGCGGTCGTGGCCGTCCTGGCCCATCTTGGCGACCAGGATGCGCGGCCGGCGCCCCTCGGCCTCCTCGAAGGCGT
Organism: Streptomyces sp. NPDC054783; assembly: GCF_053611725.1. Classification (NCBI taxonomy): domain Bacteria; kingdom Bacillati; phylum Actinomycetota; class Actinomycetes; order Kitasatosporales; family Streptomycetaceae; genus Streptomyces; species Streptomyces sp. NPDC054783. The sequence goes on along the minus strand of NZ_JBSHAY010000006.1, from coordinate 158,785 downwards.
CGACCAGGGCACGGGTGCGGTCCACGGACGCGGACCGGCCTGCTTCGTTGCGGTACACGCCGGAGATGGTACGGATCTGGCTCGCGTGCCGGCCGTACACCTTCTCCAGGGCGTCGGAGATCTCGCCGACGGTCGCCTTGGCGCGGGCCGCGTGGACGGCCAGCTCCAGCAGGTTCTCCTTGCCGTCGGCCGCCCGCGTGAGCGCGTCCAGGGCGTCCTGGCAGGCCTGCTCGTCCCGCTCCGCGCGCAGCCGCCGCAGCTTCTCGATCTGCTGGGCGCGTACGGAGGAGTTGTCGACCTTGAGGACCTCGATCGCCTCGTCGTTCTCCACGCGGTACTTGTTCACGCCGATCACCGGCTGACGGCCCGAGTCGATGCGGGCCTGGGTGCGGGCCGCGGCCTCCTCCACGCGCAGCTTCGGGATGCCGGCGTCGATGGCCTGCGCCATGCCGCCGGCCTGCTCGACCTCCTGGATGTGCGCCCAGGCCTTGCGTGCGAGGTCGTACGTCAGCTTCTCCACGTACGCGCTGCCGCCCCAGGGGTCGATGACCCGGGTGGTGCCCGACTCCTGCTGGATGAGCAGCTGGGTGTTGCGGGCGATGCGCGCGGAGAAGTCGGTCGGCAGGGCGAGCGCCTCGTCCAGGGCGTTGGTGTGCAGCGACTGGGTGTGGCCCTGGGTCGCCGCCATCGCCTCCACGGCCGTACGCGTGACGTTGTTGAACACGTCCTGCGCGGTCAGCGACCAGCCCGAGGTCTGCGAATGGGTGCGCAGGGAGAGGGACTTGGTGTTCTTCGGCTCGAACTGGCTCACCAGCTTGGCCCACAGGAGCCTGGCCGCCCGCAACTTGGCGATCTCCATGAAGAAGTTCATGCCGATCGCCCAGAAGAAGGACAGGCGCGGTGCGAACGCGTCCACGTCCAGGCCCGCTTCCCGGCCCGCGCGGAGGTACTCCACGCCGTCCGCGAGCGTGTACGCCAGCTCCAGGTCGGCCGTCGCGCCCGCCTCCTGGATGTGGTAGCCGGAGATGGAGATGGAGTTGTAGCGGGGCATCCGCTGCGAGGTGTACGCGAAGATGTCGGAGATGATCCGCATCGACGGCTTCGGCGGATAGATGTAGGTGTTGCGGACCATGAACTCCTTCAGAATGTCGTTCTGAATGGTTCCGGCCAGCTTCTCGGGTGGTACGCCCTGTTCCTCCGCAGCCACGATGTACAGCGCCAGCACCGGCAGCACGGCGCCGTTCATCGTCATCGACACCGTCATCTTGTCCAGCGGGATGCCGTCGAACAGCTGCCGCATGTCGTAGATGGAGTCGATGGCCACGCCCGCCATGCCGACGTCTCCGGTCACGCGCGGGTGGTCGCTGTCGTACCCCCGGTGCGTGGGCAGGTCGAAGGCGACCGACAGGCCCTTCTGGCCGGCCGACAGGTTGCGCCGGTAGAAGGCGTTGGACTCCTCGGCGGTGGAGAAGCCCGCGTACTGGCGGATCGTCCAGGGCTGGTTGACGTACATCGTCGGGTAGGGGCCGCGCAGATACGGCGCGATGCCCGGGTAGGTGCCCAGGAAGTCCAGGCCCTCCAGGTCACGGCCGGTGTACAGCGGCTTGACCCCGATGCCCTCCGGGGTCTCCCACAGCGGCTCTTCGCTCCCGGTCGCCCGCGCGACGGCCGCACGCCACTGATCGGCACCGCCGTCGGCGACCGGTGTCCCCAGCTCGATGCCGGAGAAGTCGGGGATTCCCATCAGGACGCTCCCATGCGGTCGAGGGTCGCGGACAGCACGTCGATGGCGTCGCAGCCCGCGAAGACGTACGAGTCGATGCCGGCGTGCTCGCCCCGGCCCGCCAGGAACACATGCCGGGCACCGGCCGCCCTGAGCGACTCGGCGGCCTGCTCGGCCTGTTCGGCGTAGACCGCGTCGCTGGAGCACAGCACGGCCTCGGTGGCGCCGCTGTCCTCGAAGGCGCCCTCCGTGACCGGCTCGATGCCGCCCGCCTGGAACAGGTTGGCGGCGAAGGTCGCGCGCGCGGTGTACGCGGCGGCCGAGCCGATGGTCGCCAGGAAGATCCGGGGGCGGGCGCCGGTCGCCGCGAGGTGGGCGTCGGAGCGGGCGCGCAGCTCCTCGTACGCCTCGTCGCGGCGCACCCGGGGCAGACCGCCGGACGGCGGTCGTTGCTCGGGCGCGGGCTCGCGCTCCACCGGCCTCTCCGCCAGCAGCGGGAACTCGCTGACGCCGGTGATGGGTTCGCGCCGCTTGGCGAGCTTCTTGGAGCGCTCCGCCCAGGTCGTCGCGAGGTCCGTGCGCAGCCGCCCGGAGCGCAGCACGGCCGCCTGGCCGCCGTCGCGCTCGACGGTCCGGAAGAACTCCCAGGCGGCCTGGGCGAGTTGGTCGGTGAGCTGCTCGACGTACCAGGAGCCGCCCGCCGGGTCGATGACCCGGGCCAGGTGGGACTCCTCGATGAGGATCGTGGAGGTGTTGCGGGCGATCCGGCGGGCGAACGCGTCGGGCAGGCCGAGCGCGTGGTCGAACGGCAGGACGGTCACCGAGTCGGCGCCGCCGACCCCGGCGGCCAGCGTCGCGACCGTCGTGCGGAGCATGTTCACCCACGGGTCGCGGCGGGCCATCATCACCGGCGAGGTCACCACGTGCTGCACCTGCGCGCCCGGGGCCCCGCAGACCTCGGCGACCCGGGCCCACAGCCGGCGCGCGGCGCGGAGCTTGGCGACCGTGAGGAACTGGTCGGCGGTGGCGGCGTAGCGGAACTCCAACTGTCCGGCGGCCTGTTCGACGCCGAGCCCCGCCTCGGTGAGCTCCCGCAGATACGCCACACCGGTGGCGAGCGAGGCGCCCAGCTCCTGCGCGGCCGAGCCGCCCGCCTCGTGGTACGGCAGCGCGTCCACGGTCAGAGCGCGCAGACCGGGGTACTGCTCGGCGCAGCGCGCGGCCAGGGCGGCGTACGGCGCGAAGTCCAGCGGGGTGCCGGTGCGGGCCTCGTACCCGAGCGGGTCGCCGCCCAGATTGCCGCGTACGGCCTCGGCGGCCACGCCCTTCTCCGCGTACAGCCGCAGCAGCGCATCGGCGGCCTGCCCGGTGTCCCGGCCGGCGTCCAGGACGACCGGCGCGAGGTCCAGGTACACACCCTCCAGCGCCCGGCCCAGCCCGTCCACCGGGATGCCGCCCTCGCCCAGCACGAGCCACAGCGAGGTGCCGCCGTTCTCCAGGTCGGCCAGGACGGCGTTCTCCGTGAGGGCGGTGTGCCGCTGCCGTACGTCCCAGCCACCCGCGGTGTTGCCCTCGGGGCGGCCGCCGCGCACGTACGGCGCGAAGCCCGGCAGACCGGGATCGGGCGCGGCGTCGCGAGCGGTGTACAGGGGCCGGGTGCGCAGCCCGTCCTCCAGCGTCGTGGACAGGGCGTCCTCAGCTGCCGCGCCCGAGACTTCCTTGCCCGACTTGCGCAGCACGCCCTCGACCAGGCGTTGCCACTGCTCGTGTGTCGCGTCAGGGAACTCGGCGGCCAGTGTGAGCCCGTCGTCAGGCAGGACCGTCATGGCTCGGATGCTAGGGCAGCACGCTCGAATGAGAGTAAACCGGGGGCTGTGACGTTGCCCTCCTCGCGGTTGTGACCTGTGCCGCTCAGCCGTCGAAGGGCTCTCCGGCCGGGTCCGGCTCAGCCGTTGGACGGCTCCTCGTCCGGGTCCGGCAGGTCCGGGACCAGGGCGCACATGGCCGCGTGCTGCTCGGGGCCCATGGAGTCGGCGAGGGCCTGCCGGACGGTTCCGGCGAGCAGGGCGGAGGTCCCGCTCAGCAGCTCGCGCGCCTTGGCGGTGAGGGCGACCTGCACACCGCGCTTGTCGCCGCACACGGACGTGCGGGCGACCAGACCGGCCCGCTGCAGGCAGGCGATCTGGTAGGTGAGCCGGGTCTTGGGGCGGCCGAGGAGGTCGGCGACCTGGGTCATGCGCAGTCCCGCGCGGGGCTGTTCCGCCAGCAGGCACAGGATCAGGAACTCGTCGTGGGAGACGTCGAGGGTCTCCTTCACGACCGAGCGCAGCCGCTGCTCCACGGCGCCGGTGGCGGCCAGCAGGACCATCCAGGCGCGCAGTTCCGCGGGCAGCAGACCGTCCGCCGAGGCGGGGCATTCGAGCTGGTCGGCGGGGTGCGCGTCGGAGGCGGACATGGGTCGAGTCTACCCGTTGTCCAATTTTGGACCAGGAGATTGTTCAGTTTTGGACTTACAGGTTGTTCAAATTTGGAGGACGCGCTAGCGTGGCGAGAGTCATCCAAATTTGAACCACTCACCTCCGGAGTACGACCATGACCGTCGCCGTGCAGACAGGCACCTGGCAGCTCGACCCGGCCGCGTCCACCGTGGGACTGCGGCACAGGACCATGTGGGGGCTCGTCACCGTGAAGGGCACGTTCGCCGCCGTCACCGGCGGCGGCGAGGTGCGCGCCGACGGCTCGGCCGGCGGCACCGTGACCCTGGAGGCGGCCTCCCTGGACACCAGGCACGCCAAGCGGGACACCCACCTGCGCTCGGCCGACTTCCTCGACGCCGGCAACCACCCGGAGATCACCTTCGCCGTCCGCGGCGCCGACCGCCTCGACGGCGACGGCGTGCGGGTCACCGGTCAGCTGACCGTGCGGGGCATCAGCAGGCCCGTGACCTTCACCGCGCGCCTGACCGACGCGAGCGCCGAGGCGCTCACGCTGGACGCCGAGTTCACCGTGGACCGCGGGCAGTTCGGCATGGACTGGAACCAGCTGGGCATGATGCGCGGGCTCACCACGGTGACGGCGAAGCTGCGATTCACGCGGACCGAGGCGTGAGCCGCCCGATCGGCCCTGGAGGCCGGCCAAGCCCTTGAGGCCTGCTCAGCCCTTGGATGCTCCTGACCCCTTGGGCGCTCCCGACCCCGTGGATGCCCCTGAGTCCTCGAGGCCCAGCTCGGCCCGGCTCACGTCCTTGGTCGAGAGCGTCTGCGGGGTCGCGGTGAAGGCGCGCAGCCGGATGTGCGTGTACTTCTTCGTGGGCACCAGGAAGCCGCCCTGGGGTGCCCGCAGCTCGACGGTCGCCGTGGTGTGGGCGGGGATGGTGGCCGGGCCGTGCGCCAGGGACCAGTACCGGTTCATGCCCTGCCCCGTCGTCAGCATGTAGTGCGGGGTCAGCGCGTTGCCGCCGGTGTTGGTCACCCGCACGGTCATCGTGGACAGGGTGCGCGCCGAGCCGTGCCGGACCGCCGTGATGGCCATCCGCAGCGGCGGCCTGCCCGTCACCGCGAGGGTCGCGCTCACCAGCGGGGGCGTGATCAGCAGGAGGACCGCGGCGGCCAGGGCCGGCCTGCGGCGCGGACCGGTCAGCCAACTGGGCCGCGGCTGCCACGCCGTCCTGAACTCCGACAGGGGCACGGTGATCGCCGCCGCCAGCCACAGCGGCGTGTACATCAGGTAGTAGCCGTCCTGGGACCGGGTCGCCAGGTAGAAGGCGCACCAGGGCAGCACGGTCGCGGCCGGGCCCAGCCGCCGTACGAACAGCACGAACAGCGCCAGCAGGGCCGCGGCGAGCAGCATGCTCGCGTGGCCGTACCAGTCGAGCCGGTCGCTGCCGTGGGTGAAGTACAGGGAGATGCCGACCAGACCCTGCCCGTGCACCACCGCGCCCTGGGTCAGCGGCAGGGCGATGCCCCGGAACCACGGGTCCGGTTCGCTGACGATGAAGTACGCGTTGATCAGCAGCCAGGTGAGGACCGCGATCCCGGCGGTCCGCAGGACCACCCGCGCCGCCTGTCGCCCGCCGAGCTCACCGCGGCGCACGGCGTAGATCCCGGCCAGCAGGAACGGGGTGACGAACCAGGGGAGTTGCTGTGCCGCGCACGCGGCCCCGATGCACGCGGCCCGCGCGATCCCGGCGGCACCCAGCCGTCCCCCGGCGGCGAACCGCGGCCAGCGCACCACCACCGGCATCAGCAGGACCAGGCCGACGATCGCCGGGTAGCCCTGACGGGCGTACATCGGCAGGAAACTGAAGCCCAGGCAGAGCATCGTGGCGGCCGATCGCCACGGCGTCGGCAGCAGCCGCCACAGCACCACCGCGCCCACGATCAGTACGACCGTCACCGCCAGGGTCGCCGGTGCGCCGACGTGGCCGAGCCACAGGAAGGGCACGGTGAGCAGCGGCGTCAGCGGAGGATAGCCGTACGTGTAGTCGTAACCGCCGGTCGTCGTGGCGGTCAGGGCGACGCCCTTGATGTGGAACAGCCACGGCCACGGGTGGTCGTACACCTGGTGTCCGCCGACGATCTCCTTCGCGGCCTGTGTGGTCAGGACCGCCTCGTCGCCTCCCGCGTGGTTCAACGCCCAGGCGCACAGGGTGAGCGCGATCGCGGTCACCAGCACCACGGCGTCCAGGCGGGCCAGCGAACGCGCCCGGCGGACCGTCAGCGCGAGCACGCCGGTCACCAGGATCGAGGCGTAGCAGGCGGAGATGACCCCCGCGAGGACCAGCTTGTGCGTAGCCGCCTGCGTCCACACCGTGCGCGTGCCGATGAACAGGCTGACGTCGGCGAGCAGCGTCAGCACGCGGTGCCACTGGGCGGGTGGCTCATGGAGCTCCGCGGGGGCGACCGATACGGCGGACACCGCCGACTTCGTCCGCCGGCCGGCTGTCACCTGCTGTGTTTCTGCCAAGTGCACGGCACTGGACGCTACTGGCGACCGGTGAACAGGGCGTGGCGGCATGTGAAGAGTCGGATATGAGGGCGGTAAGAAACGGACGTACTCGTACATGTGACGCAGGTCGCTCCCCGCCGGGTGGCACCGGAGCGGTCGCGCAGTGTGTCGTTGTTGGGCCGAACGGGTGACTTGGCGTAAGAATTGGCTGGTGCAGGCATGGAGTACGAGTCAGGTCGGGGGGAGCCGGTGAGCCGTTACGACGTCACCGATGAACAGTGGGAAGGGCTCGCCCAGGTCGTGCCGCTGCGGGGCCGGGACGCGTGGCCGTCCGCGGTGAACCACCGCTCGCTGCCGGACGCCGAGACCGAGACCCGGCGCCGGTTCGTGGTCCTGCGCGTCAACGTCTTCGCCGACGCCCGGGAGGTCGCCGAGACCCTGATGGCCGGGGCGCCGGTCCTGCTCGACCTCTCCGGCGCGGAGACCGAGGTCGCCAAGCGCGTCCTCGACTTCAGCACGGGCGTTGTCTTCGGCCTGGGCAGCGGAATGCACCGCGTCGACCGCAACGTGTTCCTCCTCACCCCGCCCGGCACCGAGGTGAGCGGGTTGATGGAGGGGGCCGGGGTGTCGGGGGGCTGAGGGCGCCGTCGGTGGCCGAGGGGGTATGCGGGGTGGCCTTCACTCGACCGAGTGGCCCCGGTCCCGTTTGGGGCTGCCGGACCGCCCGATCGTAGGAAGGTGCCGGCAGGAAACGGTTCGGCAGGTGGGGTGGGTTCTACGGTCCGGACATGGCCTTGCCCTCCGTGTCCGCTGAGCCCCCCGCCGTCGACGCGTCCGCCCGGACCGTACCCGCGCAGTCCCGGCGGTCCCCCGATGTGCGCGCCCGGATCACCGAGTTGCGGCTGTCGGCCTTTGCCGGGCATCGACGGGCCGGCTTTCCGCTGGGGTCCGTCACCTTGTTCGCCGGGCGCAGCGGAGCGGGCAAGACGACCGCGCTCACGGCGTACGAGGCGCTCGCCCGGCTCGGTGGCGGAGCCTCGCTCTACGAGGTGTTCCCGGACCCGGTCGCCTGCGTGCCGCAGCGGGCACGCCCGGATGCCGGAGGGCGGCGCGGCTTCCGGATCGGCTGTACGGCCGACGGCGCCGCGGGGCCGGTCCGGCTCGACGTCGCCGTTCAGGCCGAACCGGAACTGAGGATCGTGGGGGAGCGGCTCACTGCGGGCGGGCTCGTCCTGCTGGAGACCGCGCTGCGCGACCCCGGGCGCGGCACCGTCCAGGCCGCCTGGCACACCGCGGGCTCCGCCCCGGTGACCCGTGCCCCGCTCCCCGACGACCGCCTCGGCACCGCCCTGTTGCCGCTGCGCGTGGCCGGCAGGACCGACGGGCAGCGTCATGTGCTCGCCGCCGCCGAGCAGATGGTGGTCGCCCTGCGCTCCGCCTTCCCCTGCGACCCCCGCCCCGAGTGCATGCGTGCTCCCGTGCCCGCCGGTTCCGGCCGGCTGCTGTCCGGCTGCGACAACCTCGCCGACGTGCTGTGGCGCACCCGCGCGGAATGCGCCCGCCGGCACGGCCTGCTGGTCGAGTCCCTGCGCGCGGGCTGCGCGGGTCCGGTGACCGATCTCGTCGCGGAGCCGCTGCCGGACGGCACGGTACGGGCGCTGCTCGACCGCGGCGACGGTCTGCGCACCGAACTCGCCCGGCTCGGCGACGGGGAACTGCGCTATCTCGCGCTGACGCTGGTGCTGCTGACCGGGCCCGGCGTCCTGGACGTGGACACCCCGGGCGAGGTGCCCGACGCCCTGCGTACCCTCACCGTCCTCGCCGACGGGTTCGACCGCGGCCTCGACCCCGCCCAGCGCCGGGAACTGCTGCGGACGGCCGTCCGGATGGGCGAGCGCGGGCACATCCGGTGTGCGGGCGCGGTGAGCGACGCCTCGTGGGCCGCCGGGACCGAGGGTGTCACGGTGGTACACCTGGAAGCGTGACGGAACCTCTCGACCTGGCCCGACTCCAGTGCAGACTCGCCGAGTTCGCGGCCGCGCGGAACTGGCAGCCCTACCACACCCCCAAGAACCTCGTCGCCGCGCTCAGCGTGGAGGCCTCCGAACTGGTCGAGATCTTCCAGTGGCTGACGCCGGAGGAGTCCGGGCGCGTGATGGACGACCCGGACACCGCGCACCGGGTCACCGACGAGGTCGCCGATGTCCTCGCCTATCTGCTGCAGTTCTGCGACGTCCTCGGCGTCGACCCGCTGGCCGCCCTGGCCGCCAAGATCGACCGCAACGAACGGCGGTTCCCGGCGCCGGGGGCGCAGTGCGCCCCCGAGCGCCCTCAACCGCCGGAGGGGTGAACTCCGGTATCACTCTCCGGAGTTGAATCGCCTGTCGAATCCGAATTGTTGTCCATAGATTTCCGTCTACCTCTGGTTTTTCGTATTCAGTGCCCTCACGCTGGGTAGTGGACAAGGGAGTCCAAGAGGGCGTGTGAGGAAGCACGCGGAAGGACGGGGGCGACGCATGGACGCGATACGGCTCATCCTCACCAACAGGCGTGCGCTGGCGTGCGCCGCCGACTCGGCCGAGATCATGGCGGAGGTGTGGCAGGCGCAGGCCCTGGCCCAGGCGGTCGGCAGCCGCCTCGCGGTCTCCGGCCCGCCCGAGCTGCGCGGCGAGGCGCTGGGCCTGACCGAACTGGCGGGCCGGGGCTGCGGGGTCCTGGACCCGCCCGAACTCGACCTGGGCGACCTGCGCGCCGCCCAGCTCACCGAGCTGGCCGACGCCCGCGAGACCCTGCTCTGCCTCGGGGGTCTGCTCGGTGAGGTCGGCATGGCCCTGGTCGGCATGGCCAGCGGGGCCGACGACGAGACGACGTACTGGCAGTGCATGGAGGCCATCGACGCGGCCGACGAGTCCCGCGACCGCGTCCTGGAGATGCTGCGCAAGCTGGCGGCGCGGGAGGAGACGTTACGGGAGGACGAGAGCCGGAAGAGTGCGGACGGCGATCAGAAGAGCCTGAACGACAACCGCAGTAGCCCGTCCGGCGTTTGACGACTGGGCCGTTCAGGCCGGAACGGGGTCCGGCACGTCGGCCGAGGACGGCACGTCGGCCGAGGACGGTCTACGGCCCTGTCGGCACCGGCGCGCTCGGCGGGCGAATTTCACCCGACCGGGGACGGCCGCGCCGGGCGGTACCGGCGAGGTCGGTGTGGCGTGCGGCGTGCAGGATGGATGTATGGACCTTCGAATCTTCACCGAGCCCCAGCAGGGGGCCACCTACGACACCTTGCTCACCGTGGCGAAGGCCACCGAGGACCTTGGCTTCGACGCCTTCTTCCGCTCCGACCACTACCTCCGCATGGGCAGCGCCGACGGGCTGCCCGGTCCCACGGACGCCTGGATCACGCTCGCCGGACTGGCCCGCGAGACCAAGCGCATCCGTCTCGGCACGCTGATGACCGCCGGAACGTTCCGGCTGCCCGGCGTGCTCGCCATCCAGGTCGCCCAGGTCGACCAGATGTCCGGCGGCCGGGTGGAGCTCGGGCTCGGCGCGGGCTGGTTCGAGGAGGAGCACAAGGCGTACGGCATCCCGTTCCCGAAGGAGAAGTTCGCGCGGCTGGAGGAGCAACTCGCCATCGTCACCGGGCTGTGGGCGACCGAGGTGGGCAAGACCTTCGACTTCCACGGCACGTACTACGACCTGACCGACTCGCCCGCACTGCCCAAGCCGGCCCAGAAGAAGGTCCCGGTGCTCATCGGCGGCCACGGTGCGAGCCGTACGCCGCGGCTGGCCGCCCGGTTCGCCGACGAGTTCAACATCCCCTTCGCCTCCGTGGAGGACAGCGAGCGGCAGTTCGGCCGGGTGCGTGCCGCGGCGGAGGAGGCCGGCCGGGGTGCGGACGCGCTGACGTACTCCAACGCGCTCGTGGTCTGCGTCGGCCGGGACGACCAGGAGCTCGCCCGCCGCGCGGCCGCGATCGGCCGTGAGGTCGACGAGCTGAGGGCCAACGGCCTGGCCGGCTCGCCGGCCGAGGTCGTCGACAAGATCGGCCGGTACGCCGCGATCGGCTCCCAGCGGATCTATCTGCAGATCCTGGACCTCACCGACCTGGACCACCTGGACCTCATCTCCACCCAGGTCCAGCCACAACTGCCGTAACACCATCCGCGCCGAGCCCCGACCCTTGGCCTCCGGGCCCCCGACCCTTGGCCTCCGGGCCCGGGCTCCGTCCTCCGGGCTACGGGCCCTGGCCTTCGGTCTCCGGGCCCGGGCCACGGTCCAGGTCTCCGAGCCTCGGCCTCCGGCCCCAGACCTTGGCCTCCGGCCCCCGGGGCCACCGCCACCGGCCACGGGTCACGGCCACGGGCCCTGGCCTTCGGTCTCCGGGCCCGGGCCACGGTCCAGGTCTCTGGCGCCGGCCCTTGGCCCCCGGCCTCCGGCCCCCAGACCCCGGGCCCCGGTCTCCGAGCCCGGGCCGGCCGAGAGGATCCCCGTACCGAGGACCGCGCCCGCCGGCGCCGCGACGACGGCTCTTCTGCCGGTACGGACTCCGTGAACGTGGGACATGGTTCCCCCTTCCGCCAGTGGTCGGTTGACGGCTGGATCACCATGCCGTAACTGTGTACGAATTGTGTCGGAACTGTGGGTTCCATCACAGCGCGACCGGTCAAGGCTTGATCGGATGGCGGGGTGCGCAAAGTGCTCCCTCTCGCCCTCAGCGGCCTGTTCGTCCTGTCGGCATGCCAGTTCGCCGGTCACGACGACCCCGTCGACGAGGCACGCCACCTCAACACCATGGCGGCGTTCCCGCTGCACGCCTACATCTCGGATCCCGAGTCGGACGGCGCGAAGACCGTCAGCCGGGCACAGTGGATCCTCGGCAGGCAGTGCATGGTCCGGCTCGGCTTCTCCGGCTTCGCGACGCTCGACCCCAAGGCCGTCGAGGCGACCTACCCGGTCCGGCAGGGGACGTTCACGAGCGAGGACCTGCCCGGCGACGACAGCCCGTACGGCGTCGTCGACCCCGACATGGCCGCCGAGCACGGCTACCACAACCGGAAAACGGACACGTCCGCCCAGCCCCAGCAGTGGCCCGCCGACCAGTACGCCGCGCTCACCGGCACCTTCGAATCCGGGGACAGTCGCGTCACGCACGGCCACCGCATCCCCGAGGGCGGCTGCCTGGGACAGGCGGCGCGGAAGATCTACGGCCCTGCGCCCAAGGCGACGAAGGTCAACGGCGTGAAGCTGTCCGGCTACTACTCGCTCGCCCTCGAACTGTGGTACGAGTCCCACAAGCGGGCGAGCAAGGACCCGGCCTGGAAGAAGGCCGACAGCGCATGGTCGGCCTGCATGAAGAAGAAGGGCTTCCACTACTCCGATCCGGACAAGGCGTCGTTCGACTCCCACTGGTTCGGGCCCGACAAGCCGTCGGACAAGGAGAAGAAGACGGCGGCCGCGGACGCCCGGTGCAAGCTCGACACCGGCTATGTCCCCGCCGTGCACTCCCTCGACGTGCGCACGCAGCAATCCTCCATCGGCAGGAACAAGCAGAAGCTGGAGGCTCTGCGCGCCGCCGACGAACGGGCGGTGCGCAACGCCCGGACGATCGTCACCCACGCCTCCTGACCGGCGCGGAGCGAAAACCGGTGGTCAACGGGGATTCCGGACGCAAGACTCGGTCATGTGTTCCTGACGATCTCCATGCGCGGCGACGCCGCCCACCCGGCCACCGACCTCGGATACCTGCTGCACAAGCACCCCGACAAGGCGCAGAAGTTCTCCACGTCCTACGGCATGGCGCACGTCTTCTACCCCGAGGCGGACGACCGGCGCTGCACGGCCGCGCTGCTGCTGGAGATCGACACCGTCGCGCTGGTCCGGCGGGGCAAGGGCAAGGGCCGCGGCGGAGCCCCCGACGCGGCGCTCGCCCAGTACGTCAACGACCGCCCCTACGCGGCCTCCTCGCTGCTCGCGGTAGCGCTGAGCGGCGTGTTCTCCAGCGCGATGAAGGGCACCTGCCACGCCCGCCCCGAACTCCCGTCCCGGACACGGCCGTTGCGCATCGAGGTGCCCGCGCTGGCCGCCCGCGGCGGCCCGGAGCTCGTACGGCGTCTCTTCGGGCCGCTGGGCTGGACGGTCACCGTCGAACCGGTCGCCCTGGACGCCGAGTTCCCCGAGTGGGGGGACTCGCGCTATGTGCGGCTCGTCCTGGAGTCCGAGGCCCTGACCCTCGCCGAGGCCCTGCGCCACCTCTATGTCCTGCTGCCGGTCCTCGACGACGCCAAGCACTACTGGGTCTCCTCCGACGAGGTCGACAAGCTGCTGCGGGCCGGTGAGGGCTGGCTGCCCGGGCACCCGGAGCAGAAGCTGATCACCAGCCGCTATCTCTCCCGCCGCTGGTCGCTGACCCGGCAGGCGATGGAGCGGCTGGAGCTGGTGCGGCTCGCGGAGGCCGACGACAGCGAGGTCGAGGAGATCGACAACGCCGTCGAGGAGGAGACCGAGACGGAGGAGAAGCCCACCCCGCTCGCCGTGCAGCGCAGGGAGGCGATCCTCGCCGCGCTGCGGGACAGCGGCGCCGGTCGCGTGCTCGATCTCGGCTGCGGTCAGGGTGAGTTGGTGCGTGAGCTGCTGAAGGACCCGCGGTTCACCGAGATCGTCGGCGTCGACGTGTCGGTGCGCGCCCTGACCATCGCCTCCCGGCGGCTGAGGCTGGACCGCATGGGCGAGCGGCAGGCCTCGCGCGTCACGCTCTTCCAGGGCTCGCTCGCCTACACGGACAACCGGCTCAAGGGCTACGACGCCGCCGTGCTCAGCGAGGTGATCGAGCACCTCGACCTGCCCCGGCTGCCCGCCCTGGAGTACGCCGTGTTCGGGCACGCCCGCCCCCGCACGGTCCTCGTGACCACCCCGAACGTCGAGTACAACGTCCGCTGGGAGACCCTGCCCGCCGGACACGCCCGGCACGGCGACCACCGCTTCGAGTGGACCCGGCAGGAGTTCCGCACCTGGGCGCGCACGGTGGCCGAACGGCACGGCTACGACGTGGAGTTCGCGCACGTGGGACCGGACGACCCGGAGGTCGGCCCGCCCACCCAGATGGCCGCGTTCGTGATGAACACGGCCGTGATCAGTACCGAGAAGGAGGCGAAGGCAGCATGACCGAGTCGACACGGAACCAGGGGCGGACCCTCCCCGTCACCGACCTGTCCCTCGTGGTCCTCGTCGGCGCCTCCGGCTCCGGCAAGTCCACCTTCGCCCGCCGGCACTTCAAGCCGACCGAGGTGATCTCCTCGGACTTCTGCCGCGGTCTCGTCTCCGACGACGAGAACGACCAGAGCGCCACCCGGGACGCCTTCGACGTCCTGCACTACATCGCCGGCAAGCGGCTGGCGGCGGGCCGCCGTACGGTCGTGGACGCCACCAGCGTGCAGCAGGACGCCCGGCGCCAGCTGATCGAACTGGCCAGGAAGTACGACGTGCTGCCCATCGCCATCGTGCTGGACGTGCCGGAGGAGGTGTGCGCCGAGCGCAACGCGGTCCGCACCGACCGCGCCGACATGCCCCGCCGGGTCATCCAGCGGCACATCCGCGAACTGCGCCGCTCGCTGCGGCACCTGGAGCGGGAGGGCTTCCGCAAGGTGCACGTGCTGCGCGGCGTCGAGGAGGTGGAGCAGGCCACCGTCGTCACCGAGAAGCGCTTCAACGACCTCACCCACCTCACCGGCCCCTTCGACATCATCGGCGACATCCACGGCTGCTCCGCCGAGCTTGAGTCGCTGCTCGCCAAGCTGGGCTACACGGACGGCGTCCACCCGGACGGCCGTACCGCCGTGTTCGTCGGCGACCTGGTCGACCGCGGCCCGGACACCCCGGGCGTGCTGCGCCGGGTGATGTCCATGGTCGAGACGGGCAACGCGCTGTGCGTGCCCGGCAACCACGAGAACAAGTACGGCCGCCACCTCAAGGGCCGCAAGGTCCAGCACACCCATGGGCTGGCGGAGACCATCGCGCAGATGGAAGGCGAGAGCGAGGAGTTCGAGAAGCGGGTACGCACGTTCCTGGCGGGCCTGGTCAGCCACTACGTCCTCGACGGCGGCAGGCTGGTCGTCTGCCACGCCGGCCTGCCCGAGAAATACCACGGCCGCACCTCCGGCCGGGTCCGCTCGCACGCCCTGTACGGCGACACCACCGGCGAGACCGACGAGTTCGGGCTGCCGGTGCGCTACCCGTGGGCGGAGGACTACCGGGGCCGTGCGGCGGTGGTCTACGGCCACACGCCGGTCCCCGAGGCGACCTGGCTGAACAACACCATCTGCCTGGACACCGGGGCGGTCTTCGGCGGCAAGCTGACCGCGCTGCGCTGGCCGGAGCGCGAGCTGGTCGACGTACCGGCCGAGCGGGTCTGGTACGAGCCGACGCGCCCGCTGCGCTCGGAGGCGCCCGGCGGTCAGGACGGCCGGCCGCTGGACCTGGCGGACGTGTACGGCCGCAGGGCGGTGGAGACCCGGCACGCCGGCATGGTCGCGGTCCGTGAGGAGAACGCGGCGGCGGCGCTGGAGGTCATGAGCCGCTTCGCGACCGACCCGCGCCTGCTGCCGTATCTGCCGCCGACCATGGCGCCGACGGCGACTTCGCAGGTAGAGGGCTACTTGGAGCACCCGGTGGAAGCCTTCGCGCAGTACGCGGCGGACGGGGTCGAGCGGGTCGTGTGCGAGGAGAAGCACATGGGCTCGCGGGCCGTGGCCCTGGTGTGCCGGGACGCGGAGGCGGCACGCAAGCGCTTCGGCGTGGACGGGCCGACCGGGTCCCTCTACACCCGCACCGGGCGGCCGTTCTTCGACGACATGACGGTGACCGAGGAGGTCCTGGGGCGGCTGCGCGCGGCGATCGGGGCCGCCGGGCTCTGGGACGAACTGGCCACCGACTGGCTGCTGCTGGACGCCGAGCTGATGCCGTGGTCGCTGAAGGCCTCGGGGCTGCTGCGCAGCCAGTACGCGGCCGTCGGCGCCGCCTCCGGTGCGGTGTTCCCGGGTGCGCTGGCCGCCCTGGAAGCGGCCGCGGCCCGGGGCGTCGGCCTCGCCGGTCTGCTGGACCGGCAGCGGGACCGTGCCGCCGAGGCGGCCGCGTTCACCGCCGCCTACCGCCGCTACTGCTGGACCACGGACGGCCTGGACGGCGTCCGCCTGGCGCCCTTCCAGCTGCTGGCCGTCCAGGGCCGCAGCCTCGCCGCGCTGCCGCACGACGAGCAACTGGCCCTGATCGACCGGCTGGTGGAGCACGACGGCACCGGACTGCTGCAGACCACCCGGCGGCTGTACGTCGGCACCGGTGACCCGGAGTCGGTGCGCGCGGGTGTCGACTGGTGGCTGGAGATGACCGGCCGCGGCGGCGAGGGCATGGTCGTCAAGCCGGCCGGCGCGCTGGTCCGGAACACCGACGGCCGGCTGGTGCAGCCCGGCATCAAGTGCCGCGGCCGGGAGTACCTGCGGATCATCTACGGCCCCGAGTACACCCGGCCGGACAACCTCGCCAGGCTGCGGCAGCGGTTCCTCAACCACAAGCGGTCGCTCGCCCTGCGCGAGTACGCCCTCGGCCTGGAGGCACTGGACCGGCTCGGGGAGGGGGAGCCGCTGTGGCGGGTGCACGAGGCGGTGTTCGGGGTGCTGGCCCTGGAGTCGGAGCCGGTGGACCCCCGCCTGTAGCCCGTCACGGCGCACTCGGCCTGTTGTGCCGCGACGGGGGCCACCTGGGTTTCCCTGCCGACCTGGGGCCGGCCGGCGGGTGGTCCGGTGAGCCGTGGGCAGGCCGTCGTAGGACACCGGGGTCCTACGACGTCTGCCGCCGCCCGTCGAAATGCCGGACGCGGAGGGGGAGCTCGCGCCCTGGCGGGCCGGATACGCCCACGGCATCCTCCACCACCGGTGCGGCCCCGACTTCGTGACGGTCCTGGACCGCAGGCAGAAGGGCACGGGCGTACGGCTCACCCTCGCCCCCCGGTCCGCTCGCCGCGTTCCTCCGCCTCCAGGAGCCGGCCCCGCCGGACGCGGTCGACCGGGAGGCCGTCGAACTCCTCGTCGCCGAACGGCCGGTGCCGGCCGCCGGAGCCCGGGCGGTGGCCCCGCCCCCGCACGTCCGGCGCCGGCCGGTGCCCCGCACGGCGATCTGACCGCCTGCCCCGAGGCGAGCCGGAGTCCCACGAACCGACCGTTTGTCGTCGGTGAGACGAAAACAGGACGGGGCGGAAACGGTCCACAAGGGCGTGAAGACGGTCGGGTGCGGCCAGGATGGAGGCATGGCATACCACGTGGACTCCGAGGCCGGGCGGCTGCGCCGCGTGATTCTGCACCGGCCCGATCTGGAGCTCAAAAGGCTCACCCCCAGTAACAAGGACGCCCTGCTCTTCGACGACGTGCTGTGGGTGCGCCGGGCGCGCGCCGAGCACGACGGGTTCGCCGACGTCCTGCGGGACCGCGGGGTCGCCGTCCACCTCTTCGGTGACCTGCTGACCGAGACCCTGGAGATCCCCGAGGCCCGCACCCTCGTCCTCGACCGTGTCTTCCACGACAAGGAGTACGGCCCCCTCGCCGCCGACCACCTGCGCGCCGCCTTCGAGGCCCTGCCCGCGCGCGAGCTGGCCGAGGCGCTCGTGGGCGGCATGACCAAGCGGGAGTTCCTGCAGGCGCACGCGGAGCCGACCTCCGTGCGCTTCCATGTGATGGACCTCGACGACTTCCTCCTCGGCCCCCTGCCCAACCACCTCTTCACCCGCGACACCTCCGCCTGGATCTACGACGGGGTCGCCATCAACGCCATGCGACTGCCCGCGCGGCAGCGCGAGACCGTCCACTTCGAGGCGATCTACCGCCACCACCCGCTGTTCCGCGACGAGCTCTTCCACGTCTGGTCCCAGGGGCAGGCCGACCATCCCTCCACCATCGAGGGCGGCGACGTCCTGGTGATCGGCAACGGCGCAGTGCTGGTCGGCATGAGCGAGCGCACCACCCCGCAGGCCGTGGAGATGCTGGCGTACAAGCTGTTCGCGGCCGGCTCCGCGCGCACCATCGTCGCGCTCGACATGCCCAAGCGGCGCGCCTTCATGCACCTCGACACCGTGATGACCATGGTCGACGGCGACACCTTCACCCAGTACGCGGGCCTCGGCATGCTGCGCTCGTACACCATCGAGCCGGGGGTCTCCGAGAAGGAGCTGAAGGTCACCGACCATCCGCCGGAGCACATGCACCGCGCGATCGCCGCCGCCCTGGGCCTCGGCGAGATCCGGGTGCTGACCGCGACCCAGGACGTGCACGCCGCCGAGCGCGAGCAGTGGGACGACGGCTGCAACGTGCTCGCCGTCGAGCCCGGGGTCGTCGTCGCCTACGAGCGCAACTCGACCACCAACACGCATCTGCGCAAGCAGGGCATCGAGGTGATCGAGATCCCGGGCAGCGAGCTGGGGCGGGGCCGGGGCGGCCCGAGGTGCATGAGCTGTCCCGTAGAGCGAGACGCCGTATAAAAATGTGTAACATCGTATAGACTTCCAGAGTCCCTGTAGTCGCAGTACATCTGGAGCGCCCCCCATGGCGACAGTCCCGACCGGCCTCGCCGGCCGCCACTTCCTCAAGGAGCTGGACTTCACCGAGGAGGAGTTCCGCGGTCTGGTCGAGCTGGCGGCCGAGCTGAAGGCGGCCAAGAAGGCGGGGGCGGAGACGCAGTACCTGCGCGGCCGGAACATCGCGCTGATCTTCGAGAAGACCTCTACGCGCACCCGCTGCGCGTTCGAGGTCGCCGCCGCCGACCAGGGCGCCCACACGACGTACCTGGATCCGTCCGGCTCGCAGATCGGCCACAAGGAGTCCGTGAGGGACACCGCGCGGGTGCTGGGCCGGATGTACGACGGCATCGAGTACCGCGGGGACAGCCAGGCCAAGGTCGAGGAGCTGGCGGCGTACGCCGGCGTGCCCGTCTACAACGGGCTCACCGACGACTGGCACCCCACCCAGATGCTCGCCGACGTGCTCACCATGACCGAGCACAGCGACAGGCCGCTGACGGAGATCGCCTTCGCCTACCTCGGCGACGCCCGCTTCAACATGGGCAACTCCTACCTCGTCACCGGTGCCCTGCTCGGCATGGACGTGCGGATCGTCGCCCCGAAGGCCTACTGGCCCGCCGAGGACGTCGTCAGCCACGCCCTCAAGCTCGCCGAGGGAAGCGGCGCCCGGATCATCCTCACCGAGGACGTCCGGGAGGGCGTGTCGGGGGCGGACTTCGTCGCCACCGACGTGTGGGTCTCCATGGGCGAGCCGAAGGAGGTCTGGGCGGAGCGCATCGCCGCGCTCACGCCGTACGCCGTGACCATGGACGTCCTGCGCGCCACCGGCAACCCGGACGTGAAGTTCCTGCACTGTCTGCCGGCCTTCCACGACCTCGGCACCAAGGTCGGCGGCGAGATCCACGAGACCTACGGCCTGGACTCGCTGGAGGTGACGGACGAGGTGTTCGAGTCCGCGCACTCGATCGTCTTCGACGAGGCCGAGAACCGTCTGCACACCATCAAGGCGGTGCTGGTCGCCACACTCGCCCGCTGACCCTGGTCCACCGCCCCGACCAGGCCTTATCCTGACCGGCGGCCCGGCACCACCCCAGCCCGGACCGACGCCGCGACCTCACCCGGTCGCCCGCACCACCCAGAAACGAGCACCAACCCGCAATGCCCGCTCCCCGCATCAAGTCCCCGCACCTGCTCGTCGCCGAATCCGGCGCCGACCGCGAGGGCCACGGCCTCAAGCGCACGATGGGCCTCTTCCAGCTCATCTGCTTCGGCGTCGGCGCCATCGTCGGCACCGGCATCTTCGTCGGCCTCTCCGACTCCGTCGCCCAGGCCGGCCCGGCCGTCGTCGTCTCGTTCATCCTCGCCGCGATCACCTGCGTCTTCACCGCCTTCTCCTTCGCGGAGCTGGGCGGCGCGATCCCGGTCTCCGGCTCTTCGTACTCCTTCGCCTACGCCGGCCTCGGCGAGTCCACCGCCTTCCTGGTCGGCTGGTGCCTGCTGCTGGAGTACGGCATCTCCATCTCGGCCGTCGCCGTCGGCTGGAGCCAGTACGTCAACGAGCTGCTGCACAGCCTCACCGGCGTCCAGCTCCCGGCCGCCCTGTCCGCGGGCCCGGGCGACGGCGGGATCATCAACCTCCCGGCCGTGATCGTCATCGCCATGGCCTCCGTGCTGCTGGTGCGCGGGGTGCGCGAGAGCGCCCGGGCGACGGCCGCCATGGCCGCGGTCAAGCTCGTCATCCTGCTGGCCTTCTGCGCCATCGGCTACAGCGCCTTCAAGCACGGCAACCTCACCCCGTTCTCGCCGGCCGGCCTCGGCGGCATCGGCGCGGGCACCACGGCCGCGTTCTTCTCCTACATCGGCTTCGACGCGATCACCACGGCCGGTGAGGAGGCCAAGAACCCGCGCCGGGACATCCCGGTCGCGATCATGGTCTGCATGGGCATCGTGACCCTGTTGTACTGCGCGGTCGCGCTCGCCGCGATCGGCGCCATCGGCGGCAAGCAGGTCGCCGGCCGCCCCGCCGCCCTCTCCTACGTCGTCAACGAGGTCACCGGCTCGGCCGTCGGCGGCGGGGTGATCGCCTTCGGCGCGGTCGTCGCCATCGCCTCCGTCGTCCTCGCGGTGATGTACGGCCAGACCCGCATCCTGATGTCGATGTCCCGCGACGGCCTGATCCCGCGCGTCTTCGAGAAGGTCAACCCGAAGACCGCCACGCCGGTCGCCGGCACGCTGATCGTCGCCGTCGTCTTCGCGCTCCCGGCGGCCTTCGCCTCCCTCGACGCCGTGATGAACCTGTGCACCATCGGCACCTTGGCGATCATGGCCGTCGTCAACATCGTGGTGATCGCCCTGCGCCGCCGCGAGCCGGGCCTCAGCCGCAGCTTCCGCGTGCCGCTCTACCCGGTGGGCCCGCTGCTCGGCGTCGCCTTCTGCCTGTACCTGATGTACGAGACCGGCTGGCAGACCTGGGTCCAGTTCGCCGTGTTCCTCGTGGTGGGCCTCGCGATCTACGCCGGCTACGGCCGTCGGCACTCCACGCTGGCGCGGACGACCGCCCCCGAGGTCACGCCCAACGCCGCCGCTGAGCGGGAACCGCAGGCAGTCTGAACCACACCGCCTTGCCCGACGGGGTGGGGCGGTGACCGCAGGACGAGCTGAGGGCGCGGATCAGCAGCAGTCCGCGCCCGCCCTCCTGCCAGACATCGGGCTCCTCGATCGTCGGCGCGGTCAGCCGGCCGGGCGGGGCCGGGTCCGGGTCGTGCACCTCGACCTGGCAGCCGCTCGGCAACAGCTCCACCACCAGCTCTATCGGGCCGCGCCCGGCGGTGTGCTCCACCGCGTTGGCCACCAGCTCCGCCGTGAGGAGCTCAGCGGTGTCGCTGTCGGCCGGATGCTCCACCTCGGCGAGGGCCGTGCGCACCAGGGCACGGGCCACGGGCACCGCGGCGGCGGTGTGCGGCAGTGCGATGCGCCAGGAGGCCGGTTCGGTGGGGCGTTCGTGCAAGGCGAGTCCGTTCATGGAGCAGGCTGTCCTGCTTTCGGCTGTAGGAATGGTACGGGCCCGGCCACTTCGGGCCTTCGGCGGGCTTCGGCCGGAACCCTGGGCCCCGGTACCGGCGGCTTACCCAGGCCGGCGGCCCGTCTCGCCCGCCCGAGCCCACTGTTACGGCGCTGTCGACGACCGGTGACGCATGTGACGGGACTCGGCCGGTCCGCACGCCGCTTGTCGCGTACTCGTGACGACAGTCACAAACAGGTGATAAGTTCATGGGACAGCGCAACGTACGGCACCGCCCCCCTAGGAGGCCGCACGTCATGAGTCCCTTCACCGGCTCCGCCGCCCGCACCTCCGACTGGGAGCATCTGCGGGTCCAGCTCGCCGACGGGGTCGCCACCGTCACCCTCACCCGTCCCGAGAAGCTCAACGCGCTCACCTTCGGCGCCTACGCCGACCTGCGCGACCTGCTCGCCGAGCTGTCCCGGGAGCGCGCCGTACGCGCCCTGGTGCTGGCCGGCGAGGGACGCGGCTTCTGCTCCGGCGGTGACGTCGACGAGATCATCGGCGCCACCCTCGGCATGGACACCGCCCGGTTGCTCGACTTCAACCGGATGACCGGCCAGGCCGTACGGGCGATCCGCGAGTGCCCGTTCCCCGTGATCGCGGCCGTCCACGGCGTGGCGGCCGGCGCCGGGGCGGTCCTGGCGCTCGCGGCCGACTTCCGCGTGGCGGACCCCACCGCCCGCTTCGCCTTCCTCTTCACCCGCGTCGGCCTGTCCGGCGGCGACATGGGAGCGGCCTACCTGCTGCCCCGTGTCGTCGGCCTCGGCCACGCCACCCGGCTGCTCATGCTGGGCGAACCGGTCCGGGCCCCCGAGGCCGAGCGCATCGGCCTGATCAGCGAGCTGACGGAGGACGGCCGGGCCGACGACGCGGCCCAAGCGCTGGCCCGCCGCCTGGCCGACGGCCCGGCCCTGGCGTACGCCCAGACGAAGGCCCTGCTCACGGCCGAACTGGACATGCCCCTGGCGGCGTCGATCGAGCTGGACGCCTCGACCCAGGCATTGCTGATGCACGGCGAGGACTACGCGGAGTTCCACGCGGCCTTCACGGAGAAGCGCGCGCCGAAGTGGCGGGGAAGGTGAGCCCTCATGCGGGTGGCGATCATCGGCGGTGGCCCCGGCGGCCTGTACGCGGCAGCGCTCCTCAAGCGGCTCGATCCCACCCGTGAGGTGACCGTCTGGGAGCGCAACGCCCCGGACGTCACCTTCGGCTTCGGTGTGGTCCTCTCCGACGAGACCCTGGGCGGCATCGAACACGCCGACCCCGTCGTGTACGAGGCACTGCAGCGGCGCTTCGTACGGTGGGACGACATCGACATCGTGCACGCAGGCACCTGCCAGACCTCCGGGGGACACGGCTTCGCGGCGGTGCGCAGGCGGACCCTTCTGAAGATCCTGCACGAGCGCTGCCTCTCGCTCGGCGTGACCATCGCATTCGGCACCGAGGCCCCGTCCGCGGACGAGCTCTCCCGGACCCACGACCTCGTCATCGCCGCCGACGGTGTCCACAGCGCCACCCGCGAGACCCACGCCCAGGTGTTCCGCCCGCGCATCACCGAGCACCGCTGCCGGTACATCTGGCTCGCCGCCGACTTCGCGTTCGACGCCTTCCGCTTCGAGATCGCCCCGACCGAACACGGCGTGATGCAGCTGCACGGCTACCCGTACGCGGCCGACGCCTCCACCGTGATCGTCGAGATGCGCGAGGAGGTCTGGCGGGCGGCGGGATTCGACGAACTCGGGCCGGACGAATCCGTCGAGCGCTGCGCCAAGATCTTCTCCGACGCGCTGCGGGGCCGCCCGCTGCACTCCAACAACTCGACGTGGACCACCTTCCGTACGGTGGTCAACGACCGCTGGTCCCACGGCAACGTAGTCCTCCTCGGCGACGCCGCGCACACCGCCCACTTCTCCATCGGCTCGGGCACCAAGCTGGCCGTGGAGGACGCCCTCGCACTCGCGGCGTGCCTGCGCGAACAGCCCACACTCGACAGGGCACTGGCGGCCTACGAGGAGGAGCGCAAACCCGTCGTCGCCTCCACCCAGCGTGCCGCCCGCGCCAGCCTCGAATGGTTCGAGAACCTGCGGCACCACCTCGGCCGGCCGCCCCGGCAGTTCGCCTTCAGCCTGCTCACCCGCAGCCGCCGCGTCACCCACGACAACCTCCGGCTGCGCGACGCCCGCTTCACCGAGGCGGTCGAGCGCGAGTTCGGCTGCCCGCCCGGCACACCCCCGATGTTCACGCCGCTGCGGCTGCGCGGCCTGACCCTGCGCAACCGGGTCGTGGTGTCGCCGATGGACATGTACTCCGCCACCGACGGCGTCCCCGGCGACTTCCACCTCGTCCACCTCGGCGCCCGCGCGCTCGGCGGGGCCGGGCTCGTCATGACCGAGATGGTGTGCGTGAGCGAGGAGGGCCGCATCACGCCGGGGTGCGCCGGTCTCTACACCGGCCGGCAGGCCGAGGCGTGGCGGCGGGTCACCGACTTCGTGCACACCCAGGCACCCGGCACCGCGATCGGCGTGCAGCTCGGCCACTCCGGCCGCAAGGGGTCCACGAAGCTGATGTGGGAGGGCATGGACGAGCCGCTGACCCGCGGCAACTGGCCCCTCGTCGCGGCCTCCCCGCTGCCGTACAAGCCGGGCAGCCAGACCCCCCGGCAGCTCTCCCGTGCCCAACTCACCGACGTCCGCGAGCAGTTCAGCGCCGCCGCCTGGCGGGCCGCGCGGGCCGGGTTCGACCTCCTCGAACTGCACTGCGCGCACGGCTATCTGCTCTCCGGCTTCCTCTCCCCGCTCACCAACCGGCGCACCGACGCCTACGGCGGCTCACCGGAGCGCCGGCTGAGGTTCCCGCTGGAGGTCTTCGACGCCGTTCGCGCGGTGTGGCCCGCGGAGCGGCCCATGACGGTGCGCATCTCCGCGACCGACTGGGCCGAGGGCGGCACGACCGCGGAGGACGCGGTGGAGATCGCCCGCGCCTTCGCCGCGCACGGGGCAGACGCGATCGACGTCTCCACCGGGCAGGTGGTGGCCGAGGAGCGGCCGGAGTTCGGGCGGTCCTACCAGACGCCGTTCGCCGACCGGGTCCGGCACGAGGCGGGCGTTCCGGTGATCGCAGTCGGCGCGATCTCGTCCTGGGACGACGTCAACTCCCTGATTCTCGCCGGGCGTACGGACCTGTGCGCGCTGGGCCGTCCGCACCTGTACGACCCGCACTGGACGCTGCACGCGGCGGCCGAGCAGGGCTACGAGGGGCCCGGTGCGGTCTGGCCCGCGCCCTACCGCGCGGGCAGCCGCCGCCCCCAGACCGGCCGCACGGACGCCCCGAAGCCCCGGCTGACCCTCGGCGGCTGACTGTCAGTACCGTCTGCTCTACTCGGAGGGGAGAGGTGAGGGGACGGAGTGCTGATGGGTGTGCTGTTCGACTACTTCGCGGCGGCCGACCGGCCGACGGCGGTGGACTGGGCGATCGGACCGGGCGGGGACTGGACGGCCGAGGGGCAGTCCCTCGACGAGGCCGGCGCGGACTGGATCGACATGAAGGGCATCGACCCCCATGTCGCCCTGGGGCAACTCGTCGCGTTCACCGAGGGAAGACCGTACGACGTCCACGGCACCGGGCCGGAACTGCTGTGGCCCGACCAGCGGGAGTGGCCCCCCGAGCGGCCGGCGGCGCCCGGCGCCGAGTCGCCGTGGGAGTCGGGGCTGCATCTGACCGAGCTGCCCGACGCCTGGCGCGACCGGCTCGCCTCCATAGAGGACGAGCACGTGCCGATGCTGGCGCTGCAGTGGTACGACATCGAGGAATTCGACTTCGCCGACTTCCCGGGCTGTGAGGACTACATCCGCACCTTCGCGGGCCTCGCCCGCCGGGCCCGGGACGCGGGCGCGCACCTGTACTGCCGGTGCTGCGTCTGAGCCCGGCGCGCGGGGGCCGGCCGGGCTCGGTCACATGCCTTCCACGCGATTCGCACGGTTCCTGACCCGGTCTGTTATCGGCGGCTGTCTAGGTTCTTTCGAGCCATTCGGAACCCCACGCACGACCCCCAGGGATCGAGACTGCGATGACTGACACCAGGCCGCTGCCCGAGCAGCCCGGACACGGATACGGCCCCTACGGCCATGCCCCGGCCCCGGGCCCCCAGTACGCGGAGCCCGCGGTGCCGCCCGTCGCGCCGGTCGCGCCCCCTCGGCAGCGCCGCCGGGACGGCTCGGGCACCCGGCGCGCCGCGCTGGTCATCCACACGATCGCCGACGTCGCGGCGGCGTTCCTGGGACTGTGGATCCTGCTGTACCTGCTCGAGGCCAATCACGCGAACGTGTTCGTGGGGTTCGTGGAGGATGTGGCCGACTCGCTGTCCTGGTGGTCGCAGGACATCTTCACGATGGACGCGGAGAGCCTGCGCGTCCTGCTCAACTACGGTCTGCCCGCGGTGATCTACCTCGCGGTCGGGCACGGCATCGCGCTGCGGCTGCGCCGCTTCTGAGACACCCGGGAAAGCCCCTCACAGCCCGGCGAACTCGGCCCCCGCGTCCCGCAGCCGCCTGTGCAGCCCCTGGAACACCTCCGCCGAGCGCATGCCCGGCCAGCCCGGGGGCAGCAGCCGGCCGGGCAGGCCGGGGTCGGTGTACGGCAGGTGGCGCCAGGAGTCGAGGGCGAGGAGGTAGTCGCGGTAGGCCTCCTCGGGCGGCGTGCTGCTGCGGCGCTCCCAGGCTCGCAGGACCGGGGCGTGCGCGTCCAGGAAACGCTCGTGCTCCTTGGCGATCGCGGCCAGGTCCCACCAGCGGGCGACCGCCTCGGCCGTCGGGGCGAAGCCCAGGTGCTCGCCGCGGAAGAGGTCGACGTACGGGTCCAGGTGCAGCCGGCGCAGGGTGTGCCGCGTCTCCTCGTAGAGGCGGGCCGGGGCGATCCACACCCCGGGGGCCGCCGTGCCGAAGCCCAGGCCGGCCAGCCGGGAGCGCAGCACGTGCCGCTTCTGCCGCTCCGACTCCGGCACGGAGAACACCGCGAGCACCCAGCCCGTGTCCTCCATGGGCGCGGTCGCGTAGATGCGCCGGTCGCCGTCCTCCAGCAACTGCCGTGCCTCCGGCGAGAGTTCGTAGCCGGCCGCGCCCTGCTCGGTGCGGGCCGGCAGCAGCAGGCCGCGCCGTTTGAGCCGGGACACCGAGGAACGGACGGAGGGCGCGTCCACGCCGACCGCGGCCAGGAGCCGGATCAGCTCGGCGACGGGCACCGGGCCGGGCATGTAGCGGCCGTACGCGCCGTAGAGCGTGACGATGAGGGACCTGGGGGCGTGCTGCTCGGACACGTTGATCATTTTAGGCCGTCGGCATCACTGCCGGTCACCTTCGCTGCGCAGCCGGAAGCGCTGGAGCTTGCCGGTGGCGGTGCGCGGGAGCGCGTCGAGGAAGACGAACTCGCGCGGGCATTTGTAGGGTGCCAGCTCGGACTTGAGGAACGCGCTCAGGGCCTCCGGGTCGCGCCGGGCGCCCTCGCGCAGCACGGTGTAGGCGACCACCACCTGTCCGCGGGCCTCGTCCGGGCGGCCGACGACCGCCGTCTCCACCACGTCCGGGTGGCGCAGCAGCGCGTCCTCCACCTCCGGTCCGGCGATGTTGTACCCGGCGGAGATGATCATGTCGTCGGCGCGGGCCACATAGCGGAAGTAGCCGTCGGGCTCGCGGACGTAGGTGTCGCCGGTGATGTTCCAGCCGCCGCGCACGTACACGCGCTGGCGCGGGTCGCCGAGGTAGCGGCAGCCGACCGGCCCGCGCACCGCGAGCAGGCCGGGTTCGCCGTCCGGCACCGGCGTGCCGTGGGCGTCCTGCACCCGCGCCTGCCAGCCCGGTACCGGCACTCCCGTGGTGCCCGGTCTGATCCGCTCGTCGGCCGCGGAGACGAAGATGTGCAGCAGTTCGGTCGCGCCGATGCCGTTGATGAGGCGCAGTCCGGTGCGCTCGTGCCAGGCCCGCCAGGTGGTCGCGGGCAGGTTCTCGCCGGCCGACACACAGCGTCGCAGCGACGAGACGTCGTACCCGTCGAGCTGCTCCAGCATGGCGCGGTAGGCGGTCGGCGCGGTGAACAGGACCGTGACGCGGTGGCCGGCGATCGCGGGGAGCAGCCGGCGCGGGCCCGCCTCCTCCAGGAGCAGGGAGCTGGCCCCGGCCCGCATCGGGAAGACCACCAGGCCGCCCAGGCCGAAGGTGAAGCCGAGCGGGGGCGAGCCGGTGAAGACGTCGTCCGCCTGCGGGCGCAGCACATGCCTGGAGAAGGTGTCCGCGATCGCCAGTACGTCCCGGTGGAAGTGCATGCACCCTTTCGGGCGACCCGTGGTGCCCGAGGTGAACGCGATCAGGGCCACGTCGTCGGCCGCGGTGCGGACCGCCGGGTACGGCGTGTCGGGAGCCGGGCGGTTGAGGAGGTCGTCGGGGCCGTCACCCCCGTACGTCGTGATCCGCAGTCCGGGTATGTCGGCCTTCGCCAGGTCCTCCACCGACCGGATGTCGCACAGCGCGTGCCGCACCAGGGCGATCTCGCACATGGTGGCCAGCTCGTGCGGGCGCTGCTGGGCCAGCACGGTGACGGCTATCGCGCCCGCCTTCAGCACGGCCAGCCAGCAGGCGGCCAGCCAGGGCGTGGTGGGGCCGCGCAGCAGCACCCGGTTGCCGGGGACCACGCCGAGGTCGGCGGTGAGCACATGCGCGATCCGGTCCACGTGTCCGCGCAGCTCGCCGTACGTCCAGGTGGGGCCCGCCGGGGTGTGGAAGACCGGCCGGTCCGCCTCGGCGTGGTCGAGGAGTTCGGCGGCGCAGTTCAGCCGCTCGGGGTAGCGCAGCCCCGGCAGGTCGAGGAGCAGCTCGGGCCATTCGTCCGGCGGCGGCAGATGGTCGCGCGCGAAGGTGTCGACATGGGCCGAGCGATGCATGGTGGTTCGCCCCCTTGCCGTGACAAGCGTCGAAGACGGGCGTCGTGGTGGGCACCGGCGTCCTGATGCCGCATCGAGCGTATCGCCTTGGTGACGGCAGTCAACCTTTCGCGATAACGTCGACGGGAGCCGGGGAGGGCAGGCCAACGGGATGCCCCCGGACGGTGACGGGAAGGGTCAGGGTGGCCCGGACCGGAGGGAGGACCGGCAGTGCCCGCATTCTCGCTCGAACCGCAAGCGACCGCCTGGTGCGCCGAGCTGCGCACGATGGCCGCCGAACGGCTGCGCCCGCTGGCCGACAAGGGCGAGCCGGGCCGCGTCAACCGGCCGCTCCTCGCCGAACTCGGCCGACTGGGCCTCCTGGCACGGCTGTTCACCTCCGGCGCCCTCGACCTGTGCCTGATGCGGGAGTCCCTCGCCCAGACCTGCACCGAGGCCGAGACCGCGCTCGCCCTGCAGGGCCTGGGCGCCCATCCGGTGCACGCCCACGGCAGCCCCGCCCAGCGCGAGCGCTGGCTGCCCCGGGTCGCCGACGGCAGCGCGGTCGCCGCCTTCGCGCTGAGCGAGCCGGGGGCCGGTTCGGACGCGGCCGCGCTGTCCCTCGCGGCCGAGCCCGACGGCACCGGCGGCTGGCGGCTCACCGGCGCCAAGAGCTGGATCTCCAACGCCCCCGAGGCCGACTTCTACACCGTCTTCGCCCGCACCACACCCGGCGCCGGAGCCCGGGGCGTGACCGCCTTCCTCGTCCCCGCCGACCGGCCCGGACTCACCGGCACCGCCCTGGACATGCTCTCGCCGCACCCCATCGGCGCCCTGGACTTCGACGCCGTGCCGGTCACCGCCGACGACGTGCTCGGCGAGGCCGACCGCGGCTTCGCCGTCGCCATGGGCACCCTCAACCTCTTCCGCCCCAGCGTCGGCGCCTTCGCGGTCGGCATGGCCCAGGCCGCGCTCGACGCCACCCTCGGCCACACCCGCCGCCGCGAGGCCTTCGGCGGCCGGCTGATGGACCTGCAGACCGTCTCCCACCAGGTCGCCGAGATGGCCCTGCGCACGGAGGCGGCCCGGCTGATGGTGTACGCGGCGGCGACGGCGTACGACGAAGGCACGGCGGACGTGCCGGGGCGCGCCGCGATGGCCAAGCTGCTCGCCACCGAGACCGCGCAGTACGTCGTCGACGCCGCCGTCCAGCTGCACGGCGCCCGCGCCATGCGCCGGGGCCACCTCCTGGAACACCTCTACCGCGAGGTGCGCGCCCCGCGCATCTACGAGGGCGCGAGCGAGGTCCAACGGGGCATCATCGCCAAGGAGTTGTACGCGAGGACCGAGGAGGTGTCCGGGTGACGACCGAGCGTGTCAACCCGCCCGAGCTGTCCCCGCCGACGGGGTTCTCGCACGCCGTCGTCGCGTCCGGCTCGCGCGTGGTGTTCCTCGCGGGCCAGACCGCCCTCGACGCCGACGGCAAGATCACCGGCGACACCCTCCCCGAGCAGTTCGAGCGGGCCCTCGGCAACCTCCTCGCGGCCCTGGGCGCGGCCGGCGGCACCCCCGCCGACCTCGCCCGGGTCACCGTCTACGCCACGGACGTCGCCGCGTACCGCGTCCACGCCGGCCGACTCGGCCGCATCTGGCGGGAGTCGGCGGGCCGGGACTACCCGGCGATGGCCGTCGTACAGGTCGTACGGCTGTGGGACGAGCGGGCGATGGTGGAGCTGGACGGGTTCGCGGTGCTGCCGTAGAGAGCCCGGATCAGGCGGCCACGGCGAGCCGTTCCGCCGGGACTCGGCACGGCGGGACCACGCTGCCGTCCGGGTGCAGTTCGCCGCTGTCGTCGAACACGATCGAGCCGTCGCACAGCAAGGTCCAGCCCTGCTCGGGGTGGGCGGCCACCGCGTGCCGCAGGGCGGCGTCGGACGCGGGGCACGAGGACCGGTTGGAGCACATGGCGCACCTCCACATCGGGATGTGAGGGGCCGGCGGATGCGGCCGCGGGCCCGTCATACACAGACCATGCTCCCGCCGTGAACGCCCCGGAACCGCGCGCCGTGAAGCGTGACAACACCCGGACAACTCCCGGACGGTTCCATGACGCGCCACCGATGGAGTGACGGTCACGCCCGACGGCCCGGCCGACCGGTACCAGTGGAACCCACCATTCCGTGGATCCGGAGGTACCCGTGCCCGTACGCCCCGCTCTCGCCGCGGCCCTCGGCGCAGCCGCCCTGCTGTGCGCCGCCGTCCCCTCGGCCGCCGCCGGCCCGTCCGAGACCGAGACCGTGACCGTCGATCCGACCGGCCACATCGCCAAGGACGGCACCATCACCCTCACCGGCACCTATCGCTGCTCCGGGGCCAGTGGCGTCGCCTTCGTCAGCTCCTCGATCAGCCAGGGCGACCGCACCACCGTGTACGGCATCGGCGGCACCCCCGCCCGGTGCGACGGCGCCATGCACCACTGGGAGAACTCCGGCAAGATCTCGCCGAAGTCCCTGAAGGCCGGCAAGGCCCATGTGCAGGCGACGGTCACGGAACTGCGCTCCGGCGACCTGCTGCTGTTGCTGCCGGCCTTCCACGCCCTGAAGGAGCAGGACGTCAAGCTCACCAAGAAGTGACGGTCGTCCGTACGGAAGGGCCGGGAGCCGGACCGGCTCCCGGCCCTTCGCCGTCGCGTCACTCGGTCCCGCCGCCCGGCAGGATCCGCCGGAAGCCGGTGTACGGCACCAGCGCCTCGGGCAGCACCACGGACCCGTCGTCCCGGACGCCCTGCTCCAGCAGCGCGGCCACGGTCCGCCCGACGGGCAGCGCCGAGCCGTTCAGGGTGGCCGCGGGGGACTTGCGGCCGTCGCCGCGTTTGACCCGGATGTCGGCGCGGCGGCCCTGGAAGGTGCCGCAGTCGGAGACCGAGGAGATCTCGCGGTAGGAGCCGCCGCCCGGCAGCCAGACCTCGATGTCGTACGTCATCCGCGCTGAGAAACCCATGTCCCCCGCAGGCAACAGCACGGTACGGAAGGCCAGTTCGAGCCGGCGCAGGCATTCCTCGGCGTGCCCGACCATCAGCTCCAGTTGCTCCTGCGTCTGCTCCGGCGCGCAGATCCGCACCAGCTCCACCTTCTCGAACTGGTGCAGCCTGAGCACCCCCCGCGTGTCCCGGCCGTACGCCCCCGCCTCCGCGCGGAAACAGGGCGTGCGGGCGGTGAAGGCGTACGGCAGGCTCCGCGCGTCCAGCAGCTGTCCGGCCACCAGGTTGGTCAGCGGCACCTCGGCGGTCGGGATCAGGAACAGCTCCCGGTCGCCGACCCGGGTACGGAACAAGTCCTCCTCGAACTTGGGCAGTTGGCCCGTGCCGGTCATGGTGTCCCGGCTGACCAGGAACGGCACGGACTGCTCGGTGTAGCCGTGCTCGCGGGTGTGCAGGTCGAGGAAGAAGTCACCGAGGGCCCGCTCCAGCCGGGCACCGGCCCCTCGGGCCACGCTGAACCGGGCGCCGGACAGCCGGGCCGCGGCGGGGGAGTCGAGGATGCCCAGCGCCTCACCGATCTCGGCATGGTGGCGGGCCCCGTCCGCCGGACGCGGCGCGGGCCCGTCCCGCCGTATCTCCACGGCGTCCTTCTCGGAATCACCGTCCGGGACCGAGTCCAGCGGCAGGTTGGGGATGGTGAGCAGCAGCCCGGACAGCTCGCCGACGGCCTTCCGGGCGGCGGCCTCCGCCTGCTGCACCTCGGCCCGCAGCGCACGGGCGGCCTCCTTCTCCGCCTCGGTCGGCGGGCCGGACCGGCGGGCCTTGGCCGTGCGGTTCAGCTCGGTGCGCAGCCGGGTGACCTCGGCCTGGGCGGTGGTCCGCTCGAGCAGGGCGGCGCTCAGCGCGTCCAGGTCGAGGTCGTGGCGGCGCCGGGCCAGACGCCGCACGGCGTCCGGGCCCGCCTCGATCAGCTCTTGGGGATCGTGCATGGCGGTCTCCTGTCAGGGCGGGGAGGATGCCGGGGCGGCCAGGCCAGATGCCGACCGCGACGGGCATGGCCGGACAGGGCGAGCCTGGCAGCGGAATCTGACCCCGCGCTGACAGCGGACTGATCCGCCGAGTGCCGTGCCGGAAGGTGTCAGCGGGGCGTCAGTTCAGCGAGCCGCCGACCGCCCCTTTCGTCAACCACCCGACCCAGCCCTCGTGGACCACCCGGCCGGGGCCCTGCGCGTGGTCACCCCCGTGCCGGGCGGCGCAGGGCGGCCACGAACCTGTACCGGGAACCCCGGTACACCGAGCGCACCCACTCCACCGGCCGGCCCTCCGCGTCCCGCGAGTGCCGGGACAGCAGCAGCATCGGCAGCCCCACGTCGGTGGCGAGCAGGTGTGCCTCGCGCGGCGTGGACAGCGAGGTCTCGATGGTCTCGTCGGCCTCGGCGAGCTGGACGCCGTACACCTCGGCGAGGGCCGTGTACAGCGAGGGGTGCGTCGCAAGCGAGCGGCGCAGGCCGGGGAAGCGCCGCGCGGACAGGTGGGTCGTCTCGATGGCCATGGGGTCGCCGCTGGCAAGGCGCAGCCGCTCGATGCGCAGGACGCGCTCGCCGATGCCGATGCCGAGCAGCTCCGACAGCCGTTGGTCGGCCGGGATCTCCCCGATGTCCAGCACCTGCGAGGCGGGCGTCAGGCCCTGGGCGCGCATGTCCTCGGTGTGCGAGGTCAGCTGGAGCGTGCGGTACAGCTTGGGCTGGGAGACGAAGGTGCCCTTGCCCTGGATCCGGTCCAGGCGGCCCTCGCCCACGAGTTCGGTGAGCGCCTGCCGGATGGTGGTCCGGGAGGTGTCGAACCGCACGGCGAGCAGCCGCTCGGCCGGCATCGCCGAGCCGGGGTGCAACTCCTCGGCCATGGCGAGCAGTTGCTGTTTGATCCGGTAGTACTTCGGCACGCGCGCGGTGCGGCCGGACGCTCCCCTGTGCGGCTGGGCGCTGCTGACGTCGGTGGTCATGCCTGCCTTCCCGGCTGTGTCGACGGTCTCCCGTTATAGCGACCAACTGCCCTATGGTCTAGTCCAACCCGCCCGCTCAGGTCTGGTCCAACCCGGGGGCCGGATGAATCGGGCGGATGTGGACGGACGCGCTCCGGTGACGTTCTCGTAACGGCCGGAATCGGCTTCCCGGACCACCCTTGACACCCCGAAAGGTCTAGGCCAAGCTCCACCGTACTGGTCTACACCATTAGCGGCCAGGTCCCGAGCCCTACGTGCAACAGCGTCGTACGCAGGTCACCGCCGAGGGCGTGGGGGGTTAGTGGCATCCCTGAGGAGGGTGGCGTGAAGCGCAAGCTCGCTGCCGCGATCGTGATCGCGGGCATGATGGTCTCCGTTGCGGCGTGTGGCGGAAACGACGGCAAGGACAGCGGCAAGGACGCGGGACCGGACAGCTGGAAGGGCCAGACGCTCACCGTCTGGACCATGGACGGCTCCGCGCCGCCGCAGTGGAGCAAGGACGTCCAGGCCGCCTTCGAGAAGAAGACCGGCGCGAAGCTGAAGTTCGAGATCCAGAAGTGGGACGGGATCCAGCAGAAGATCACCACCGCCCTCTCCGAGGACAACCCGCCGGACGTCCTGGAGGTCGGCAACACCCAGACCCCCGCCTACGCGGCCACCGGCGGCCTCGCCGACCTGAGCGACGTCAAGCAGGCGATCGGCGCCGACTGGACCCCCTCGGTCTCGCAGTCCTCCGTGTACGAGGGCAAGCAGTACGCCGCCCCCTGGTACTTCGCCAACCGCGTCGTCATCTACAACAAGGCCATCTGGGCGAAGGCCGGCATCAAGTCGACCCCGAAGACCCGCGACGAGTTCTTCAAGGACCTCGACACCATCGGCAAGAAGACCGACGCCGAGCCCATCTACCTGCCCGGCCAGAACTGGTACTTCCTCGACGGCCTGATCATCGGCCAGGGCGGCGACCTGGTGAAGAAGCAGGGCGGCAAGTACGTCTCCAACCTCGCCGACCCGAAGGTCACGGCGGCCATGGAGCTCTACAAGAAGTACGCCTCCTACTCCAAGGCGCCCAAGGACAAGGACGAGGCCACCCCGCAGCAGGCCACGATCTTCGCCAAGGGCAAGACCGGCGCGTTCATCGGCATGGGCTGGGAGGCCGCCACCGCCATCCAGGCCAACAAGTCCATCGAGAAGGACCTCGGCTACTTCACCGTCCCGGGCGCGAGCGCCGACAAGCCCGAGGGTGTCTTCCTCGGCGGCTCCAACCTCGCCGTCGCCCAGAACAGCAAGAAGCAGTCGCTGGCCAAGGAGTTCCTGAAGATCGCCCTGTCCGACCAGTACGAGGGCGAACTGGCCAAGCTCAACGGCGTCATCCCGAACAAGACGGCCCTGCAGAGCAACCTCAAGGGCAACGGCGCCGCCGAGGCCGCCGCGCCCGCCGCCGCGGCCGGCGGCACCACCCCGCTGATCCCGGAGTGGGCGGCGGTGGAGAACACCCCGAACCCGATCAAATCGTACATGACCGCGGTCCTGAACGGCAAGGCTCCCGCGGCGGCCGCCAAGGACGTCGAGGCCGAGATCGACAAGCGCCTGGCCCAGCAGAACTGATGACCACGCCGGGGGTGCCGAGCGGCGGCGCCCCCGGCTCAGTCGTTCCCACGGCCCGTTCGGCCACGGAAGAGATGGCAACTCATGTCAGTGCAGACCCAAGGCACGGACACGGCCGGTGAGCCCGCTGTCCGCAAGGCCCGGACAACGGGGCCGCCGCGGGGTGCGGGCCACGCGACCGGGTCCCCGTCCCGCCGCGGCGCCGCCGCCCCCTACCTCCTCCTGCTGCCCGCGCTGCTGGCCACAGTGGTCCTGCTCGGCTGGCCCCTGGTCAAGAACGGCATGCTGTCGTTCCAGAACCTCAACCCGCGGCAGCTCATCCAGCACCTCACCGAGTGGACCGGCGTCGACAACTACCGGCAGGTGCTGTCCGAGTCGGAGTTCTGGCACGTCGTCGAGCGCTCCGTCTTCTTCACCGCCGCCAACGTCGTCCTCATCATGGTGCTCGGCACCCTGATCGGACTGCTGCTGGCCCGGCTCGGCAAGCGGATGCGGCTGGTGCTCATGGTGGGCCTCGTCCTGGCCTGGGCGATGCCCCCCATCGCCGCCACCACCGTCTACCAGTGGCTGTTCGCCCAGCGCTTCGGCGTCGTCAACTGGACGCTGGACAAGCTCGGCTGGCACTCCATGGCCGACCACAACTGGCTCGGCAGCCAGTTCTCCACCTTCTCCGTGGTCGTTCTGCTGATCGTGTGGCAGTCGATCCCCTTCGTGGCGATCAACCTGTACGCCGCCACCACCACGATCCCCAAGGAACTGTACGAGGCCGCGTCCCTGGACGGCGCCGGTGCCTGGCAGAGCTTCACCTCGGTGACCCTGCCCTTCCTGCGGCCCTTCCTGTACGCCACGACCTTCCTCGAGGTCATCTGGGTCTTCAAGGCGTTCACGCAGATCTTCGCCATCAACCAGGGCGGCCCCGACCGCCTCACGGAGACCCTGCCGATCTACGCCTTCGTCGAGGGCGTCGGCAACCAGCACTTCGGCGTCGGCGCGGCGATCTCCTTCCTGACCATCCTGGTGCTGCTCGTCATCACCTCGTACTACCTGCGCATGGTGCTCAAGCAAGAGGAGGACGAGCTGTGAAGCGCTCGCTGATCGGCCGCATCTGGCCCAACGCGACCGCCGTCGTCCTCTTCGTCGGCTTCGCGTTCCCCGTCTACTGGATGTTCGCGACGGCCTTGAAGCCGACCGGCGACATCATCTCCGAGAACCCGGTGTGGTTCCCGACGAACGTCACCCTCGGCCACTTCAAGAAGGCGATCCACGCCGACCACTTCTGGACCCTGGTCGTCAACTCCGTCACCGTCACGGTCCTGTCGGTCGTCTTCTCGCTCGTCATCGCCCTGTTCGCGGCCTTCGCGCTCGCCCGGATGCGGTTCCGGGGCCGGCGCGGCCTCATCGTGACGTTCATGCTGGCGCAGATGGCCCCCTGGGAGGTCCTGATCATCGCCATCTACATGATCGTCCGCGACAACGACATGCTGGACAGCCTGGTCCCGCTCACCGTCTTCTACACGATGATGGTGCTCCCGCTGACCGTCCTGACGCTGCGCGGCTATGTGGCCGCCGTACCGAAGGACCTGGAGGAGGCGGCCATGGTCGACGGCTGCACCCGCACGCAGGCCTTCGTCCGGGTCATCTTCCCGCTGCTGGCACCCGGCCTGATGGCGACCTCGCTGTTCGGGTTCATCACCGCCTGGAACGAGTTCCCGCTCGTCCTGATCCTCAACAAGGACGTCGAGAAGCAGACCCTGCCGCTGTGGCTGTCGCAGTTCCAGACCGCCTTCGGTGACGACTGGGGCGCCACGATGGCCGCCTCGTCCCTGTTCGCGCTGCCCATCCTGATCCTCTTCATCTTCCTGCAACGCAAGGCTGTCAGCGGCCTGACCGACGGCGCCGTGAAGGGATGACCCCGCCGATGACCACACTCGCCACCGGCCCTGACACCCTCACCCGGGACGCCCTCGCGGTGCTGCAGCCGGGGTTCTACGGCACCACCGCGCCCGACTGGGTGCGCCGCCGCCTCGGTGAGGGCCTCGCCTCCGTCGCCCTGTTCGGCCGCAACGTCGTCACCGAGGGCCAGGTCACCGCCCTCACCGCCCAGTTGCGTGCCGAGCGGGACGATCTGCTCGTCGCGATCGACGAGGAGAGCGGCGACGTCACCCGCCTCGACGTACGCACCGGCTCCTCCTTCCCCGGCAACCACGCCCTCGGCGCCGTCGACGACCCCGTCCTCACCCGGTCCGTCTCCCGCGAGCTGGGCCGGCGCCTGGCCGCCTGCGGCGTCAACTTCGACTGGGCGCCGTCCGCCGACGTCAACGCCAACCCCGACAACCCCGTCATCGGCGTCCGCTCCTTCGGCGCGAGCACCGACCTGGTCGCCCGGCACACCGCCGCCTGGGTCGAGGGACTGCAGTCCACCGGCGTCGCCGCCTGCACCAAGCACTTCCCCGGCCACGGCGACACCAACGTCGACTCCCACCACGCCGTACCCCGCATCGACGTCGACGCCGACACCCTCTACGCCCGCGAGCTGCCCCCGTTCCGCGCGGCCATCGCCGCCGGCACCCGCGCCATCATGAGCGCGCACATCCTCGTGCCCGCGCTCGACCCGGACCGCCCCGGCACCCTCTCCCGCCGCATCCTCACCGAACTGCTGCGCGGCGAACTCGGCTACCAGGGCCTGATCGTCACCGACGGCATGGAGATGCGCGCGATCTCCGGTACCTACGGCCTGGAGCACGGCGTGGTCCTGGCGATCGCGGCCGGCGCCGACGCCATCTGCGTGGGCGGCGGGCTGTGCGACGAGGACACCGTGCTCAGGCTCAGGGACGCGCTCGTGGCCGCCGTACGCTCCGGCGAACTGCCCGAGGAACGGCTCGCCGACGCCGCCGCCCGGGTGCGGGACCTGGCCCGGTGGACGGCCAAGGCCCGCAGCGGCGCGGCGGACACCGAGCCGAACCCGGAGATCGGCCTGGTCGCGGCCCGCCGCGCGCTCACCGTGACCCGCGCGGGCACCGCCGCACCCGTCACCGCACCGGTGTACGTCGCCCAGTTCGAGCCGGCCCGCAACATCGCCGTCGGCGACCAGACCCCGTGGGGCGTGGCCGCCGAGCTGGAGCGGCTGCTGCCCGGCACCGCCTCCGCCTCCTTCACCGGCGACGACGCGGGCAGCGCGGCCCTCGCCGCCGCCGACGGCCGGCGGATCGTCGCCGTGGTCCGTGACGAACACCGGCACGACTGGATGCGCTCCGCGCTCGACACCCTGCTCGCCGCCCGCCCGGACACCGTCGTCGTGGAAATGGGCCTGCCCCAGGCCGCCCCGCGCGGCGCCGTGCACATCGCCACCTACGGCGCCGCCCGGGTCTGCGGTGTGGCGGCGGCCGAGGCCGTCGCAGCGGGCTGAACCCGCTTGCCTCACCGGCCGCCCGCCGACGCGGGCGGCCCGCTCGATCTTGCTCTTTTCCCGGATCCCCACCGCTGTTGCTCACACGTGTTGTCCAGAGGAATCGCATGCAGACGCCCCACCCCTTCCTCCACCGGTCGGCCTCCACCCGCCCCTACTTCAGCGCCGACGGCGAGACCTACCTCGCCCCGACCCCACTGCGCCACATCGAGAAGTCCCAGCCCCTCAGGGTCCTCTCCGCAGAGGACTTCGCCTTCTGGCAGACCTACGGCTACGTCGTCGTCCGCGAGGCCATCACCCCCGGCGAGGCCAAGCAACTCCTCGATCTCGCCTGGGAGTTCACCGGTCTCGACCCCGACGACCCCGAAACCTGGTACAGGGAACCCCCGTTCCGCTCCGAACTCGACCAGCACCTGTTCATCTACGGCTTCGTCGAGGCCTACCACCACCAGCTCATCTGGGACAGCCGCCAGACCAGGCGGGTCTACGACGCGTTCGTGGACGTCTGGGACTGCGAGGAGCTGTGGGTCACCCTGGACCGGCTCAACCTCAACCCGCCCAACATACGCACCCGTTCCCGCTCCCTGATCGAGCCCACCGACGAGGGCTTCGACATCGAACTGCACTGGGACGTCGACACCACCCTCGCCGTCCTCCCGCAACGCGTCCAGGGCATCATCGCCCTGGGCGACACCCGGCCCGAACTCGGCGGCTTCCAGTGCGCCCCCGAGCTCTTCCGCCGCCTCGAGGAGTGGCGCGTGGCCCAGCCGCCCGGCCGCGACCCGGTCCGGCCCGGCACCGACCGCGCCGAGTTCCCGGTGATCCGCCCCGACCTCCAGGCCGGAGACCTGCTCATCTTCAACGGGCTGCTGGCGCACGGCGTGGCACCGAACCTCTCTGACAACGCTGTCCGAGCCGTCCAGTACCTGTCGATGATGCCCGCCCTGGAGGAGCACACCACCCTGCGCGACTCCCGCGTCCACTCCTGGCGCACGCTCGCGACCCCCGACTGGAACGCCACCCTCCTCGGCGACGCCCGCCGGCCGGAGGCCGACCGCTACGGACCCGCCACGCTCAACCCGCTCGGCAGAAGGCTGCTCGGACTGGACTCCTGGGCCGCCGCCGTGGAAGAGGCGCAGTGAACCGGATCTGTCTCTGCCTGCCCACCAACCGGGCCTGCTCCGCCACCCTCACCGCCGTTCACCGGGAAGCCGCCCACGCGGCCGAGCGCTTCGGCGCCGACGTCCAGCTGCTGATCCTCGACTCTTCCGACGCCCGCGCCGAACACGCCCGGGTCGTCGCCGGACTCCGCCCGGTACCCGGCGTCACCGTCCACCACCTCGACGAGGAGACCCAGCGCGCCTTCCTGCGCCGGACGATCGAGCGAGCCGGGGCGGCGGAGCCCGACCGCCTCCTGCACCTCATGCTCCCGCCCGCGGTCTCCTATGGCGCCTGCACCAACCGGGCCTTCCTGCTGGCCGCCGCCCTCGGCTGCGACTCGCTGCACCGCAGGGACTCCGACAGCGCCTACCAACTCCACGCGGGGCAGCCGGTGTTCCCCGTCCACCACGAGCTGCCCTGGCTGGGCAGCCCCGCCGCCGAGGCCACGACCTCCGTCACCCGCACCGACCTCGCCCCGGCGCTGCTGGCCCGCCCCGTGTCACTGGTGGGCGCCTCCTTCATCGGCGAACTCTCCGTCGACATCGGGGAGATACGGCGCCTGGACGAGGGCGTTTACCACGACGTCGTCAGCCTCTGGGCGCCCGGCGACTGGCCCGAGGAACGCAAACGGCACCTGGTCGAGGAGTCCTTCACCGGCGCGGGCACGGCACCCTTCACCGGCGACCGGGCGACCCTCACGGTGGTCGACCCCATGCGCGTCGACATGTGCAACATCGCCTTCGACCGCGCGGTCTACGAACGCATCCCGCTCCCACCCGCCACCGACACCATCGGCAGCGACTACTTCCTGCTCCATGTGGTCCACGGCGCCGCCCTGCCCGGCATCCTGCACAACCGCCACATCGAGAACTTCCACACCCCCGAACGCCGCACCGACACCGGCTTCCCGGCCTACCAGCACCGGTTCGTGAAGTTCCTCCTCTCGATGCTCCACTTCCACCACGTCTACGACCGTATGGCGGACGAGGGCGCCGGTCTGCTGGACGAACGGCATCAGGTACGGGCCGACCGGATCGTGCGGTTCCTGCGGGAGAGCACCGACCTGGACCGCGCGGAGAACGTCTGGCGACTGGACCGGGTGGACACGGCCTATCGCAAGCTCGGCGGTCGTTACGCCACGTTTGCCGACCAACTGGCCGACGGGCGCGGCCGGTTACTGGACGAGGCCGAGTCGGACATCGAGGACTACGCATACCTGGTCGAAGCCTGGCCGGCACTGATAGAGACGGCCCGCACATGAGCGCCCCAAAGGGGCGCGGGGCCCTGTCTGACATGCGGCTGACGCCGCGTGGGCGCGATCAATCACGAGGGACCCGCACAAGACCACTCAGCGAACCCCTCGCCACCAGACTCGCCGCAGCCGAAACCGACCGCATCATCTACGACCTCGTCGGCATAGAGCACCAATTCGACGCCCTGCTGCAAGAGTTGCCCGGAATCGACATCCGTTTCGCACTCAAGGCCTGCCCCGTCGACGAGGTCCTGCACAGCCTCGCGGACCGCGGCGCAGGTTTCGACGCAGCGAGCCCCGCCGAAATCACCCAAGCCCTCCACGCCGGCGCACCGCCGAGCCGTATCCACTACGGCAACACCATCAAGTCCGACCAGGACATCGCCGAAGCCCACCGCCTCGGTGTCCGCACATTCGCCACAGACAGCATCGAGGACGTCACGGCCATCGCCCAACACGCTCCGGACACACGGGTGTTCTGCCGCCTGACCACCGGAGGCGCCGGCGCCCTGTGGGGCCTGAACCGCAAGTTCGGCTGCGCCCCCGACGACGCCGTCCGCGTGCTGGAGACGGCCCGCGAGGCCGGACTCACCCCGGCCGGCCTGTCCGTGCACGTCGGCTCCCAGCAGATGACCGGCGAGGCCTGGCAGCAGGCCCTCGACACCCTCGCCGGGACCCTGACGGCGCTGGCCGGGCGGGGGATCGTACCCGACCACGTCAACCTCGGCGGCGGTCTGCCCGCGCTCGGCTACCAGGACCGTCA
The DNA here is from genome assembly GCF_053611725.1 of Streptomyces sp. NPDC054783. Classification (NCBI taxonomy): domain Bacteria; kingdom Bacillati; phylum Actinomycetota; class Actinomycetes; order Kitasatosporales; family Streptomycetaceae; genus Streptomyces; species Streptomyces sp. NPDC054783. The sequence continues at coordinate 117,418 of NZ_JBSHAY010000006.1, read as the reverse complement.
CGGCAACCCCCTCGACCCGCCCCTGGACAAGATCTTCACCGTGCTCCGCGAGGGCATGGACCGGCTGCGCGACCTCACCTCCGCCCCGCTCGACTTCGTCATGGAACCGGGCCGCCACCTGGTCGCCGACCACGGCGCCGTCCGCGCCCACGTCTCCCGGCTGACCCGCCGCAGGCAGCCGGACGGCACCGACGCCCACTGGCTCTACCTGAGCTGCGGAAAGTTCAACGGCCTCTATGAAATGGACCAGTTGACGCACCGGATGGTGTTCCCGGGCCACCACGGGAGACCGGAGCACGTCTCCGCGATCGTCGCCGGCCCCACCTGCGACAGCGACGACGCCTACGGCGAAGGCCGGCACCCGGTGCGCGTGCCGGCGTCGGTCACCTCCGGCGACCCGGTCTGGATCCTCTCCGCCGGCGCCTACGCCACCAGCTACATGACCCAGGGCTTCAACGGCATCCGCCCGCTGCCCTGCGTGTGCATCCGGGGCCAGGAAGGACAGCACTGACATGACACACCCGATACGCGGCATCACCGAGGCCGACTGGCCCGAGGTCGTGGCCCTGGAAGCGGAGGCGTACGCGGACACCGCGCTCACGGAGGGGGAGGCCGCGCTGCGCTCCCGGGCCTCGGCGGGCACCTGCCTCGTCCTGGACCTCGACGGCCGGATCGCGGGCTATGCACTGGCCCTGCCGTACCCGAGGTTCCGCTGCCCCGACCTGACCCGCGCCGAGCAGACGGCCCACTGCTCCACCAACCTGCACCTGCACGATCTCGTCATCACCGCGCCCCTGCGCCGCAGGGGGCTCGGCAGCCGTATGGCCCGCCATCTGACGGACGTCGCCCGCACCCGCGGTTTCCGGACCATGTCCCTGATCGCGGTCGCCGGCAAGGAATCCTTCTGGCGGGCCAACGGCTACCGCGCCCACCGCGAGGCCCACGTCCCGGCCGGGTACGGCAGCGGCGCGGTGTACATGTCGGCGCAGGTCGCCGCCGTGCGGAAGGCGAGCTGATGCCCACACCCTCCTTCCAGCGCGCCAAGTGGTCCATCGCGGCGCTGTTCTGCTTCCTCGGCTTCCAGTACGGCACCTGGGTCTCCCGGCTGCCCGCGCTCAAGACCCGGCTGGACCTGGGCGCAGGGGAGGTGGGCCTGCTGCTGATGGTCTGCGGGGCCGGTGCGGCGGCCTCCTTCCCACTGGTCGCCCTCCTGATGCGCCGCCTCGGCTCCCGGCGGCTGTCCCTGGCGTCCGCCCTGTGCCTGGTGGCCGTACTGGCCGCCCTGTCCGCCGTACCGAACTACCCGCTCGCCCTCCTGGCCGTCTGCGCCGACGGAGTCGCGGTCGGCTGCCTCAACGTCGCCATGAACGCGCAGGGCGCCGCGCTGGAGAAGGCCTACGACCGCACCGCCATGTCCCAGCTGCACGCCACGTTCAGCGCCGGTCTGCTCACCGCTGCCCTGCTGACCTCGGGCGTGACCACGCTGACCGGGTCGGTGCCGGCCCATTTCACCGTGGCCGGAGCCCTGTTGCTGCTCCTGCTCGCCGGTGCACGCTCCGGGCTCCTCACCCATACGGAACCGGCAAAGCCGGGCGGGCCGAAGCGGAGCCGCCGCCCGGCCCTCCCCTCCTGGACGACCCTGCTGTTGGGCTGCGCCATGGCCTTCGGCACCATCACCGAGGGCGCGATGAACGACTGGTCGACGCTCTACCTGAAGGATGTCGTCAAGGCCTCTGCGTCCGTGGCGCCGCTGGGCATCGCGGTCGTCTCCGTGATGATGCTGCTGGCCCGCCTGCGCGCGGACCGCTGGCGCGGTCGCTGGGGCGACGGCCGGGTGGTGCGGGCCGGCAGCGCCGTGGCCGCCGCCGGTCTGGCCCTCGCCCTGCTCACCGGCGGGCTGGTCCCGACCCTCCTCGGCTTCGCCTGCGTCGGCCTCGGCGCGGCCGCCGTCACCCCGTGCGTCTACGTCGCGGCCGCCGGCCACGGCTCCGACGCCCTGGCCCTGGTCGCAGCGATGGGCACCACCGGGCTGCTGGCCGGCCCGGCACTGATCGGCTTCGTCGCAAGCAGCACGAGCCTCACCCTCGGCATGGCGACCGTCGCCGCGTCGGCCCTGATCGTGACGCTGACCGCGTTCCGGATCCCCTGGCCCGACCGCACCCCGGCACCCACGGCCGGGACTCCGCTCCCGGCACCCGAGAACGCATAGCGCGTCGCCCCACCGGGGGCATCCCACAGCAGGCCACATCACCTGGACATCGCGGCCAGGCTCAGCATGAGGTGCGCGGACTCCGGGCGGGCGAAGTCGGAGTGCGCTCCGGCCGGGGCCATCCGGGTCCGTACGCCGCCGCGGAAGAGGCGGCTGGCGTCCACGTTGACCAGTCGGTGGTCCAGGGCGACCGTCGGGTACCGCTCGTCCACGTCGAGCAGCCGGGCGTGGAACTGGGGGACCGGGGCCACGCCCGCGCCCGAGTGGCCGATGCCCGCCGTTCCCTCCGCGCGCAGATGCCAGAACCCCGTCGCACGGTCCCAGCGGGAGTGGGTGAGCACCAGCGGGCCGCGCAGCGGGGCGCCGGGCCGGCCGGCGGAGGGAAACAGCGAGGGGAACAGGCGGACGAAGGCGTCGCGCGGTGCCGCCATCTGGAACACCAGCATGCTGTCGGCGGTGAAGGGCCGGCCGGGCACCCGGGGCGAGCTCCAGCCCAGCACCCGCGGCCCGCCGGGAGACCCCGCCCACTGCACCGCCTCGCACAGGAAACGCCCCCCGAAGGAATGCCCCACCAGGTGCAGATACTGCCCGTTGCGGTTGGTGAGCACCGCCGGTGAGGCGGGATCCGGGCGTGCCGCGTCGAGATAGCCCAGTAGATGGGCCAGCACATGGGGAGCCTGCCCCCGGCCCGCCGCGCTCATCGCATGGGCCCGGTCGCGGATACGGCGGTAGCCGCCCAGCGAGGGCAGGCTGGAGGACGGCCAGCGAACCACCACCCCCCACGGCCGGTACCCCTTCTCCAGCCCGGGGTACAAGTCGGGCCGCGCGGTGTGCAGTTCGCGGGCCAGGCCGAGCAGGGCCGAGGCGCGGCGTACGGCGGCGGGCGGCGCGGTCTGCCAGCCGTGGACGTACACGTAGAGGTCCGTCACCTCGTCCGGGACGCGGAGGTGTCGTGCGAGGTGCTCCGCGACCCGGTCGCCTGGGACGGTATGACCGCTGCCGGGCGCGCGGAGCCGTCCCTGCTCGTCGAGGTCAACGGTGGTGAGGTGCACGGTGGGGTCTCCAGACGGCTGTCGATGCCGCAGTGCAGCGAGTACGTCAGGGCGAGCGGGTTGTGCAGGGTGTCGCGGAAGTGGTGGACGAGCGCCCGGCTGATCTCCCCGGCGGTCTCCCGGCCCTGCAGATACCGGCTGAGGAACGCGTGCGCGTACTCGGCGGCGAACAGCTGCGGGATCGCGATCTGCGGGCCGAGCACACCGTGCGCGCCGTGCTCGATGAGGGCCTTGCCAAGGTACTCGCGGCCCGAGGAGCCCGCGGCCTGCCCCGAGTGGCAGGCGTTGAGCAGGACGAACGGGCGGAACTCCAGCCGGTCGCGGCCCCGGTGTTCGCTGCGGGCGAGGTGGACCGTGTGCGCGCTGATGGGCAGGGAGTCGGACAGCCGGATGACCAGGGTCGGCTGCGCCGCGTCCTGGCCGTCGAAGGCGCCGTGGCACCAGAAGTACATGAGGTCCTCGCCGAAGTCCGGCCGGTCGAGCGCCGCGAGCAGCTCCTCGGAGCGGCTGCGCACCACCAGCTCGGACCCGGCCGCCAGCAGCTGGTGCACGTCCGCCGAGCGGCCCACACCGTCGAGGGCCTTGTCGTGGTTGAGGCTGGTGACCGGCCGCGGCCGGGCGGGGCGCGGCTGCTGGAAACTGGGATAGGACGCCCCGGTCTGCTCGATCTGGTGCCGGTGGCCCAGGAAGGAGTTCCACGGGGAGCCGTCGGTGTGTACGGCGAACAGCGGCCAGGGCAGGAAGAGTTCGGAGTCGAAACTGACGCGCAGCCCGTCCCGGGCCAGCTCGCCGAACAGGAAGTCGCGGAAGTTCACCAGGTCGTGGTCCTCCCCGGCGAAGACGGTGTCCAGGACCAGGCGGCCCGCCTTGGCGAGGTGGGCGATCTCGTGGTCCACCGTGCCCGCGTGCCCCCGCAGGTCCGTGGCGTCCGCGAGCGGGTACGAGCAGGTGCCCGGATCCCAGCGGCCGACGATCCGCGACTGCCACTCGCCGCGCAGCCAGGCCGCCCACTCGCTGATCTCGGCCGGCGTCGCCTTGAGCGAGGCACGGTGGGTACGGGTGTACGGGGTGCGCCGGCCGGCCGTGAACGCCGTGACGGTCACCCTTCCGCGGTCCACCCACAGCGTGACGGTCAGGTCCAGCGGCTGACCGCCGTGGTCGCCGGGGGCCTCGGTGTAGTCGTGGCACGGGTTGTGCGTGATCTGCACGTCGACGTCCTGGGGCATGGCTCACCGCCTCCCGGCCGGCTCGGGCGCCGGCACCTTGAGACCGGCTTCCAGGGTCTGCAGCACCTTGCCGTGGAAGGCGTCGTACACGGTGAACCGCAGCCGGTGCGCTCCGGGTTGCAGTGCGGTGAAGGAGAACACGGCGGCCGCGGACCCGGCGGTGTGGTCGAGGACCGGCGGTTCGAGGACCGCTGCCGAACGGGACGCCGCGACCACCCGGACGTCCAGGGCCACGGCGGCCGCGGCCGGATCGACGGGCTCCAGCCGGAACTCGACGGCGCTGGGCGCCCCCACCCGCAGCACCTCGTCCGGCACGGTGATGCGGGGCCGCAGTGCCGGGCGCGGCCCGGCGGGTACCGGGGGACCGGGCTCCCGGGCGAAACCCGCAGCCACCAGCACGGCCAGATCGTCGTACGCCCGCCGGGTCTCCGGGTGCAGGCTCGCCAGGTCGAGTTCGGCACCGGTGGCCAGATGCTCGTCGAAGGGCACCTGGACCACGCCCCGGCAGCGGTGCGCGAAGTGGCTGACGATGCGGTCGCGCCGGACCCGTGAGGCGTCCTGCACCCCGGACAGCACGACCACTGCCTGCCGTGCCGCCTCCGCGTGTCCGTGATCGGCCAGCCACTCCAGGGTCCGGTCGGCGACGTCGGCACCGTCGACGGTCGGCGTGGTGACGACGACCAGCTGGTCGGCGAGGTCCAGCACCCCTCGCATGACGTCGTGCAGCAGCCCCGTGCCCGCATCGGTGACCACGATCGGATAGGTCCGGCACAGCGCCTGGACGACCTGCCGGTACCGCTCCGGCCCGAAGGGCGCGGCGGCCATCGGCCCGGCGTCACCCGCGAGGATGTCCAGTCCGTTCGGGCCGGGCGAGGTGAAACGGCGGACGTCCTCCGGCCGCCGCAGGGGCGGCAGCGCGGCGAGCAGGTCGCGGACCGTCGGGCCGGAGCCCTCCTCCGCCCCGGGCTCCCGGCGCACTCGCTTGCCGAGCGTCCCGCCGTCCGGGGCGGCGCCGAGCGCGACGACCCCGCCCCTGCGCACTTCGGCCAGGGTCGCGCCGAGCACGGCCGCCGTCGTGGTCTTGCCCGTGCCGCCCTTCAGGCTGATCACCGCGATCCGGTGGCAGCCGGTGAGCGGGGCGCGCAGCAGCTCGTCCGCGGCCCGCGCCCGCGCCGCGGCGGGCCGGCCCTTGCCGGTGATACGGCGCAACATCCGCCTGGGCCACGGCAGTTCACGTACCAGGCGCGCCGAGGTGAGGCCCGCGTCACCGGCTGGGGCGGCGCGGTGCGGGGCGCTCTCGTACCGGCCCGCCGGAGGTGCGGCCGGAGCCGGCGGCAGGGCCTCCGACGGCGGAGGCCAGGCGCCCGCGCCGGCCGTCGCCTCGGCCGCGCTGCGCCACTGGGCCAGCTGGTCCCGGGTGCCGAGCACGGCGGGGTTGTCCGGACCCAGCACCCGCACCATGTCGTCGAGCAGGCCCCCATAGGCGTCGGCGGCACCGGCCGCGTCCCCGGCCAGACCGCGCCAGAGGGCGACGTTGTGCCGGGTGAGCAGGGTGTCGTGGTGGTCGGGTCCGAGCACCCGCAGCCGGTCCTCCAGCAGGGCCGCGTACGAGGTCGCCGCACCGGCCCGGTCACCGGCCTCGCCCTGCCAGCGGGCCAGGTTGTCGCGGACGGTGAGCACGGAGAGATGGTCGGCGCCGAGCAGCCGTACCAGGTCGGACAGCAGCCCTTGGTAGACGGCCACTGCTCCGGCCGCGTCCCGCGAGGCGCCGTACGCCGCGGCGAGCCGGCCCCGCGCGGCCAGGGTGTCGGGGTGCTCCGCGCCGAACCGGCTGTTCAGCGTGGCGTGCAGCAGCTCCCAGAACGCCTTGGCGCCGTGCACGAATCCGGCGGCGAGCAGATTGCGGCCGGTCTGGAAGAACACGGGATGGCACTGGCTGCGCCACAACTCCTCCCCGCCGTGCTCGGCGAGGCTGCCGGCGCCCGCCCGCAGCGCCCCGCACAGCGCGGAGCCCGGCTCCACCGCCGACGCCGTCCGCCACGCGGCCCGCAACGCGTCGGCCGCCGCGCCGACCAGAGCGCCGTAATCCTCGGGCGGTACGGCCGCACGCACGACGGCCTGCAGCGCACCGCTCACCCGAACGGTCGTGTACGGAGCCTCGCCCTCGCACTCCACCAGGCGCAGCCGGCGCAGTGCCTCCAGGGCGTCAGCGGCGTCCGGGACACCCACCGGCTCCGCCCCCGAGGCGGGTGACGGCGTGCGCCGTCGGGCCAGATGGGCGAGCGCCGGGCGGCTGGTGAGCGCGGCGACCGGGACGCCGTAGGGGTCGAGCAGGGCGGCGAGTTCGAGCATCGGCCGCGCCAGTCCGCCGCAGCGGCGGTCGGCCAGCTCGACGGACAGCCACCAGCACGCGGTGAGGGGATCGGCACCGGCCCTGGTCCGTTGTGCGAGCCGGTCGCGGTAGTCGGCACAACTGAGCCCGGACTCCGTCAGCCAGGCCGCCGCCCGGGACAGGGCGAGCGGCAGGCGCCCCAGGTCGGTGGCGAGCGCGTCGACCTCCCTGAGCTGCACGTACCGGCCCTGGAAGGAGAGGTCCTCGGCCAGCCGGAGCAACGCCGTCTCGTGTGGGTACGGCCCGACGGGGATGCGGGTGCTGCCGAGCGGGAGCGGGACCCCGGGCCGGGCGGTGACCAGCATCCGTCCGCCCGGCCGCTCCGGCGGCCACAGACCGTGCAGATCCCCCGGGTCGGTCAGCCCGTCGAGCACCACCAGCCAGCGCCGGTCGGTCGCCCGCAGCCAGGCCAGGAAGGCCTGCGCGGCATGCTCCGGCTGCCCGGGATAGGCTCCGGCGACCGCCACGCCGGCCGCCGCGAAGTCGCAGACGACCGCGTTGCGGGAGGCGGCGGTCACCCACACCACCAGGTCGGCGTCCCCCTCGTGCCGCAGGCGCCGCACGAAGTGCGCGGCCAGCTGTGTCTTCCCGGTGCCCGCGTCGCCGACGAGCGCCCAGGGGGCGGGCGGTGCGTCGAACAGGGCACCGAGGGCGTCGGTCTCGGGCCGCTGCTGGAAGGCGAGCGCCACGGAGGGGGCGGTGCCGACGACTGCGGGCGGCGGGACGGGCGGGGTGGGCGGAACGGCGGCCGGCGGGGCAGGTGCGGACAGTGGGCCGGGCGGGTGGAGGGGAACGGCGGGCGGCGCCAGTCCGGCAGAGGGCGACGGCGCGAGGGGCGGCCCGGGGGCGGTGAGGTTCCCGGCGCTCGCGCCGAACGGCTCGGCCAGGGCGTACGCACCCGCGCACACCCTCACCAACCGACGTAACTCAGCGGCTAGTTGTCCCTGACGGCCGGACCGCTCGGCGTCCTCCAGCAGATCCTCGAAGCGGGTCTGCCAGGCCGCTTCCGCCTGGATGCGCAGCCGCGCGTCGCCGGGTGCTTCGAGCAGCGTGGCCAGGGTGCGCTCCAGCCGCTCCCACTGCGTTCGCTCGCGCTGCTGGTCGCCCTCACCGAGAAGGCGCGCCGCCCGGGCACGCACGGTCGGCCACATCTCGGTACCGGCGGCCCGGACCACGGCGGTTCCGGCCTCCGCTGCCAGTGCGAACAACGAGTTGTCCCGCATTCAGCGTATCCCCGCCCTTCGCAACACCGCTTCGGCTCACGCCGTATCCATGGAAGCACAACCGCCGCGGCACCGAAGGTCAGCCGGCGCACTGGATCTTTGGACAGCAGCGGTTCTGCATGATGCCGAGGACGTTGCCGAAGGGGCGACGACCGCCGGGCTGCTCACCTCGGCCCCTGACCGGCCCACCGCCCCGGACGACCAGACCCGGGTACCGCAGGTGGAGTGCGGTGGCACGCTCGTCGGTGAGGGGAATCGGCGCGGTGAGGTGTTCGAGCAGCAGGGGCGGCGGGTGCGTGGACGGCGTGTCGGCCCAGCGAAGCCGACGGACAGCCAACTCCTGTTGGTCACACAGGGTTTACATGCGTTCGACCCGTCGACCGGTGGGACTTGTTATGGTGCTACTCGTTGGTAGCAAGTTGAGTGGGGGGACACGGGGAGACCTGTGGCCATCTCGCCGCCGGGCGAGTGGCGAGACGGATGACCTGGCAAGGGGGCCCGGTCAACGGCTTCTGCGCGTGCGCGTCACGCGGCCGTCGAACTCCAGTTCCCTCACCCGCTGACCCGGACAGGTGGGACTCGTCACATGGCTCGTTCCCTGGTCGAATTACTGACCGCACACGCCCAGCAACAGCCCGACCGTACCGCCTACCGGTACCTCCTCACCGGCGACTGCGACGGGGACATCCAGGAGATCTCCTACGGACAACTGGCCCACCGCTCCCGGGCGGTCGCCGCCTGGCTCCAGGACCGCGGCCTGGCCGGTTCGCGCGCCCTGCTCCTCCATCCGCCCGGCCTGGAGTTCGTCTCCGCCTTTCTGGGCTGCCTCGCCGCCGGAGTGGTCGCCGTGCCGGGCGTGCCCCCGCAGGGACGGTCGCAGAACCACCGCGCCCTCGTCCGGATGAAGCGCCTGATGGCCGACTCCGACGCCAAGGTGATCCTCGGCGGCCGTGAAGTCATCGGCGCCCTGCGCACATGGACCGAGCACCTGCCCGAACTGGACACGGTCCCCCGCGTCGCCACCGAGGACATTCCCGACGACGCGGCCGCCTCCTGGCACGCCCCCGACCTCACCGCCGACTCGGTGGCCTTCCTCCAGTACACCTCCGGCTCCACCTCCGCCCCGCGCGGCGTGGTGGTCACCCACGGCAACCTGCTGGACAACGAGCGGATCATCACCGAGCGGATGGGGCACACCCCGGACGCCCTCGCGGAGCACGGCCGCGAACTGATCCTCAGCTGGCTCCCCGTCTACCACGACATGGGCCTCATGGGCCCGGTGCTGAACACGCTGTACCTGGGCGCCACGGCCACGCTCTTCTCGCCCCTGCACTTCCTGCAGAGCCCCGATCGCTGGCTGACCGCGATCAGCCGTTACCGGCCGCACACCAGCGGCGGCCCCAACTTCGCCTACGAACTGTGCCTGAAGCACGCCACCGCCGACCTGGTCGACAGCCTCGACCTGAGCGCGTGGAAGGTCGCCTTCAACGGCGCCGAACCGGTGCGCGCGGCCACCGTGCGACGGTTCACCGAGACCTTCCGCGCGGCCGGCTTCCGCCGTGAGGCGTTCTACCCGTGCTACGGCCTGGCCGAGGCCACCTTGATGGTCACCGGCGGTGCGGTGGACGCCCCGCCCACCCTGCTGGACGCCGCCGAGACCGGCCCGCACGCCGGCGAGGCGGACGCGGCCGCCGTGGGCTGCGGCCGGCCCGGGACCGGGATCACGGTACTGATCGCCGACCCCGAACGGCAGGAGGAACTGCCCGAGGGCGAGGTCGGCGAGATCTGGGTCGCCGGCGCGAGCGTGGCCAAGGGTTACTGGCGCAACACCCTCGCCACCCGCGAGACCTTCCGCGCCACCCTGACCGGCCGTGAGGGTCGCTTCCTGCGCACGGGCGACCTCGGCTTCCTGAGTGACGGCGAACTGTTCGTCACCGGCCGCCTGAAGGACCTCGTCGTCATCGACGGGCGCAACCACTACCCGCAGGACCTGGAGCTGTCCGCGGAGTTGTCCCATCCGGCACTGCGGCCCGGCTGCACCGCGGCGTTCTCCGTGGACGCCGGCGGCATGCAGGGCGAACAGGTCGTCATGGTGGCCGAGGCGGCGCCCGACGCGGCCGGCGAGGCCGAGAAGATCACCGACCTGGTGCGCAGCGCGATCGGTGAGGCCCATGGCCTGGCGGTGCGGGACGTGGTGCTGGTCCACCCCGGAACCATCCCGAAGACGTCCAGCGGGAAGATCCAGCGCCGCGCCTCCCGGGCGGCCTACCTCGACGGCACCCTCGCCCTGGTCGGCGTGCCCGTCACGGGATGACCCCACGGCCGCCGGCGCCCGCCCGTGCCGGCGGCGGCCCGGCCGTCGCGCCGGCCGCACGTCCGCCCCCGGGCCGTACGCCACCCGATGTCAGCCGTACGCCGCTGCCGCATGCGGTCGTGCGGAATCCGCCCGCTTCACCGTTGCTTGAGGACACCTGCCCAGATGCCTGCGAACGAGCCCCGGAAGCAGTCCACCATCACGCCCCTCACCACCGCCGAGGACGTACGGGCCTGGCTGGGGTCGGCCGTCGCCGAGGCCGCCGGGCTCGACCCGCTGGCCGTCGACCCGGACCGGCCGATCGCGGAATTCGGGCTGGGATCACGTCAGTTGGTGACACTGGCCGCCGGACTCTCCGACCGGACCGGCCGGCCACTGGAGCCATCGCTCGTCTTCGACCACCCCACGATCGCCGCGCTGGCCGACGCGGTCCTCGGCGAACCACCCGCCACGGCGGCCGGCCCGGCCGGTGCCGAGGCTGCGCCGCGGGCGACGCAGGACGACATCGCCATCGTCTCCATGGCCTGCCGTTTCCCCGGCGGCGCCGACGACCCCGAAGGGCTGTGGCGGCTGCTCGCCGCCGGCGAGGACGCCATCTCCGAGGTTCCGGCGGGCCGTTGGGACACCCAGGGCCTCTACGACCCCGACCCCGAGGCCACCGGAAAGGCGTACACGCTGCGCGGCGGCTTCCTCGACGGCATCGACCGCTTCGACGCCCCCTTCTTCGGGATCTCGCCCCGCGAGGCCGACGCCATGGACCCGCAGCAGCGGCTGCTGCTGCAGACCAGCTGGGAGGCGATCGAGCGCGCCGGGATCGTCCCCGAGACGCTGCACGGCAGCTCCACGGGCGTCTACATCGGCCTGTACGACAGCGGATACCTCGCCTCGGCCTCGCTGGCCCAGCTCGACGGGCATGTCGGCACGGGCTCGGCGACCAGCGTGGCCTCCGGGCGCATCGCCTACACCCTGGGTCTGCAGGGCCCGGCGGTCACCGTCGACACCGCCTGCTCCTCCTCCCTCGTCGCCCTGCACCTGGCGGCCCGCGCGCTGGCGGCAGGTGAGTGCGACCTCGCGCTGGCGGGCGGCGTGAGCCTGCTGGTGACCCCGCGGGGACACGTGGAGTTCAGCAGGCTGCGCGGGCTGTCGCCGTCCGGGCGGTGCAGCCCCTTCTCGGCCGACGCGGACGGTGTGGTGTGGGCCGAAGGCTGTGGTGTGGTGCTGCTCAGGCGGCTCGCCGACGCCCGCCGCGACGGCGACCGGGTGCTCGCCGTGATCAAGGGCTCGGCCGTCAACCAGGACGGCCGCAGCCAGGGGCTGAGCGCCCCCAACGGCCCGGCGCAGGAACGGGTGCTGCGCGCCGCCCTCGACGCCGCCGGACTCGCACCGGACGACGTGGACCACGTCGAGGCGCACGGCACCGGCACCCCGCTCGGCGACCCCATCGAGGGCCGCGCACTGGCCGCCGTCTTCGGACCGGGCCGCCCCGCCGACCGGCCTCTCGGCCTCGGCTCGCTGAAGTCCAACATCGGTCACACCCAGGCCGCCGCGGGCATCGGCGGCGTGATCAAGACGGTGCTCGCCCTCGGGCACGAGCTCATACCGCCGTCCCTGCACGCCGAGACCCTCACGGAGCACGTCGACTGGGCGGGCAGCGGCCTGGCCGTGCACGGCAGCGCCCGGGCGTGGCCGCGCGGCGGCGACCGCGTGCGGCGGGCCGGGGTGAGCGCGTTCGGCATCAGCGGCACGAACGCGCACGTCGTGCTGGAGGAGGCACCGCAGGACGTCGACGCACCGGCCGGGCCACAGGCGGAGCCGACCGGTCCGACGCTCTTCCCGCTCTCCGCCCGCACCCTCCCCGCGCTCCAGGGGCAAGCCGACCGACTTCACGCACGTCTCGTCGCCCAGCCGGAGTTGCCGCTGCCCGCCGTAACCGCGACGCTGGCCCACCACCGCACCCACTTCGAGCACCGTGCCGTCGTCCAGGCGGCCGGCCGGGACGAGCTGCTGACCGAGCTGCGGGCCCTTGCGGAGGGCCGGCCCGACCCCGGCCCGACCGCCGGACCCCGGCGGACGCTGCCCGCGGGCAAGGTGGCCTTCGTCTTCCCGGGCCAGGGCGCCCAGTGGGCCGGCATGGCCCGCGACCTGCTCGAACGCGACCCCGTGTTCGCCGACGAACTCGACCGCTGCGACGCCGCCCTGCGACCGTTCACCGTCTGGTCCGCGGCGGCGGTCCTGCGCGGTGAGGCGGGAGCCCCGTCCCTGGACCGCGTGGACGTCGTTCAGCCGGTGCTCTTCGCGGTGATGGTGTCCCTGGCCGCGGTGTGGCGGGCCCGTGGCGTCCGGCCGGACGCCGTGATCGGGCACAGCCAGGGCGAAGTGGCCGCGGCCTGTGTCGCCGGCGCGCTCAGCCTCAACGACGCGGCAGCGGTGGTCGCCCTGCGCAGCCGGGCCCTGACCGAGCTGTCCGGCACCGGCGCCATGGCCGTCGTCGGCCTGCCGCACACCGATGTCGTCACCCGCCTCGAGGATCTCGGCGGCCGGGTCTCGGTCGCCGCCGTGAACAGCGGCCGGGCCACCGTGATCGCCGGTGACGTGGAGCCGCTGGAGGGCCTGCTCGCCGACCTCGACCGGGAACAGGTCTTCGTCCGTCGCCTCGACGTCGACTACGCCTCCCACAGCGCCCGGGTCGAGCCGGTCCGCGCGACGATCCTCGACGAGCTCGACGGCGTGACCACGTACCCCACGTCGGTCGTCTGGTACTCCACCGTCTCCGGTGAGCCGGTCACCGAGGAGCTGGACGCCGACTACTGGTACGCCAACCTGCGCGAACCCGTCCGCTTCGCGCCCGCGGTGGAGCGCATGGCGGCCGACGGCTACCGCCACTTCGTCGAACTCGGCCCGCATCCGTCCCTGCTCACCGCCCTGCACACGATCGGCGAGGACTCCGGCCACGAGCTGGTCGCCGTCGGCTCCCTCCGCCGCGACGAGGACGGACCCGCCTGCCTGGACCGCGCCGCCGCCGAACTCCACGTCCACGGACGGCGGACGGACTGGCGGCGCCTGGTCGCCGACACCGTCCGGGCGGACCTGCCGACCTACGCCTGGGACACCCGGCGCCACTGGATCGAACCCGAGTCCGCCTCGGGCGGCCCCGGCCTGTTCGACCGCGCCGCGCACCCGTTGCTCGGCGTCCAGTTGCAGTCGGCCGACGAGACCCGCTGGACCTTCCGCGACGAGTGGTCCCCGGCCACCGCCGACTGGCTGTCCGACCACACCGTGTTCGGCCGGACCGTGGTCTCCGGCACGACCCTGCTGGAGCTGTGCCGGGCCGCCCTCGCCGTGGCCCGCCCGGACGACCCGGCCGACGTGACCGACCTGCTGCTGCTCGCACCCCTCGTGCTGCCCGCCGCCGGCACCGTGGAGGTGTCCGTGGAGGTGGTCACCGCCGGCCCGGCACCGGAGATCACCGTACACAGCCGCCCGCGCGGCCAGGAGGCCACCGACTGGACGCTGCACGCCACCGCCTCGGCGGCAGCGGCGACCCCCGTGGCCGGGCGACCGCCGGTGTGGCCGGAGGCGGCGGAACCCGCCTGGAGCGCGGAGACCTATGAGCGGCTGGCCGGGCTCGGCCTCGGTTACGGTCCGGCCTTCCAGGGCGTACGGGAGGCGCTGGTGACCGGTGCGGGCGAGCTGCAGGCCCGGCTGTCACTGCCGCCCGTGGCCCGTGACCTGGCCCACCCCTACCCGGTCCACCCGGCGCTGCTGGACGCCGCGCTGCACGTCGCCGCCGCCCTCGAAGAGGGCGCCGCCTCCGACGGGCGGGTGCTCCTTCCGGTCGCCGTGGGCCGCGCCGCGCTGTCGCACGGCGGCGCCGACGACCTCACCGTGTCCGTGCGGCGCACCGGCACCGACGACACGGATCTCACGCTGGACGTGACGCTGTGGGACGCCGACGGCTTCCCCGCGGGCCGGCTGGAGGGCGTACGGCTGCGCGCCGCGAGCCCGGCGGATCTCGCCGGCGGTTCGGGCAACGGGCGGCACCTGTACGAGGTTGCCTGGACGGCCGCGCCCGAACCGCCCGTCGAGGGACCGGCCGGTGACTGGACCGTCGTCGGCGACCCGTCCGACCCGGACGTCGTGGCGGCCCTGCGCGGCCTCGAAGCCGCGGGGATCCAGTGCCGCGACACGGGTGGCGAGGTGCTCGTACGGTTCTGGCCGCGACCGGCCGAGGATGCCGAACCGGCCGCCACCGCACGGGAGATGGCGGAAGCCGCGCTGGCCGAACTGCAGACACTCGCCGCACAGGCGGAGCCACCCGCCCGGACCGTCTGGGTGACCCGCGGCGCGGTCGCGGCCGACGACCGGGACACCGTGCCGGGCCTCGCACAGTCGGTGCTGTGGGGCCTGGCCCGCAGTGCCCGTGCCGAGCATCCGGACCTCGGGCTGACGCTGCTCGACCTTGCAGACACCGATCCCGCGGCTGCCCTGCTCGCCGCCGTCGCTCACTTGGACGAGCCCGAACTCGCCGGGCGCGCGGGCAGCTTGCTCGTGCCCCGGCTCGTGCGCGCCCGCGCCGCCGACACCGGCCGCGCGCGGACACCCGTCGACGGCACCGTACTGATCACCGGAGGACTCGGCGCCGTCGGACGCCACATCGCCCGGCTCCTCGCCGAACGGGGCGTGCACCGCCTGCTGCTGACGTCCCGGCGCGGAGCCGACGACCCGCGCACGGCCGAGGTCACCGCGGAACTGACAGCGCTCGGCGCGGAGGTCGAGGTGGCGGCGTGCGACGTCGCCGACGCCGCGGCCCTGGCCGACATCGTCGG
Source organism: Streptomyces sp. NPDC054783 (assembly GCF_053611725.1). NCBI lineage: Bacteria > Bacillati > Actinomycetota > Actinomycetes > Kitasatosporales > Streptomycetaceae > Streptomyces > Streptomyces sp. NPDC054783. The sequence continues at coordinate 102,176 of NZ_JBSHAY010000006.1, read as the reverse complement.
TCCCGTCGCCGACGAACTCCGCGGCGTCGTGCACTGCGCCGGCGTCCTGGACGACGGGGTGGTCGCCGAGCTGACTCCCGAACGCCTCGCGCGGGTGCTGCGCCCCAAGGTGGACGGCGCCGCCCACCTGCACCGGCTGACCGCCGACGCGCAGCTCGACCTGTTCCTGCTGGTCTCCTCCGCCGCCGGTGTCGTCGGCAACGCGGGCCAGGCCAACTACGCCGCCGCCAACGCCTTCCTCGACCAGCTCGCCCACCACCGGCGCGCCCTGGGGCTTCCCGCCGTGTCGGTCTCCTTCGGCGCCTGGGCGGGCGAGGGCCTGGCCGCCGAACATGCCGACCTGGAGCGGATGGCGCGCCTCGGCCACCGCGCCCTGACCCCGGAACAGGGCCGCGACCTCGTCGAACTCGCGCTGCGCCGGGGCGCCCCGCATCTGGTCGCCTGGGTGCTGAACCTGCCCCGGCTGCGCGAGACCACGGCCGGCGCGAGCGACAGTGCGGCTGCGCTGTGGCGCTCGCTGCTGCCCGCGCCCCGCACCGGGCGGGACGGCAAGGACGGACTGGCCAACCGCCTGGCCCGGCTGCCGGAGGCCGACCGCGCCGACCGCGCCCTCGACCTGGTCCGCGAGGAGGCCGCTCGTGCCCTCGGCCTGCAGTCGGCGGAGTCCGTCCGCCCCGACGAGCCGCTGCGCGAGCTCGGCATGGACTCGGTGACGGCGGTGGAGCTGCGCAACCGCATCGGTGCCCGCCTCGGCTGCCGGCTCCCCGCCACCCTGTTGTTCGACCACCCCACCCCGGCCCGCCTCGCCGAGCACCTGCTGGCCACCGCTCTCGCGACGAGCGGCCCCGCGGCCCGTCGTCCCGCGCCCGCCGCGCCGCACACCCGCACCGCGGCGCACGACGAGCCGGTCGCCCTGGTGGCCATGGCCTGCCGTCTGCCGGGAGGCGTCGGCGACCCGGAGGAGCTGTGGCGGCTGGTCGCCGAGGGCCGTGACGCGGTCGGCCCGTTCCCGGCCGGGCGCTGGGACGTCGAGTCGCTGTACGACCCCGACCCGGAAGCCCCGGGCAAGTCGTACGCCCGGGAAGGCGGCTTCCTGGACGACATCGAGTCCTTCGACGCGGGCTTCTTCGGCATCACCCCGAAGGAGGCCGCCGCCATGGACCCGCAGCAGCGGCTGCTGCTGGAGACCGCGTGGGAGGCGCTGGAGCGCGCCGGGATCGTGCCCGCCGAACTGGCGGGCAGCACCACAGGCGTGTACGTCGGCATGTTCGGCAGCGACTACCTGTCGGGCTCCCGGCTCGACCAGCTGGACGGTCATGTCGGCACCGGGTCGGCGCTCAGCGTGGCCTCGGGCCGGCTGGCGTACGCCCTCGGGCTGCACGGCCCGGCGCTGACGGTGGACACGGCGTGCTCGTCGTCGCTCGTCGCGGTGCACCTGGCGGCGCAGGCACTGCGGGCGGGCGAGTGCGACCTGGCGCTGGCCGGCGGCGTGACGCTCATGGTGACCCCGCAGACCTTCGTGGAGTTCAGCCGGCTGCGGGGCCTGTCCCCGACCGGCCGCTGCCGCTCCTTCTCCGACGACGCCGACGGCGCCGTCTGGGCCGAGGGTGCCGGCATGCTCGTACTGAAGCGGCTGGGCGACGCGCGGCGGGACGGCGACGAGGTGCTGGCGGTGCTGCGCGGCACGGCCGTCAACCAGGACGGCCGCAGCCAGGGCCTCTCCGCGCCCAACGGCCCGGCGCAGGAACAGGTGGTCCGGCGGGCCCTGGAGCTGTCCGGCCTCGAACCCGCCGACATCGACTACGTGGAGGCGCACGGCACGGGCACGACGCTGGGCGACCCGATCGAGGCGAACGCCCTGGCGCAGGTCTTCGGTGACTCCCGCGCCCCGCACCGACCGCTGTACCTGGGCTCGCTCAAGTCCAACCTCGGGCACACGCAGGCCGCCTCGGGCATCGCCGGGCTGATCAAGGTGGTGCAGTCGCTGCGCCACCGGATGCTGCCGGCCACCCTGCACGCCGGCACACCCAGCCGGTACGTCGAGTGGGACGGCAGCGGTCTGCACCTGCTGCAGGAGGCCGTGCCCTGGCCGGCGGCGAAGCAGCGCGTCCGGCGGGCCGGCGTCAGCGCCTTCGGGATCAGCGGGACCAACGCCCACGTGATCGTCGAGGAGGCCCCGCCGTTCGCGCCGGAGCGCGAGCCCGCAGGTGAACTGCCCTCCGGGAAGCGGCTGTTCGTCCTGTCCGGGCGGAGCGAGGTCGCGCTGCGCGGGCAGGCCGCACGGCTGGCACGGCACCTGACCGGGGACACCGTGCTGCCGGACGTCGCCCACACCCTGGCCCGGCACCGCAGCCACTTCGCCTGGCGGGCGGCGGTCACGGCGGGCGACTCGGACGAACTGCGCGCCGCGCTGGAGGCGGTGGGCAGCGGACGGGCGCAGCCGGCCACGCCGCGCGAGGACGTGACGGGCAAGGTGGCCTTCGTCTTCTCCGGGCACGGCGGCCAACGGCCGGGCATGGGCCTGGAGCTGCTGGCCGGGTCGGAGGCGTTCCGCGAGGAGCTGACCCGGATCGACGAGGCGGTGCAGCGGCACGTCGGCTGGTCGGTGCTCAACGCGCTGCGGGCGCCTGAGGAGTTCTCCCCGCTCCACCGGACCGAGTGCCTGCAACCGGTGCTGTTCGCGGTCAACGCGGCGCTGGCCGCCGCGTGGCGGCCCCTCGGCGTCGCCCCGGACGCCGTGGTCGGGCACAGCCTGGGCGAGATCGCCGCCGCGTACAGCGTGGGCGCCCTCGGCCTGGACGACGCCGTGGCCGTGGTGACCGGGCGGGCCCAGGCCGTCGTCCCGCTGGTCGGGCAGGGCGGCATGGTCGCGGTGGAGCTGCCGCGGTCGCAGGTCGAGGAACTGCTCGCCCCCTACGCGGACCGGCTGTTCGTCGCCGCGGTCAACAGCGCAGGCTCCACGGCCGTCTCCGGCGCCGCCGACGCGCTGGCCGAGCTGCGCCGCCGGCTCGAGGAGCGGGGGATCGCCGTACGACGGCTGTCGACCCCGTTCGCCTCGCACACCCCGCTGATGGAATCCCTGCGCACGGTGTTGCTCGACCGCTTCTCCGGCATCCGGGGCGCACAGGCGCCGACACCGCTGTACTCGACGGTGCTGGCCGAACCCGTCTCCGGCGACCGGCTGGACGCCGACTACTGGTACGCCAACCTCAGGCAGCCCGTCCGATTCGCCGACACCGTCCGACGGATGCTGGACGACGGCTACCGCTACTTCGTCGAGCTCAGCCCGCACCCCTCGCTGCTGTCCTCCATCGAGGCGGTCGCGGCGGAGGCCGGGATCGACGTGGCCGGCGTCGGCTCGTTGCGCCGTCAGCAGGACGGCCCCGACGTCCTGCTGCGCAGCGTCGGCGACTTGTACGTCGCGGGACACGCCCCCGACTGGCCGGCGCTGTTCCCGGAAGGCCGTCGCGTCGATCTGCCGACGTACGCCTTCGCCCGCGACCGCCACTGGCTCACGCCCGCCCCGGCCACCGCCGCGGGCTCCTCACCGCTCCTCGGCACGCACGTCGAGTCCAGCGACGAGCCCGACCGGCACCTCTTCCAGAGCGACGTCGACCTGCGGGACAGCCGCTTCGCCTATCTGGGCGACCACCGGGTGGACGGCGAGGTCTGGCTGCCCGGCGCCGCCTTCCTCGACATGGTCCTGGAGGCCGCCTCAACGGTGCAGGACGGTGGCCAAGTCCACCTGAACGAGGTCGAGTTCGTGCAGCCGTTGCGGATGGATCCCGAACGGCCCGTACGGCTGCAGCTGGTGCTGCGGCCCGCCCAGGACGGCTACCGGTCCTTCACAGTCGCCTCCACGGCCGCCGGTGAGCGGCGCCCGCGGTGGGAGCGGCACGTCGGCGGACGCGTCGCGGTGACCGGCGAGCAGCCCTCGTCCGACGTGCGGCTCGACGACGTGCGACTCGCCGCCGTGCGGGAGCGGTGCACGCAGGACGCGGACCTGCCGGCGGTGTACGCCGGGCTGAGCGCCCTCGGTATCGACTACGGCCCCGCCTTCCGGGGCCTGGAGCAGGGCCGCCGCGGCCACTCGGCGGCCCTGGGCCGGCTGGCCGCCAGGCCCGCCGCGGGTCATCTGCTGCATCCCGCGGTCCTCGACGCCGCCTTCCACACGGCCGCTTTGCCAGGGGACGCGCCCGAGGGCCGGGCGTTCGTGCCCGCCGGGGCGGGACGGCTGCGGTTCACCGGCCTGCGCACCACGCCTGCCTGGGCCGGCTGCGAACTGCGCTCCGTGTCCGGCGACACCGCCACCCTGGACATCAGGATCTGGGACGAGGACGAGCAACTAGTCCTGGAGATCGAGGAGTTCCGGCTGGCCGCGCTCTCGCCGCTGGACGGCGCCCTCTTCGAGACCCGCTGGCACCCTCGCCCGGTGGCGCAGGAACCGCCGGTGAAGGGCAGCTGGCTGATCCTGGCCGACGACACGGGGGTGGCGGACGCGCTCGGCGAGCGGCTCGGCTCCTCGGTGCCGCACGTCGTCGCCCGCAGGGGCAGCGCCTTCGTCGCCGAGGGGCCCGGCCGCTACGCCCTCGATCCGGCCGACCCGCACCACCTGGCCCGGCTGCTGGAGGAGGCCTTCGCGGGCGGGCAGCCCGAGCAGGTGGTCCAGCTGACCGCCCTCGACGCCCCGGCGATCGGCGACGCCGGATCGGCCGGGCAGGCGGCGCGGCTGTGCTGCCTGAGCACCCTGCACCTGGTGCGCGCCCTCGCCGGCCGTCCGCAGGGCCGGGCTCCGCGCCTGTTCGTGGTCGTACGCGGCAGCCAGGCCGCCGGTGACAGCACCGGGGTGACCAACCCGCAGCAGGCGCTCGCCTGGGGCTTCGGGCTCGCGGTGGCGCAGGAGTACCCGGAGCTGTCGACCACGCTGATCGACCTGCCGCCCACCGACGGCGTCGACGCCCTGTGGAACCAGCTCAGGCACGCCGACGACGAACGGCTCGTCGCGCTGCGCGGGACCGGCCGCCTGGTGCCGCGCCTGGCCCGCACCCGCCCGGACGACGGCGGCCACGGCGAGACCGCCGTGGCCGGCGTGCACCTGATCACCGGCGGTCTGGGCGGCCTCGGCCGCGTCGTCGCCGAGCGGCTGGTCCGCCGCGGTGCCCGCCGACTGGCCCTCATGAGCCGGGGCACGCCCGACGCGGAGACCGGGAACTGGATCACGGGTCTCGAAGAGCGAGGCGTCACCGTGCACCTGGCCCGCGCCGACGTCGCCGACCGGGAGAGTCTCACGGCCGCCCTGGACGCCGTACGGGATGCCTGTGGTCCGGTCGCCGCGGTCGTGCACGCGGCCGGAGTGCTCGACGACGCCACGGTGGCGAACCTGACCGACGAACGCGTCCTGCGCGTCCTCGCACCGAAGGTCCTGGGCACCGCTCTCCTCACCGAGCTGATCCCGGAGGCCCAGAACCTGGTCCTGTTCGCCTCCGCGGCCGGACTGCTCGGGTCGGCCGGCCAGAGCCCGTACTCGGCGGCGAACGCCTTCCTCGACGCCTGGGCACACCACCTTTCCCGCACTGACCGTCGGGCGCTGAGCCTGGACTGGGGCGCCTGGGCCGGTGTCGGCATGGTCGGCGGGTCCGGCACCCGGGCCGCCGAGACCAGCCGCTCGGGCCTGGTCGCCCTCTCGCCGCAGCAGGGCGGCGAGCTGTTCGAGCGGGTCCTGGCCACCGCCCGCCGCCAGCTCGCGCCGATCGCCCTGGACCGGGAGATGCTGACGCTCGTCCCCGACGCCGTGCGCACCCGCCCGATCCTGGGCGACCTGGTCACCGTCCCGACGGGCACGGCCGCCTCGGACGACCTCGTCAAGAAGGTGTTCGCGGCGACGACCGACCAGGACCGCGCCGCCTGGCTGGAGGCGTACGTCCGGGCCCGGGTCGGCGAGGTCTCCGGAGGAGCGGTCGACGTGTCGGCGACCACGGCCCTGAAGGAACTGGGTCTGGACTCCCTGATGCTGGTGCGGCTGCGCAACGCCTTCGTCCGCGAACTGGGCGTGGAGCTCCCGGCCGCGGACGTGTTCGCGGCGTCCGACAGCCGCGGCCTCGCCCAGGCCCTGGCCGAGCGCCTTCCGGAGCGGGGCGCCGTGGCGCGGCAGGACTCCGGCGACCTCGCCGGGAAGGTCCCGGAGACCGAACTGCGGCCCGCGCCGCGCGACGTCGTACGACTGCTGCGCAGCGCCCGGCCGGGCATGCCGGACGCGGCACACGGCATCGGCCTCGCCGTACGGCTGACCGCCCCGACCACTCGTGAGACGCTCACCGGCATCCTCAGCCGGCTCGTCGCGCGACACGCGGCCCTGCGCACCGCGATCGTCACCGGCGAGGAGGGCGTCCGGCAGCTGCGCGTGGACCGGGAGCCGGCGGAGCCGGTGCTGCGCTGGACGACCGTCGAGGGCCCACTCGACGGCGCCGAGCGGCTGCGCGCCCTGCTGGAGCCGCCGTTCGACCTGGCGACGACACCGCTGTGGCGGTTCGAGCTGCTGGACGGCGGTGCACACGGCCAGATTCTGGTGTTCGGCGCCCACCACGCGGTCAGCGACCTGCAGTCGCTGCTGCTCGTGGCCGGGGAGATCGACGCGGAACTGTCCGGCACCCCCCTCGACGCCACCGTCACCAACCGCGACCTCGCCCTCCTCGTCGAGGCCCAGCAGGGCGGTGAGGGCGCGGGCGCCGAGTGGCGCGAGCACTTCCACGGCAGCGAACGGCTCGACCTGGAGCTGGCCCGGCCGCGCCCGGCGACCCGGTCGTACCGGGCCGGCAGCGTGACCGTGACGATTCCCGAGGGGCTGATGGAACGGGTTGCGGCGGCCGCGAGCAGACTGGCCGTCACTCCCGCCGCCTTCTGCCTCGGAACCCTGACGGTGCTGCTGGCCAGAAGGCGCGAACGGGAGCGGTTCGTGCTCGCCGTGCCCGTGGACACCCGCATCCACGCCGACGCGTTCGACGCGGTGGGCTTCTTCGGCGTGCCGGTGCCGTTCCCGGCCGAGGCCCGCGCGGGCGAACAGGTCGCCGAGGTGCTGCGCCGCACCGACGCGCACCTGCAGCGCGTCCTGGCCAAGGGCGCCATGTTCTCCGACGTCCTGGCAACCCTGGCCCGCCAGGGACTGCACCGGCAGAACGCGCCGCTCGTCGAGGTCTACTTCAACTACGTACGGTCCTCGCGCCGCCTCACCCGGCTGGAGGTGCTGCCGGCCGGCACCGGCTACTCCGACCTCGACCTGATGATCACCATGATCCCGGACGCGGCATGCATCCGGCTCGACCACAACCTGGACATCCTGGACGCCGCGACCACCGCCGAACTGGGGGAGGACCTGCTGCGGTTGCTCGCAGAGACGGCCGAGGATCCGGCGGTGCCGGCGCGCGCCGGCATCCGGGCTTCCGCCGGTACGGCGCCCGCCCCTCGCCGGTCCCTGGCCCTCGCCGCCACCTTCGCCCTCGGCAACCTCCCGCTGATGTGCGCGGCAGCCGTCGAGGACGGGGCCGGGGACGGCGCACCGGCGATCACCGAGGCGCCGTACCACCACGTGCTCGCGAGCCTCCAGGACCCCTCGGGCGTCTTCGCCGACCCCGCGACGGCGGTGGGTGCGGTGCTGCTGCGGGCGGCGGACCTGGAGCGCTTCGGCCCGGTCGACGACGTGCTGCTCGCCGAGCTGCGCACCGCCTACCCGGCCGCGCTGAAGGCCCTGTCCGAACGCACCCGCAAGCCGCTCGTCGTCGGCTTCCTGCCCGCAGCCCGGCAGGAGGACCGCCTGCGGCGGTGGGAGCGCGAGGTCGCCGCCGACCTGGCACGCCTGCCCGGCATCGCGGTGCTCGGCCCCGACGACTGGACCCGGCACCACGCCGTCGGCGAACGCTTCGACGAGCGGACCGAGCGGCTGGCCCACCTGCCCTTCACCCCGCCCTTCCAGGCGGCCGTGGCGCTGCGGCTCGCCGAGGTCGTACGCGCGGTGCTGCGCCCCACGCCCAAGGTGATCGCGGTGGACGGCGACGAGACCCTGTGGGGCGGGGTCGCCGGCGAGATCGGCCCCGAGGCCGTCGACCTGACCGGCCCGCGTGCCCTGCTCGCGCGCAGGCTGCTGCAGTGGCGCGAGGCGGGCGCGCTGCTGGCCCTCGTCAGCAACAACGACGAGGCCACGGTCCGCGCCGTCCTGGACCGCCCGGACAGCCTGCTGAAAGCGGAGCACTTCAGCGTGCTGTCGGCCGCCTGGGGACCGAAGCCGGGCCGCCTCGCCGAGGCCGCGCGCATGCTCGATCTCGGCCTGGACAGCTTCCTGTTCCTGGACGACAACCCCGCCGAGATCGCCAAGGTGCGCTCGGCGCTGCCGCAGGTGCTGTCGGTGACCTGCCCGTCCGCGGACCAACTCGAGGACTTCCTCGACAGGTTGTGGCCACTGGTTCCCGTCGCGGCGACCGCCGAGGACGGGCTGCGGGCCCGGTTCTACGCGCAGGAGCGGGAGCGGGAGGCCGTCCGCGAAGCCGCCGGATTCGAGGAGTTCCTCGCGCAGCTGGAGCTGGAGGTCGACATCCGGGCGCTGTCCGAGGCCGACGTGCAGCGGGCCGAGCAACTCGTCCGTCGCACCAACCAGTTCACGCTCCGCTCCCGGTCGGCCGACGGCGGAGACGTGCGCCGGTGGCGGGAACGGGGCGAGGTGTGGACGGCGGAGGCCCGGGACCGGTTCGGCGACTACGGCCAGATCGCCCTTCTAGCCCTGTGCGCGGACCGCGACCAACTCGAGGTCCTGGGCTGGCCGATGAGCTGCCGGGCACTCGGCCGAGGAGTCGAGGAACGCCTGTTGCAGTGGCTGGCCGACCGTGCCGAGCAACTGGGCTGCGCGAAGGTCCGGCTGACGGCGGAGCGCACGGAGCGCAACGTACCGGCGCGGCGTCTGGTGGCCGCGCTCGGCGGTGGCGACCAGGACGACGAGCGCCTGGAGGCCGTGGTCACACCGGACCACCTGAGGGCGTTCCGGTCCTGGGAGCAGCAGTGAGGACGTGCCGCAGCAGGCAAGTGAGGACTTCCTCAGGTGCGAGGGACATCGTCGGGAGCGAGGACCTGTCGGGAGCAAGGACCTGTCGGAAGCAAGGACCTTGTCGGAAGCAAGGACCTTGTCGGAAGCAAGGGAAAGGACGCGCACATCGTGGTGAAGGGCTCTCATGCGTGACATGACCGAGGAATCCGGGCAGCGGGCGACCGCCGAGGCGATCGAGCGCGGTGGCGGCGGGCTCGGCGTGAACGACCTGCTGGCCAGGGTGATGCAGGCCGCCACCACTACGGACTCCGGCGCCGCCCCCGCCCCGCCCCGGGACGTGGAGGGCGTGGCCACGGCCATCGCCGCCGCGGCGGGCCGCTACCTTCCCGCGGGACACCTGCCGCCCGACGCCGACTTCTTCGACGCGGGGGGCACGTCCGTGCACGTCGTGGAGCTCATCGCGGAGCTGGAGGGCGAGCTGGGCATCGAGTTCGATCTGGACGAGGTGTTCGCCGACGCCCGTCCGATCAGTCTCGCCCGGCGCTGGCTACAGGCGACCGGGGCCGAAGCGTCGAGCGAGGCCGCCCCGCCGGCCGTGCCCGCAGGCACCCCCGCGCCCACCGCCCAGGGCGCTCCGCCAGTTCCGGCCTCCGGCGCGCCGGTTTCCGGCGCGGGTGCTGTCGCGGTGGCGGCCCCTGGCACCCTTCCGCTCCCCGCAGCGGGCGCTCGTGGGACCACCGCCCCGCGCACCCCACCGGCGCTCCGCCCCCGTGCCGGCAGTGGCGACGACCGGAATGCCAGGGCCCGCAGCGAGGACCTCGAGCAGATCCTCGCCGATCTGAGCCTCGCCGACCGTCTGCCGTTCGCCGACGTGCCCGAGCCGCTGCCGCCCCGCCGGATCCTGCTGACCGGCGCCACCGGCTTCCTCGGCAGTCACATGCTGCTCGACCTGCTCCGGCACAGCGACGCGCATGTCCATTGCCTGGTGCGCGCGGCCGACGAGGAGGCGGCCGTCGCCCGGCTCGGCGCGGCGCTGAAGAGTTACCGGCTGCCCTGGTCGTCGGAGGTGCGGCGCCGGGTGACCGTGCTGCCCGGCGACATCCGGCGGCCGCGGCTCGGCCTGTCCGACGAACTGTGGCACACGCTCGCCCACGAACTGGACGGCGTCGTCGGCGTCGCCGCGGCCGTGGACTTCCTGCGCGGCTACCAGTCGCTGCGGGCGAGCAACGTCCTCGGTGCGCTCACCCTCGCCGAACTCGCGGCCACCGGCCGGCCCAAGCCGCTGCACCACATCTCCTCGATCGCCGTCTTCAACGAGGTCGGCATCACCTCCATGGGCGAGGACGACCCACTCGCCCACATCGACCGGCTCGTCTCGGGCTACGACCAGTCGAAGTGGGCCGCCGAGGTCGCCCTGCGCCGTGCCCGCGACCACGGCCTGGTCGTCACCGCGCTGCGCCCCGGCGGCATCGGCGGCCACACGAAGACCGGCGCCTACAACCCGCAGGACCTCAGCAGCGGCCTGATCTCGGCCTTCGGCCGCTTCCGCACCGTACCCGCCTTCCGCCACCTGAACGCGGCCCCGGTGGACTGGGTGAGCCGGGTCGCCGTCGCCGCGATCTGCGAGCCCGACGCCTGGGGCTACGACTACAACCTCACCGGTGTGCCCAACACCCTCGACGACGTCGTACGTGACATGGCGCTCGGAGGCATGCACGTGCGCATCCAGGAGTGGGACGAGTGGCGCACCGACGCCCTGGCCCGCCTGGAGGCCGATCCGGTTTCCGAACTCGCCTTCCTGACCAGGGTGTTGCAGAGCCCCACCGCCCTCAAGCTGTGCGAGGCGACCCTGAAGGGCCCGGCGGCCGGAGGCGCACGCACCGCCGCGCTGGTCGAGGCTCTCGGGCTGCCGCTTGCGGCCCGCTACGACGCGCAGGCCCAGCTGAGGACCTTCGAGCGGCTCGCCGAGGACGGCCTCGCCAGGCTGCCGCACAGGGACGACCAGCCCTACCTGTGGTTCTCGGAGGCGACAGAGGGCAGCGTGGGGCCGGTCGACGGCCCCGCCGACAGCCCCTGTTCCATGGCGCTGACCCTCTCCATCGCGAGCATGTACCAGCTGGTGAAGGAGCGCCGGGTGGACGTGACCGGCGACGTCGTCTGCACCGCCGTACATCCCGAGCCGCTGACCGTCGAGCGCGGCGACATATGGATCCGCCCCGAGGAGGGGATACCGCAGCAGCACGGGCTCGGGCACCAACTTCTGCGGTACCGGCTGCGGTTGCGCGACGCCGACGGCGGCCACTGGTGGCTGGAGGGCCACAAGTACGCCCGGGCCCGCCGTGACCTGTGGCGGCAGACCCGCGCACTGACCGTGCGGATCGGCCGCGAGGGCGAACCGGCGAGCCTGGCCGGCGAGGTCGTCGTGCCCGCGGACTCCTACGTCCGCGACCAGATCGACGGCATCAAGGTCGACCCGCGTCTGACCAGCCAGGAGAAGCGGGCCGCCAAACTGACCTGGCTCGGCTGGTTCGGCCTGGAGATGGGCCGTGGCCTGCTCGGCCCCTTCGCCCGCGCCGCTGCGGACCTGCTCGACCTGCGCCGCACCCCGACCCTCACGGAGCACCACCGATGATCTTCAGTACGACCACCGCCCGCGCCGGTCGGCGGGCGCTGCCCCGGGTCAGGACCACCGCGGCCCTGCGCCCGCTGCACCACCGCCTCGACCCGGCCTCCGTCGAGGAGATCCCCTTCCGGGCGGACGACGGCGTCCGACTCGGCCTGACGCGCATACACACCGGCGCCGCGGACCGCCCCGCCGTGCTGCTCCTGCACGGACACACCGCGTCCGCCGACATGTTCCTGCTGCCGGAGACCCGGAATCTGGTCGACGTCCTCCTCGACGACGGCTACGAGCCCTGGCTGCTGGACTGGCGGGGCAGCTGCCGGCTGCCGTACAACGAGACCGGCCAGAGGTACACGTACGACGACGTGGCCCTCTACGACATCCCCGCGGCCGTCAGGCACGTCCGCGAGCGCACGGGCGACCGCCCGCTGTTCGTGGTCGCCCACTGCATCGGCTCGCTCACGTTGTCCCTGAGCATGGCGGCGGGACTGGTGCCGGGCCTCGCCGGCGTGGTCTCCCAGGGTGTGTTCCTGACGCCGAAGCTCGCCGGCCGGACATCGCTGCGGATGTCGCTGGCGGGCGAGCTGCTGAAGACGCGGATCGACCACATCCCGGTCGACTTCCGCAAGGTGGGCCTGTGGTCGAAGTACACCCCGCTGTTCGCACTGGCGTCACGGAAGGCGAGCTGCCCGGACCCGACCTGCCAGATCCTGCACAACTCCGCCTGGGGCACGGGCGCCTCGCTCTTCGTGCACGAGAACCTGCCCGAGGCCACCCACGACCGCCTCGCCGACCTCCTCGGCCCCGCGCCGCTGTGGATTTTGCCCCACCTGCGCCGCATCGAGCTGGCCCGCAGCGTGGTCCGCTGGCATGACGCCGACCACCGCTACCGTGCCCTGCCTCCCAATGCGCTGGACGCGGCCGGCCGTATCGACACCCCCGTGCTGCTGCTCGCCGGCAGCGAGAACGGGCTGTGGCTGGACTCCCAGCGGCTCTGTCACGACGTACTCGCCCACCGGCAGCCCCAGTTGGACGTGTCCTACGCCGAGATCCCCGGTTACGGCCACCTGGACACGTTCCTGGGCCGGGGCGCCGCCCTGGACGTCTTCGGCCACATCCTCGATTTCCTCGGCGGACGGCGATGACGGCCGGTGGGCCGGCCACCGAACTCGCCGGTGACCGGACGACACTCCAGGAGGCGCCGCGTGACGCTGACCCGGGTGGATGGTATTTCGGCAGTTTCACATGCGTGTCCATGTGTGCAGCCGGAAGTCCCGGCAATGTCCCAGGGGGATCACACCGCGGACGGCAGCCATCTTGCCCTGCACTGTGAGGGTGTGCGGGCGCTCGAGGATCGGTATGTCGTGACAGCGCGTGCCACCGTGAAAAAGGCTCCAGCGAACCGGCGTTCGCTGAACGCCCCTGACGAATTGAGGCCTCCGGAGTATCCGAGCCGCGTACCACCTCGCCTGAGTCGTCGATGGCGAGCAGAAGCACGGCAGCAGTGCGGCGGACGCTCTCATTGACGGCGATGCCGGTGGTGCGCGACATGGGTTCGCACCAAGGGGCCTCGGTGCGTTCCATCCCGCAGGTGATGTACACGGACGGGACCCCGAGTACCTCCGGTAAATGTGGATCGGCACCGAGTCTGTCCAGAAGCTCGAGGTCAAGGGCGTACAGCATGGCCTCCGGGGTGGGGGCGACGCCGGTCAGCCGGTAAACGGTGCGTACTGCGGTGGATGCCAAGGGGTGCCTCCGTGGACGGTTGTGGCTGGGATGCGCGCCGCGGCGTGCCAGCTCAGAAGAGAACTAGGTACACACGAGAGGGTGTTGTAGGCGTGTGTACGTTGTCAACATACTTAGGTCTGGCGGGTGAGTGTCGTTCCGTGTACGCTGGTGTTATGACGGACAACGCCGCTCCATCGGTCGCCGCACTGGTCACCGGCGCCGAGATCGCTCGGCTGGCCGGAGTCACTCGGGCTGCTGTCTCCAACTGGCGTCGGCGGTACGACGACTTCCCCGCGCCGGCGGGAGGTGGTGCGAACAGTCCGCTCTACGCGCTCGCGGAGGTCCAGGAATGGCTGGACAAGCAACGCAAAGGCCAGGAGGTGTCACCCGAGGTCGAGTTGTGGCAGGCCATGCGGGCCGTGTACGGGGAGCAGATGGTCGAGGGCTTGGCACAGGTTGCCGCGGTGCTGGCTGGAGAGACCGGACCCGGGCTCCCGGATGACGTCGCCACCCGAGTACAGGGACTCGCCCGGACCGAATCGCCCGTCGACCTCGTGAATGGACTGACCGAACGGTTCATGGACTCCGCTCGGCGCACGGGTTCCGATCAGGTGACCCCCGAGCGCGTGGTGCGTGCCGTGTGCCACTTCGCTCCGGAGCTGGCGTCCGACGCCACGGTCTTCGATCCCGCCTGTGGAATCGGGGTGCTGCTCCTGTCCCTCGCTTCCGAGGCCGGGATGCGCTGCCGTGGCCAGGAGATGGATGACGACAGCGCCCGCTTCGCACAGCTCCGGGCAGACCTCCTGGGCCGATCAGGCGTGCGCATCGTGGCAGGTGATTCCCTGCGCGCGGACCAATGGCCGGACCTCAAGGCTGATCTGGTCGTCTGTGACCCTCCGGCGGGCGTGACCGAGTGGGGGCGGGAGGAACTGCTGCTCGACTCCCGCTGGGATCTCGGCACCCCGTCCAAGGCCGAAGGGGAGCTCGCGTGGCTCCAGCACGCCTATGCGCACACTGCGCCCGGCGGCCAGGTCCTCATGGTCATGCCGGCCTCGGTCGCCTACCGCAAGGCAGGTCGCCGCATCCGGGCGGAACTCGTACGCAGGGGCATCGTGCGCCAAGTCATCGCCCTGCCACCGGGGACGGCGACCTCGCACGCCCTGCCCGTCCATCTGTGGTGTCTGCAGCGTCCCGTGAGCCCGGGAGGCGCAGACACAGGCCACACCGTGCGCATGGTCGACCTGACGGACAACAGTCCCGACGGGGATCTGGAACCACGCTCCGACCAGGTCGCCGACGTACCGCTGATCGAACTCCTCGACGACACTGTCGACCTGACACCTGGGAACCATCTCCGTTCCCGGCACCGCGACTTCCCCGGTGAGTACGCTGCCCTGCGCAAGGAGCTGGAGGACGAGATCCGCCGGCTCGCCGCCCTTCTGCCCGAGCTCGCTCACGGCGGCGGGCCGGGCTCGCTGGACGGCGCCACCACCAGCGTCGCGGATCTCGCCCGTGCCGGGCTCGTGGCGTACGACGGTCCGGAGCCGGTCTCGGCCAGCGAGCAGCTCGACACGGATTATCTGCAAGGATTCCTGCGCAGCTCCGCCAACGCCCGCAGGTCCACGAGCGCGAGCGGGTCCTATCGGTTCGACGGCAGGGGTTCACGAATCCCCCGAATGGGCATCGACGAGCAGCGCCGGTACGGCTCTGCCTTCCGGGCCCTGTCCGCCTTCGAGGAAGGAATGCGCAAGGTCGACGAGCTGAGCCGGCAGCTTGCCGAGGTCGCCCGTGACGGTCTCGCTACGGGCGCCCTGGCACCGGAGGAATGAGGGACTCAGCCGTGCGGCCGATCAGGCGACGTGCGGAAGAAACGGGCTCGCAGGCCCGCTCCACGTCACACTCAGCGTCTCGCGGGCACGCGTGCAGGCGACGAAGAGCAGACAACGCTCACGGAGCAGGTCGGCATCATGCTGAAGCGGGTCCGCCTCACGCGGGGTGATCTCACGGGCGAACGGGACAGTGCCTTCGGCGACACCGAGCACGGACACCGCCCGGAACTCCAGGCCCTTCATCGCGTGCATGGTCGCCAACCGTACGCCCTCGGACCCCTGCACGACCTGCCCTTTGACCCGCAGCACCGGGATACCGGCGGCCTTCAGCTTCTCCTCGGCCGTGTCCAGGGAGAGGTTGAAACGGGAGCACACGCCGATCTCGTGCGGCGCGAGGCCCTCGGCGAGCAACGTTCGGACCCGCTCCACCAGCGCCTCGGTCTCCGCCTGCCGGGTCGCGTACCCCTGCACCTGGGGGCGGCGCCCGTGGAGCAGGGAGCGGTACCCGGCCAGCGAGTCCGTCCCCTCGCCCTCCAGCGCGTCGACGGTCACGGGTGCGAGGAGGCGAGCCGACCAGGCGAGTATCTCCTCCGTGGAACGGTAATTGACGCGCAACCGGAAGCTGCGGCCGGCCGTGGTGATGCCCAGCGAGCCGAGAGACACCCGGGAGTCGTAGATCCGCTGATGCGGGTCGCCGGTGACGAACAGGTCGTCGGGGCCGGGGGAGACGGCGGCCCGCAGTACACGCCACTGCGCGGGATGCAGGTCCTGTGCCTCGTCGACGACGACATGGGCGTACGGAGCCGGCCGGTCGGTGAGGAGTTCCGCCGCGTGGGCGCAGATGCGCAGGTGTGTGGTCTCACCGCGGTCGCGCAGGAACTGCTCGAACCGCTCCACGCCGCTCCATACCTCCCGGCGGCGCGTGGGCCCGAGTCCCGTGCCGCGGCCGCGGCGGCTCGTGCCGAGGTAGGCGTCGAGACCGCGGAGGTTCTGGCCGAGGACGACGTGCCGGTACTCCTGGGCCAGGAACTGGGCGGTGAACGGCAGATCGAGCTGCTTGATCGCCTTCTCCCACAGCTGCCGCTGTTCCCGGTCCCCGATCGGTTTGGGCACGGCCGCCGAGTTCGCGCGCACGACGCCGTTCGCGCAGGCGTCGACAGTCGTCACGTCGACCCGCGCAAGCAGCTCCTCGTCCCCGTCGAGGAGCAGGCCGAGCATCTCGCGCAGTCCGGAGGCGAGCGCGTTCGTGTACGTGGTGAGCAGGACGCGGCCGTCCCCGGTGCGGCCGAGCAGGTGCTTGACCCGATGCAGGGCGGCCACAGTCTTGCCCGTTCCGGGTCCGCCGGTGACCTGGACGGGACCGCCGTACGAGGTGCGGTAGGCGACGCGCCGCTGGGAGGGGTGGAGGAACACCCGCCATGCCGCGAACGGCTTCTCCAGCATCTCCTCCAGATCCTGCGGCCCGGTGACCAGCCGGATGCGCGCGGGGGTGTTGGCGATCACCGTGGCCAGGTCCTCGACCGGCTCGGCGGGCGCGTCGGCGGGCCTACGGACGGCGACGACATCCCGGTAGACCTCTTCCGGACTGAAGCCCTCTGCGAGGTATTGCAGGACCTCCAGCTGATCCTCCGGCAGGAGTGTGGCGAACGCCTCGAGTTGGGCCTTGTCCACCAGGGAGCGCGCGGCGCGCAGCACCTGGTCGTCGATACCGAGTTCGCGCAGTGTGCCGTCGGAGACGTCTGCGAGCAGCAGCCGAGGAGCCGTGCGCGCGGCCGTCTCGTACAGCGGTGTCAGCTCGTCCAGGGCGACGGCGTTGCGCACCTCCAGGGCCCGCGTGGCGGAGTTGGCGCTGTACAGACGCTTCGCTGCCCATGTGTAGGCGTCGTCGTGCTGCAGGACATTGACCAGGAGGAACATGTCGCTGCCGTCGTCGGGTGCGAGGACGACGCCCCGCCAGTAGTCGGTGATGCGAATCGTACGCATCCGCGGGTCACGGGCGTTTTCCACGGACTCCAGGTGCAGACCCTTGTCCGCGTTGAGTTCGGCGACGCTCAAGGCCTGGAACTTCGCCATGGCCTTGCGTACTCCGGCTCGGACGGGCTTCTCCAGGGTGTCGTAGCCGTCCCAGAAGCTTTGGGCGAAGGCGAGCCGAGGCATGAGGTCCCTTCCTTTCTGCAAGCTGGTTGTTCATGATCACGAATGGGAGGCGTTCACGGTCAGCCGATCGGTGATCTCCCGGATTGCCGTGAGGAGTTGTACGGGCTCGCGGGAGAGATCGAGACTGTGCTGGTACAGCCGCATGCCCCGCCCGTCCGGCCCCGCCGCCGTTCCTCGCACCTCATGGAAGCGCTCCGGCTGTCGTCCGGCCGCGTACACCAGGTGCGCCTCGGGCAGCCCGAGCACGGTGGCGTAGGCGAGCGCCTGGTACAGGTCGGCGTTGAGGAGTCCGTCGGCTTTCTCGACCTTGTACTTGGCGTCGACGACGGCCAGCGGAGCACGGCCGTCGCCGGTACGGACGACCAGGTCGGGCCGGATGCGTACGAGACCGGCTAGGTCGAGGTGATGGGGGTCCTGGAGACGCGCGGTCAGGCCGCGCTCCCGAAGAGCCTCGCGCAGGGCGGAGGTGACGAAGTCTTCGAACAGCTTGTTCATGTCGAGCAGAAAGCCGTCCACGGCGAGCGGATCGGCCCCGGCCGGCCGGTGCTCCGGCGAGGTGCCGTGCAGGACGGCCTCGGCGAGCCGCAGCGCGGGCTGGTACCGGGAGTTGAGGCGTGACGGCTGCCAACGTGGCAGTTCCTGCCCCCGTATCAGCGGCTTGACATCGGCAAGACGCACACGCTGATGAGCGAGGCGCCGCCGGACGGGACCGGGAACGTCCGGCAGCCGCAGCATCCGCTCGGCGACGGCGCGCAGGATACGGTTCTCGGCGGTGTCGGCGGTGTACGCGTCGTAGACGATCTCCACGGGCGGCGTACGGCCGAAGTGCCGCCGGATCTGCTCGGCCTCACGCAGTCGCCCGCGCACGACCAGTGCGGACTCCTCCACTTCCCGGTAGCCCTGGAGGATCCCCTGCCGCAGCGCCCTGTCGATCTGTCGCTCCACGGCGTGCGCGATTGCGGGGACGACGTCGTCGTAGGCGCCGGTGTCGACGGTGCCCTCCCCGCTGTCCCGCCAGGCGCGGGCCGGGTCGAGGCTGAACCCGAGGAGGAAGAACAGCCGGCTCACCGGGGTCTTGGGCATGATCCGTACGACGGGACCGCCGGGTGTGCGCACGGCGCCGACCCGGCTGCCGGCACGCAGGAGCCAGTGCCCGCTCCGGCAGGGGTCGGGGGTCGCGCTCTGCAGGATGCCGGAGGCGGCCAGGGCCCGCCCGGCCTCGGCGCTCAGCGGGACGGAGACGGCGGCCCCGTGTTCGCGCAGCGAGACGTCGGGCACGGTCACGGGCGCTGCTCGCGCAGGGAGTCGAGGCCGTAGCGGGCGGCGACGTCGAGGCCCTCGCCGTAGTGGTGTTCCTCCAGCAGAGGAAGGATCTTCGTGCGCCAGGTCCGTTCGAGCCCGCCGTCGCGGTACACGCCCGGCTTCATCAGGTACGACGGCCCGATGGCGAAATCGGTGTCGTCGATGAGGGCGTTGAGGGCGTCCAGAAGGCGGGCGGGCTCCAACTTCCTGCCCTCGCGCTCCAGCCAGCGCGCGAGCAGGCCGGCGGTCGGTTCGGTGCGCGGGGACAGCTCCACGAACGCGAAGCGGCGCCGCATCGCCGCGTCGACGAGGGCGATCGATCGGTCTGCGGTGTTCATCGTGCCGATCACGAAGAGGTTGGGCGGCAGCGCGAAGTCGTCCCCGGAGTAGGTGAGACGGACCGACTTCGTCCGGTACTCCAGGAGGAAGTACAGCTCGCCGAAGACCTTCGCCAGATTGGCACGGTTGATCTCGTCGATGATCAGGAAGTGCGGGATGTGCCGGTTGCCCTCGCGGGAGGCGAGATCGGCAAGCTCCCGGAGCGGGCCCGCCGTCAGCCGGAAGGCCACATCGCGCGTCTCGGGGTCCTCCACGGGCCGGAACCCCTCGAAGAAGTCCTCGTAGGCGTACGAGGGATGGAACTGCACGATTTTGACCTGCTCCGGACCGCCACCGAAGTACTCGGCCAGCTTCATCGCCAGGAAGGTCTTGCCGGTGCCCGGTGGGCCGTAGAACACCAACTGCCTCTCGTCCAGGAGAAGTTCACGTATCTCGTCCAGCCAGGCGCGGTCGTGGACGAGGAGGTCGGCCGCGAGCGCCTCGGTGCTGTGCGGCAGCGACAGCTCTCGCTGGATCGGCCGTTCCTCAGCGGGGTACTCTCCCGTGTCGCCGGTTGCCGCCGGGGCCGTGCGCTCCGTCTGCCCTGTGAGTCCGTCGAGCGCGTCCAGTACGCCGGTCAGGTCGACGACGTCATGCTGAACGGACAGCTTCTGCTGCACCTCTTCCGGCAGTTCCTCGTACGCATGGCTCTGCGGCAGCCAGGTGACGGTCCTGCGCAGATTGGACAGTCCGCCCGGCGACGAGGTCTGCACGCCCTCGCCGGTGATTCGCCCGATGTGCAGCCTGCCGTCGCCGATGGTGGCGACGGTGTCGCCGACGCGCATCTGCGTCAGGAAAGCGTGCAGCTCGTCGACGAGGCCCCGCTTCTGGCTGTAGGAGGCCGCCCCCTCGTAGCCCTCCTCCACGAAGCGGCGAAGCGTGCTCTTGGTCGGATCGGTCTCTTCCACGGGCGGCAGATGCGCGGCCGCGAGAGAGATGAAACCCTCCTTCAACCACAGCTGTCGAACCAGGTTGTGCCCGGATACATTGGAGCCGCGCACCAGCCACGCTTTGCGTGGAGGGCGCCAGCCGGTGGACAGATAGTCGGCGAGTGGGTGGCCCTCCACCGTGCGCCACGACTCGGGTCCGGAAGCGGCGTAACCGTAGACGAGAGCGGCGGCGGCCGAGGAGGAGTTGCACTCGATGTCTCGGGTCGCCACCCAATGCGGTGGCGCCTCGGTCCGGTCGGGGTCGGCGGGAGCGCCGGCGAACCCTCCGTTCGCGCGCAGTTCGGCGCGCAGCCGACGCGCGTGGTCGCCGAGACCCGGCCATGCCTCGGCGACCACTGCCGACCCCTCCAGCAGGAGGAACTTGTGCGTGCCGTTGTCGCCGAACTCGGTGAGCAGGTGTCCGCGGGCCTCGCCGGCCTCCTTGGGGAGCTTGATGCGGAACTCGGGTGTGCCGGGGAGGCGGTCGAGCTGCGGCATGGGCGACCTTCCGGGATGAGCGAGGCCTGCACGAACGCGCTCACCCTACCTGTTGACGTCGTCAATTGACCCTTATCGAACGCGTAAACGGATTGGGTGAATGTGTTGACGGTGTAAACGCACCAGTTCTAGAGTGCTGCTTGCGCCCGGCCGACTGTTCGCCGGAAGTCCGGGTGCTCGAACGCTCAAGTGGGGGGCACTATGGGTGGGGAACCGGCGGCCGAGGCCAGACGGCGCACGATCGAGGCGGAGTTGCCGTCGCTCATCGAGAGGCTGAGACATTCCGCGTCTCATTCGGGCCTCGTCAGTCATCGGGCCTTCGCCCTGGAGGCTGACCGGCTCGGGCTCACGAGTGACGAGCAGCAACGAAGGCTGCGCAACGGACTTGCCGCTGTCGGTCTTCACGTGAAGCCCTCGCGCCGGAAACGATGCCGGACCACCGCCGCGGAACCTGTCGTGGTGTCAATCCCGCAACCCAGCGGCCCCGTTGTCCGACCGGGGGCGCAGCGGAGAGCCGCCCCCGAACCCGCGCCCGTCCCCAGCGAAGCGGCCGG
The DNA here is from genome assembly GCF_053611725.1 of Streptomyces sp. NPDC054783. Classification (NCBI taxonomy): domain Bacteria; kingdom Bacillati; phylum Actinomycetota; class Actinomycetes; order Kitasatosporales; family Streptomycetaceae; genus Streptomyces; species Streptomyces sp. NPDC054783. Next base: position 81,150 of record NZ_JBSHAY010000006.1, on the reverse strand, counting down.
ACGCCTGGCCCAGGCCCGGCGCATGCTGGCCCGCTACGCCGATGCCGACGGCAAGGTCGGCAAGCTGGCCCACGACGGCGTCGTGCGGCTCCACGGGCTCAGCCCTGCCGAAGCGCGGGAGCTGACCGCGGACTTCCCGATCACCCGCCCGGGTCTGCCCCGCTCGGTCGCCCAGGCGTTGACCGGTGGCCAGGCGACCCGCTCGGCGAGGCCGGCGTCCCCCGCCGCGTCGGGAACCGCGTCGCCGAAGCCGCCGACCGGCAAGAAGCGCGTAGCCCGCTCCGCCGCTTCCGCCACGGATGACAGACTGTCCGACGCCGTCCGCGCGGCCCGGGCCGTGCTGGAGGAAGACCGGTGGCGGCGGAATCTGGACAAGGTGCTGCTCAAGGCGGAAGAGGAAGTGGGCCTCGCCGTTCTCCTGCGCGGTGGCCTCGACCACCTCGGCCGCGATGTTCCGGCGGAGGAGATCAAGGCGCTGCCTCGCGACAGCGAGCGGTGGCATGCCTACGAATGCCTGGTCCTGCACAACCAGCGGCTCGTGTGGAAGATCGCGCACGGCTACCAGGGGCACGGACTCGACATCGAGGACCTCGTCCAGCACGGAATCCTCGGACTGATGCGCGCGGTCCGCAAGTTCGACGCCACCAAGGGCTTCAAGGTGTCGACCTATGCGACGTGGTGGATCAAGCAGGCCGTGACTCGGGCCATCGCCGACGAGGGCACCATGATCCGAGTGCCCGTGCACATGCACGAAAAGGTGAGCAAGGTTGCCGTGGCCGAACGCAAGCTGATGAGCGAAGGCCGCGCGAGGACTATCGACAATGTGGCCTACGCGACCGGCCTTACCTTCGCCGAAGTGGAAGAGGTGCGCAGGATCAGCCGGTCCACCGACTCCCTGGACCGGATCATCGGCGACGACACGGTCCTCGGTGATTTGATCATCGGGCCGAGCCGACTGCCCGGGCCCCCGGTCGTGCTGCTCCGCAAGGAGCTTCAGGAACGCCTGCGGCACGTCCTGGGGCACCTCTCCGAGCGTGAGCGGCACGTCCTCGTCCGGCGCACCGGACTCGACGGCGACGAGCCGGACACGCTCGAGGACATCGGAGTCGTCTTCGGCGTCACCCGCGAGCGCATCCGCCAGATCGAATCGAAGGCCAAGACCAAGTTCCGTGGCCAGCTGATCCGCCACGGGCTGGTCCCGTCGCACCTTGTGAACCTGCCGCATCTCACCTGATCCGAAGGAACCAGAAAATGGACCCGCGCCAGGAGCTGGTCGACTACCTCACCCGCCAGCTCGTCGGCCCCGTCGGCGAAGACGACGAGGTGCTCGACGCGCCGCCGGACCGGCAGTACCTGATGGGCACGCTCTACCCGCAACAGGCGGACCGCCGACGCCTGCTCGACCTCGCCGCCGACGACCCCGAGGCACCCGGTGCCGAGCAGGACGCCCCCGACGTGGACCCGGCCCCCGACCCCGTGCCCGAGACCAACAGCTGGCTGCCCGCTTCCCTCGGCATCAGCTTCTACACCGATGCCGTAGACATCGAGGTGAGCTGTGCCGCCGCCCGCTATGAGACGCAGCGGAACGAACCCGGGCGCGGGCGGCGCTGGAAGCGCGTCCCTCTCACGCCCGAGACACACACGGTCGGCCCCGACCGGGAGGAGGTCCCCGTCCTCGACGGCCGCGCGAAGATCCAGCTGACCCGCCGCTCCTACGGCGCGGGCACCCTCATCACCGTGGCCCTGGTCAACGACAAGCACCACGACGCTGCCGACGACAAGGCGCCGGACTGGGACGACATGCTGTTCCAGTGCCGGCTCAGCGTCCGCCCCGCCGACGGCGCCGTGCTGCCGTATCCCAGCGTCCGGCTCGCCAGCCGCGATCCCGAGGAACGCGAACTGCGCCTTCAGTACCGGCACGTCGTCACCCATGCCGTCGGCCACGGCTGCGCCGTCCGCGAGGACCGCGGCGAGGACGGCGGTGTCGAACTCCTCGCCTGCGAAGCCCTGCCACGCGCCGAGGTGCCCGCCATCCGGGCCGGCGGCCCGCTCGACGCCCCCGCGCTCACGATCTCCCACTTGGCCGACCCGGCCGTCGTCAGGGATCAACTCCGTGAGGAACTGGCCGAGTTCGCCGCCTCGTACCACGCCTGGTACGTGGGCCAGCGATCCGTCGAGGTGCCGCCCTGGGGCCGGGAAGCCGCGGAGCGGATCCTCGACCGCGTCCACCAGGCGGTCACCCGCATCGAAGCGGGCGTGCGCACCCTGTGCGACCCCGACCGCCCCGAACTCCTCGACGCCTTCCGCATCGCCCAGCGCGCCATGCTGCTGCAGATGCGGCACTCCGCCCCCGACCAGGCCGGTCAGCGGCGCCATCGCGCGGACCCCGTGGCCCTCGACCCGCCCGTCGACCCCAAGGCCACCTGGCGCCCCTTCCAGCTCGCCTTCTTCCTCCTCGCCCTCGACGGCGTCGCCGACCCCGGAGACCGCGACCGCGAGACCACCGACCTGATCTGGTTCCCCACCGGTGGTGGCAAGACCGAGGCGTATCTGCTCCTGGCCGCCTTCACCATCGCCCTGCGCCGGATCCGCGGCGAAGGCGGCGGGACCACCGTGCTCAGCCGCTACACCCTCAGCCTGCTCACCACCCAGCAGTTCCAGCGCGCCGCGACCACGATCTGCGCCCTGGAACACCTGCGCCGCACCGAACCCGAGCTCGGCCTCGGCGGACCCATCACCATCGGCCTGTGGGTCGGCGACACCACCACCCCGAACAAGTTCGAGGCGGCCAAGATCGCCTTCGACGAGCAGCGCGACGCCAGCCACCCCGAGGACGTCTTCATCCTCGACCGCTGTCCGTGGTGCGGCACCCGCATCCTGCCGTCGGCCTGGTCCAGCGTCCGCTCCGACTACGGAGTCCGCGCCGAGACGGACGAGTTCGCCTTCTACTGCACCCGTGACGAGTGCGCCTTCCACGACGTCCTGCCCGTCGCCGTCGTCGACCAGCACCTCTACGAGGATCCGCCCACCTTCGTCCTCGGCACCGTCGACAAGTTCGCCCGGCTCGCCTGGGAGCCCGACTCCGGCCGTCTCTTCGGCGCGGGTACCGGCAACCGACCCCCGTCCCTGATCATCCAGGACGAGCTGCACCTGCTCACCGGACCGCTTGGCACCATGGTCGGTCTGTACGAGGCGGCCATCCTGGAGCTGTGCACCGACCCGGACGGCCGCCCGCCCAAGATCGTCGCCGCCACGGCCACCATCCGGCGGTCCGCCGAACAGGTCCGCGCCCTGCACCACCAGGACGTCCAGCTCTTCCCGCCGTCCGGGCTCGACGCCCGCGACAGCTTCTTCGCCGTCCCCGACACCGGTCGCCCCGGCCGCCTCTACCTCGGCGTCATGGCGCAGGGCCACACCGCGGGCCGCGGTGCCGTCGCCACCACGGCGGCCATGCTCCAGGGCGTACACCAACTCCCCGAGGAACACCGCGACGACTACTGGACCCTCGTCGCCTACCACCACAGCCTGCGCGAACTCGGCCGTACCGTCACCGCGGCCGGCGACGACATCCCCGCCCAGCTCCGCGGCCTCGACGAGGGCGCGGGCACGCGCGAGCTGGTCGGTGAGCAGGTGCAACAACTCGACAGCAGCGTGAAGCGCGCCGATCAGCCCATCCTCCTCGACCGTCTCGAAAAGCCCTGGACGGACCCCCGGTCGGTGTCGTTCCTGCCGTGCACCAACATGCTCTCCGTCGGCGTCGATGTGAAGCGGCTCGCGTACATGCTCATGCAGGGCCAGCCCAAGACCACCGCCGAGTACATCCAGGCCACCAGCCGCGTGGGCCGCCACCACGTACCCGGACTGGTCGTCACCTACTTCAACGCCACGCGCCCGCGCGACCGGTCCCACTACGAGACCTTCATGGACTACCACCGGGCGCTCTACCGCTACGTCGAACCCGCCAGCGTCACTCCCTGGTCCCTGCCCGCCCGCCGCCGTGCCCTGCACGCCGCGCTCGTCATCCTGGTCCGCCACCGGCTCGGCCTGGCCGCCGAGAACCGGGCCGGACGGATCACCGATCACAAGGAAGAGGCAGGGCGGATCGCCGACGCCCTCGCCGAGCGTGCCGCGACCGCCGAGCGCGGCGCCACGGGAGCCGACGCGGACGCAGTACGCGCCGACGTACGAGCGGAACTCGGCTACCTCCTGGACGACTGGTACCGGCAGGCCGGCACCGCCGCCGCCGAGGGCAAGGACCTCTACTACCGCAGCCAGGGCAAGGGCCAGCACAACCTGCTCAAGGCCTTCGAACAGCGTTACGGCCTGTGGGAGACCCTCAACTCCATGCGCAGCGTCGACCGCGAGTGCCAGATCACCGTGACGGGAGCGGGAAAGTGAAGCGCAAACTCCGGGTCCGCCAGGCGCAGACCGTGCTGCCGTTCGGCGTTGGCTCGGTGCTGGACGTCCAGGGCGAGTCGTTCGTCGCCGCCGGCATCGAGAGGTGGCCGGACCTCAAGACCCCCGTCCCCTCCGAACGGCTCGCTGCCCGCCTCGGCGTCAAGGGATTCTTCGCCGCGCCCCACACCCTCAACGACCGCTACGACAAGCCCGACCGCCCCGGCGTCCCCTATGTGCGCTTCCCCGGCTGGCTGTTCTGCGGCTCCTGCCGGGCCATGGTCCGCTTTCTGCGCGAGAACGAGAAGCCGGGTGAGCCACCCGTCTGCACGTCCTGCGCCGCCGCACCCCGCCTCACCCCGATGCGGTTCGTCCGCATCTGTCCGGACGGACACCTCGACGACGTCGACTGGTGGTACTGGGCCCACTCCAAGCTCGCGCCCGAACTGCGGGAGGCCTGCTCCGAGTCGAAGCACGCCTGGAAGGCACGCCGGCTCAGCTTCCGTGTCGCGGACCGCGCCTCCGGACTCGAAGCGCTCTCGGTGCGCTGCGGAGCGACCGGGCAGGGCGGCAAGCCCTGCGGCGCCGAACGCGACCTGCTCGACGTCCTCGGCCCCCAGGGTGGACGCTGCTCGGGCCGCAACCCCTGGCAGCACTGGGACGCGAGGGCTTCCTGCGGTCAGCAGGTGCACATCGTGCAGCGCACCGCCGGCAACGTCTACTACCCGGTCGTCTACTCGGCCCTCGACATCCCTCAGACCGCCGAAGCCCCGCGTGCGGAGCGGAACATGGCGGAGGCCGTCCTGGCCCATGGCTACTGGAGGAACCTGATCGACGCGGTCGGTACGTCCAGGGCCGATATCTTCCGCGGCATGATCAAGGAGGACACCGACGCTTCCGACGGCCTCATCGACCAGCTCGTCGCGGAGGCCACAGGCGCCTCCGCGCAGCCGCCCACCAACCGGCCGGAGCCCGGAAAGTCTGGCAAGATCGACCTGAGCCGCGACGAGTGGTACGCCTTCGATGCCAGTCAGCTTCCCGAACCCACGCCGGAGTTCGCGATCCGGCGCAGCGGACTCGGCCTCGACGGCGAGAAGGAGGAGCCCTGGGCCACCCTCGACGGGCACATCGACGGCGTCGTCCTCGTCGACCGCCTCCGCGAGGTGCGGGCGCTGACCGGCTTCCGCCGCCACTCGCCGGGCGGCACCCTCGTACCCGCCGACACCGGCGGCCGCCTGCGCTGGCTCCCCGCAACCGAGGTCTACGGCGAGGGCATCGTCCTCACCCTCGACGAACAGCGCCTCACCGCCTGGGAGAACGACCCCCGCGTGCGGGCCCACGTCCACGGTGTCCGTACGGACCTCGACGCGTCGTTCCGCGACGAACAGCTCGCCGAGACGACCGGCAGCGAACTCTCGCCCCGCTTCCTGCTCCTGCACACCGTCGCCCACCTGCTCATCCGCCAGCTGTCCTTCGACTCCGGCTACACCACCGCCAGCCTGCGCGAACGCGTCTACGGCCGCCCCGAATACGGCCAGCGCGGACTGCTCATCTACACGGCCGCCGGTGACGCGGAAGGCACCCTCGGCGGCCTGGTCCGGCAGGGCGAGGCACCGCACTTCGCCGAGACGCTCATCCGCATGCTGGAGGCGGCCGCCTGGTGCTCCGCCGACCCGCTGTGCGCCGAGCACACCGGCCAGGGCTTCGGCAACCTCAACCGGGCCGCCTGCCACGCCTGCACCCTGCTGCCCGAGACGAGCTGCCAGACCGGCAACACCCTCCTCGACCGCGCCCTGGTCGTCGGCTCCGCCCGCGTCCCCGGCTACTTCACCGACGTCCTCACCGCGAGCCGCGAGTACGCCGCCGCCATCGCCCAGGGATGACACCCATGACCACCGCGAACACACCCGTCCTCCACCCCGACCTCACCCCCGCCCAGCGCGACTGCCTGGACGCCCTGCCGCTGACCGGCAACCACGTCGTCAGCGGCCCGCCCGGCAGCGGCAAGAGCCTGCTCGCCGCACACCGCGCCGTCCACCTCGCCCTCACCGGCCGCCCCACCCTGCTGCTGTCCCGCTCCAACCTGCTGCGCCAGCTCCTGGGCGACACCCTCCAGGGCCTCACGGTCCCGGGCGCACCTGTCGAGGCCGCCACCGTCCACGGCTGGGTCCTGCGCCACTTCGGATACGGCGCACCACGCACCCAGGACGGCTGGTTCGACTGGGCGGCCCTCACCCAACAGGCCGCCGCCGCCCTCGGCGAGAACGAGGAGGCCACGCCGCACCTGGTCATCGACGAGGGCCAGGACCTGTCGCCGGGCTTCTACCGCATGGCCCGCCTCGCCGCCGCTTCCGTGACGGTCTTCGCCGACGAGTGCCAGCGCCTCACCGAGACGAACTCCACCCTCACCGAGATCACCGACGCCCTCGGCCGCTCCACCGGACGTGTCGAAATCTCCGGCAACCACCGGAACACCCGCGAGATCGCCTCGCTTGCCGAGCACTTCCGCACCGGCGGCGCCCGCCCCGACATCCCCTTCCGCAGCGGCACGCTGCCCGTCGTCCGCCACTACTCCGGCATCAAGGAGCTCGCCGACGACATCGCCACCATGGCGGCGAGGCACCCGAGGGACCGTATCGGAGTCATCGTCAACTCCCTGCGCACAGCCGCCGATCTTATGCGCCGCCTGGAGCGCGCCGGCCTCGCCCAAGAACCCCAGCTCTACAGTTCGGCGGCGTCCTCCGGACGCTACCGCGACCTCGACCTTGCCCGCCCCGGCGTAGTCGTCGTCCACCGGGCCAGCGCCAAGGGCCTTGACTTCGACACCGTCGTCATCGCCGACGCGGAGTCCGACTCCGCCACGGATCCCACGGAGGCGACCCTGCGCATGGCGTACTACGTCATGATCACCCGTGCCCGGCAGCGGTTGGTGCTGGGCTGGCAGGGCAGTCGGCTGCCGCGGCAGCTGGAGGGGCTGCACGGGTGGGTGCACATGCGGTGATGGCGACTGAGGCTACGAGCATGTTGGAAAACACAAGGGGAGACGATGACTGACGACCGTAAGACGACCGTGCCCGTGTGGACGCTGGCGACCGCTGACGTCCGGGTGCCGGCGGCGCTGACCGCGGGTGAGTCGATGACGGCCGAGCGCCTGGCCGAACTGCGCGGAGTGCTGGCCGTCATGGCCGACGAGCCGATCGTCACGCTTGAGGTACATCCGCTGCCCGACAAGATCGACCGCCGCCGTGGCATCCCGCTAGACGCCGCGAGCCCCTTGGCGCAGCACCTGTCGCAGTTCATGACGCAATCGACGCGCAGTTCCCTTACGGCGGCCAGGGCGACCGCCTCCGGCGAGAACCTGTATCGCATGGTGGTCCCGGCGAAGGTCGCGGCCCAGTTCGGGAAGGGGCTCGTCCGGCCGATGGTGCCGAAGGGCGCGACCGGTGGCATGTATGGCGCGCTCGTGAACACGTCGGGCAAGATCGCCGCCCAGGCGAAGTTCGTGCCGGTCGGAGGAGCGACAGCGGCGGGTGCGGTCGGAGGGGCGGGTGCGACCGCCGGTGTCGCGGCCGCCGGCGGCACGGCGCTCACCGTCGCCGCTCCGCTCGTGCTCATGGCCGTGGCGGTGGGGGTGAGCGCGCACGCCGACCGTCAACGCCAGCAGGCCATCGAGCACATCACGGAACTGCTGGAACAACTTCAGCAGGACAAGCTCGACGACGAGCACAGTGCGCTCAACGGCTGCCGTGCCGCCATCGACAAGGCCACGGCCATCCTGCTCGACGAGGGCAAGCTCGGTGTCTCACTGGGACTCGACTCGGCGGTGCACACCATCGACACGGCACTGGGCAGAGCCGACATCCGCCTGGCCCAATGGCAGAGCGCGCTCGACAGACTGCCCGAGGGCGAGGCCGTCGAACTCGCCACGTTGACCAAGTCGTTCCCCGGCATCGACGACCAGGGAGGCACGTTCCGCACCCACCTCGAACTCGCGTCCCTGGCCATCGCGCTGATGCGGCGGGTCGTCGTCCTCCAGGCCGTCGAGCACGCCCAGAGCGACCCCGACAACCCGTTCAAGAACTTCACCCGCGCACTCAAGCGCGATCAACAGCGCCTCGACGAACTGGAGTCGGGCATGGCTGGTGTCCTGGTACGCCTGTCAGCCCTGGAACTGGCACGCCCTAACGGTCTGCGACCCGTCTTCACGACCGGTGAGGTCGATCGCCTCATGAGCGCGGCACACCGGATTCACCAACTGGGCCGTGGCGTCACGGTCAGCGATCGCCCGAGGGACGTGGCGATCGAGATCGCCCGCGACAGGGACGGCTCCGTGACGGTGTTCCCCGCGCTGCCCGTGTAGGCGTGGACGCGCTCGCACTCACTTGGTGAGTGGTGCGGGTTTGCCCGAAACCTCGAGCGCGGTTGGGTTCTCTTCGCATTGTTCGGCACCGTGACCGACGGCAGGGCGGGCCGGGCTGTCTTCGCCGAGGGCCCGCGCGAGGATCTGGCGGCCTTCCTTCACCACCGGCTGCCGGCGGAGCAGTGGCCCGTTCTGCGTCGCCTGGTCAGCCCTCCATCCGCGAGGTCTGGGAGGACGCCTTCCCCGAGCTGCCCCGCCAACCGGTACACCAAGGACCTCATCGAGGCGATGAAAGCGGCGCACAATTGACGGAGCGCGCGGACTCCCTCCTGACCAAGGCGCGGGCGGACCTCCAGTCCCAACGCGGGCGGAAGCAACTCATAGCCATGGCCGACGAGAAGGCCCGCGAAGCCGCACGGTCGTCTCACGTATTCATTGGAGGACCCAGAGTTGGGGCAGATCGACACCCGTCTCATCCAGACCGAGGTCATCGGAGGCCGCGACTCGGATCAGCCGGTGATCCTCCCTGAACAGCCGCACAACCTTGACGAGTTCCTCCGTCAATTCGGGAGGGACGACTTCTGGTGCGGCACGCTTCTCGGCGGCTGTGGAGAGCCGCTGCGCCCCAAGCGGTATGTGACGAGGGTATGTCACTTCGCCCACGAAGCCGACCCGGGCCGTGGGGAATGCCACCGGACCACCCACAGCGCGGACGGCGCCGACCACTTGTTCATCAAGGCCCATGTCACTCGCTGGCTCTCGGCGCAGGGACATGCGGTCCAGGGCGAGCTGCGCAGCTTCGGGCACTGTCAGGGTGATGCCGTGGACTTCTGGCTGCGTCGTACGAAAACGCACCTCCGGTTCGAACTCCACCCGGAGGACTACCGGAGCTGGCGCAAGGCGGCGGACAGCCTGGGCGCGAAGGAAGGCCGTATCGAATGGGTCTTCGGCCGGGACGACGCGCTCGCCCGCGACACGGTGGCGCGCCGAGGCTACGCGCTGCTCGTGCGGTGCGAGACCGAGGGCAATGACCGTCGTGTGTTCATCGGCACCGTGACCGACGGCAAGAAGACCCCTTGGGCTCACCTGGAGCACTGCCGGATGACCGAAAGCGGACTCGTCACGCCCGCGCTCGAGGAGCTGCGTGCCGAGGGAGCGGTCCGCGACGACGGCATCGGCTGTGAGCCGTTTCCCAGCAGCGTGGCCCTTCCCGGCGGACAGGTCGTGTTCGCGGTGGACGCGGAAGCGGCACCCGTGTCCTCCTCGTCGTTGGACGTGCCCGGCAGGCGTCTGGTCCCTGGCTTCGTCAAGCCGGCGGGAAGCCGCATCGTCCGGGCCTGTCTGTCCCTGCCCGACACGGTGCCGGCTCCCACGGACCAGTACGTCTACCGCCTCGCGGGTTCGGTCCGGCTGCTGGTCACGGATGTCGTCGAGGGAAACGGTTCCTCGTGGGCGGTGCGGGCCGACGCCCTGGTACGGCTCAATGGCCTGGACGCGGAGCGCACCGGTCTGTGGCGTCCCAGCGTCGCGCTCGACGAGAAGCACGTCCCGGCGCCTCGCGTCGCCGGCGCTTGTGAGCGAACCCCGCTCACCGAACCCGTGCCCAGCGGGCCGAAAGCATCGGAGACCGCACCGGGACGGACAGCCGACGCGCTCAGGAAAGTGCTGGAGGAGGTCGCGGCGAAGGGCGCCACGATCACGTGGAGCGAGCTGTCCGGGCGGCTCGGCCGGTGGGTCTACGACCTGCCGAACCCCAAGCGCCAGGAACTGCTGATCGAGGTGGACAAGCCTCGCGTACCCGACCGCCCGCTGCTGAGTGTCCTGGTCGTCACCCACTTGGGCAGGCCCCTTCCGTACCTGGGCCAGGTACTGAGCCGGCTCGGGGCCGCTGAGCCGGCTTCGGAGTTCGCTCTGCAGCAGTGGGCGGCGGCCGAGGTCAAGAAGACGCATGAGGCGTACGGGAGCCGGGAGACACGCGTGTCGGCCGCTCCGCCGCCTGCTGCGAACCAGCCCTCCGTCAGGAAGCAAGCACCCTCCGAGAGCGACTTGCGTCAGGCACGTCAGAGGCGTGCGGAGATGCGGGAAAAGCTGGAGGAGGCGGCAAGGATCCGAGCTCGGACGAAGGGGACGCGTGCCCAGCGCCTGTCGGAGGCGATGCGACAAGGAGAGGCGCATCTCCGTCGGTATGAAGAAGTTCGCGCCCACAAGCGGGACCTCCGTGTGTGGCTGATGGAGGGTGACCGTGTTCTGGACCTCCTCGACCGTCTGATCGGGCGCCCGATCACCGTCACCCCGGCCAAGGCGGAGCATCGGACCGTGTCTCCCGAAGCGAAGCCGGCCAAGGCCCTCGAACCCAAGCCGGTCGAGAAGACGGATCCGAACCTCAGGAAGATCAGACGCCTGCTCGGTGAGCTGGGCCAGACCCATAGGCAACGGTCCACCCGGGACCTGCAGCGGGTGCTCGACGAGATCGGGAAGCAGTGCGACCAGTTCGCCCAGCCGCTACCGGTCGCGGAGGCCAAGCACCTCAGGCGGTGGCGGCGCGTACTGGAGGACCGGATGTCCGCCGAGCGATCCGCCCAGCCCGCGCCCGTCCCGCGGAACACGTCGTCGACGGCCGGCCGCACCGCCGAGCCACCGCAGGACGACCGCCTGCCGGCCGAGAGGATCGACAAGCTGGCCCTCACGGTCCGCGGCATCCTCGAGGAACTGGCCCGCGTCGACGGCACCCCCCTGAACTGGGGCGACCTCCGACTCAGGTCGGGCGGGCAGGTGCCGTTCCTGCACCTCGACGATCAGGTCGCATTGCTTGTCGCGGCTGACCGGGGCACACCTGCTGATGAACCGCTTTTGTCGACGCTGGTCGACAGCTCCGTCGCCGCCCCGCACCGGCTCTATCGCCAGGTGCGCCTCGGCCTCGGCCGGGAGCCCGTCCCGGATTCCGAGCTTGAGACCCATCGAGCCATGGAGGCTCTGCGGCTGCGACAGATCTGGCGTTACCGACGGTGAGCAGGCCGCACGCTTCGACCGGCGTTGTGAGCACCGCCCGGACGGACTTGCCGCTGCGTGTGGCCCGTCGGGGCGTGCGGTGCAGGGCAGAACGTGCCCTGCACCGTGCCGCATCCCGCAGCCTGTCACCGCCTGGACGGCAGAACGCTCCCGGTGGCGGAGGGGGTGCTCACCTCCGCGAACTGGCCACGGCCCTGTTCGCCGAGGCGTACGAGGCGTACCAACTGGGTGTCCTGCGCGGCCTGGTCACCACGTTCCACGGCACTGCGCAGGGCGTCGCGGGCGTCCAGGATCTCCTTGCGGAGGATCGTCGGGTATGCGTCCTGTTCGGCGAAGCGGATGGTGAGGATCGAGGTGCGGACGGCGCGGTCGAGCCCGGTCCACAGCTCCTCGGCCCGCTCCGTGGCGGCCCGCATCGCGTCGGCGTCCATGGCCCTGCGTGCGTCCATGACCGCCTCCGCCGCTTTCCGCAGGTCCTCCAGGAGCGGTGGTGGCAGCAGTCCGCGTCCGCCCCGTGCGGCGACCGTCGCCCTGGCGGAGGCACTTCGGGCCTGTACGCACAGCTCCAGGGTGTCGCGGGCCGAGTCCAGCAGGCCATCCAGGGAACGGCCCACAGGCTCCCCCTTGCTGAGGGCGTCCAGGTCAGTCAGGACCTCGGTGAGGGCGTCACGCTCGGCGGGGGTGACCTCCTGGTCCCACGTGTGCAGGAAGTCGGCGTAGCGGGCGTGGAGTTCGGCCGCCTTCCGGCCGACGGCGGTGGAGACCATGCTGCGCCGCAGCCGGGCACCGCGCCAGTCGCCAGAGCCGATGCGGTACTTCAGTTCGATGGTCCGGTCGGCGTCGAGCCGTACCTGGAGGTCGAGTGGTACGTCTCCCCGGAGTCCATCGGTGTGCTCGTCGACGAAGCCGCCGCAGAACTCGTTGCGCTGCGCCGAGCCCAGGTGTGGTCCCTCCCAGACCTGGAACCGCACTGATCTGCCGTTGCCGCCGCGCACCACGAGGTCGTCCACCCGGCGCCAATCGGTCGGGAAGGGCGTACCGCCGGGGAAGAGGAGCTCCACGGTGCCGTCCTCCAGCTCGAGTCCGAGGTGCTGTGCCGTGACCTGTTCGGCGGGAGCGGTGCCGAAGTCGCCACCGCAGAACGAGCAGGTGCTGAGACCGGCGGCGTTGACCATCCCGCAGCCGGGGCACTTCAGGCCGCCCGCGTCCAGCGGCGCGTCGCAGTCGAGGCACACAGCCGCGGAGGCGGGGTTGTCGGCACGGCCGCACTCCGGGCACTCCACGCGGGTGGCCACCGGAGCTTTCGCGCGCAGTCCGGACAGGTCTGCGCTGCACACGGGACAGGTGGCCGTGGGCTCGGGGGCGGGGACGTGGCAGACCGGGCAGTCCACGGTGGCCGTGCCGAGCAGCGAGGTGGCACAGTCCGGGCAGGCGTCGGCGGTGACGGGAATGCCCTCGGCGGTACAGGTCTCGGCGGGGCAGTCGAGGGTGCCGAAGAGAGCGGCCTCCACGGCGGCGCCGTGCGCGACGGCCATCATGGGATCCACCGTGTGCGCCACCGTCTCCTCACCGAAGAGGTCCGCCAGTTCGCGCCGGACGGCCGGGATATGGGTGGAGCCGCCGACGAGCAGGACGCGCTGGACGTCTTCCGGCAGGGCCTCGCCTTCCTTCAGCACCGACTCGACCGTCTCCCGCATCCGGCGCAGGTGCGCGGTGAGGAGCCCCTCGAAGACCGTGCGCCGCACCGCCCCGGACCAGGATCCGCCCTGGCGGCCGAGCGGAGCGAGGGTCACCTCGGAGACGTCCCGCGCGGACAGTTCGATCTTCGCGCGCTCGCCGGCGGCCCGGATCCGGAAGGCGTCTCCTTCGCCGCTGTGGTCGCGTCCTGCGAGCTGCTCGCGCAGGTGGTCGTCGAGCAGTGCGTCGAAGTCGGCGCCGCCGAGGAGGTTGTCTCCGCCCAGTTCGCTCACCGAGAAGTAACCCGGACCGATCGTCAGCAGCGACACGTCGAAGGTGCCGCCGCCCAGGTCGAAGACGAGCACGGTGGCGTAGTCCGTGGTGCCGTTCTCGCCCGCCCTGACGCCGAAGGCGTGCGCGGCGGCGGTCGGTTCCGCCACGATCCGCGCCACGTGGAAACCGGCCAGTCGTCCCGCCTCACGCACCGCGTGGATCTGTGGCTCGGCGAAGTACGCCGGCACGGTGATCACCGCACGCCGGAACGGCACCCCCGCAGTGCTCTCCGCATCCTCCTTCAGCCGGCGCAGCAGGACGGCGGAGACCTGCACGGGGGACAGGTAGTGCTCGCCGAGCCGGATCTCCACCGAGCCGTCGGCGCTCGCCCGGACCGGCGGCGCGTCGCGGGGCCGAGCCTTGAGCGCCTGCTGCACGAGTTCGTCGTCCCAGCGTCGCCCGATCAGCCGCTTGACCTCAGTGATCACGGAAGTGGGATCAGCGACACGCCAGTTGAGGGCTTCGTGCCCGACCAGCAGGGCACCCCGGGAGTCGAGTCCGACGGCCGAGGGGGTGGCCTGATCCCCGTGCCGGTTGGGCAGGACGACGGGGACGCCGTCGTGCAGCCAGGCCGTGACGGAGTTGGTGGTGCCGAGGTCGATGCCGAGAGTCCGGTGCATGGAAGGTTGCTTCCTGATCGTCGTGGGGCGTCGGACGTAAGGACGGGGGAGGTGCGGTGGCCGCCGGGTCAGCCGCGACGGGAGCGGCGTCTCCGCCCGGCCGAGGGCTTGCGCGGGAGCTTCCGCTGGGAGCGGGAGGTACGCCGTGGCTGCGCCCGCCCGCCACCGGCCGGGGGTACCTCGGAGGCCGCCGGATCCGGGCCGTCCTCGGCTGCCGGAGCCGGCTCGGATTCCGGTGCGGGGCCCGGCACCGCGATGACCACCTGTGCGGGGCGCAGGATGGACGCGCCCAGGCGGAAGCCGCTGACTACCTCCCTCAGGACGGTGCCGTCCGGGGCGGAGGCATGGGCTTCCGTGCCGACGACGCGCATCTCCGCCGGATCGAGGGCCCTTCCCGCCGCGTCCATCAAGCTGACGTCGTGCCGGGCGAACTCACCGCGCAGCATCAGGTGTGCCGCGTCGATCTGCTCGCTCAGCGCGACGGCGGCCGAGGTCGCCTCGCGGGCGGATCGCGCCTCGTGCAGGGCACCGGCCCGGCGGCGCGTGTCGGCGAGCAGGTCGTCCAGCGGCAGCAGGGAGCTCAGCAGAGTGCGCAGCCGCGTCTCGGCCTCGTCACGTTTGCGGGACAGCGCCTCGACCCGGCGCCGCAGTTTGTCGAGTTCGGTCGGCGGACCGGCGGGAGCGGCCGGGGCGGAACCGTTCACGGAAGTTCCTCGGAGTCGTGGCGGGGCAGGGGCGGGGTGAGCATTTCGGCGACGAGGGCGGCGACGGCACCGCGGGAGGCATGGTCGGCCCGGCGGATGTGCTCCTGCCTGACCGGATCCTGCCGGGCCGCGGTGAGGGCCTGCCCCACCTGTCTGCGGAGGACCGGGGGCCGGGTACCCGGCGGGCTGTCGGGGACGAGTTCGTGGAGAGTGGGGCCGAACCAGGGAATCGGGGGTGCTTCGGCGCCCCGGGCGCCCGAGGCGGGCCTGTCGACGTTCAAAAAAGAGTGTCCTGTCCGAAGTCGTAGTGGTGGCGTGGGCGGATCCGGGGAGCGGGACCGAACAGCAGTCCCTGATCGGGCAGTTCGGCACCGATCTGTTGCGCACACGCGCGGTCGCGCCGCGCTCCGCCGAGGTCGCCTTCCTCCTCGCGGGTCTGGGCGCGGCGCAGGTAGGCGGCTTGCACGGTCTGGTCGAAGCGGGCACTGACACCGGTTCGCATCAAGTCCCGCAGGAACAGCTCGATGACGTCCGACGGGGACGCCGTGGCCTGGAGATACTCGGCGAGGTCGAGCACCGCCGCCTCGTATGTCTCCCTGACCCGGTCACGGGCCGGGCCCGCGATGCCGATGGCCGTGTTCAGCAGGTCGACGCCGCGTTCCCGTCCGGCGCGAGTGCCTTCGGCTCCGGAGAACCCGGCCTCGTCGACCAGGAGGTCGACGAGCACGCTGCTGACGAGTTCCTCTCCGTGCGGGCCCTGGCCGCCGTCGTACTGGATCACGTGGCGCACGGCGGACCGAGCCGCTGCCATGTGCCCGCTGGACGCGGCGGCCACGGCCCACTCGGCATTACGATCTCTCAGCCACCTCCGGGCCGGTGCACAGTCCGGATCGCGCCGCAGCAGGTCCCGCACCGCCTCCGCGTGGATCTTCTCCTGGGGCTGCGCCCCGTCGAGCGCTCGGCGCAGGTCCCCTTTCAGATGGTCGTCGAGGCCGGACCTGGCGTCCCGGTCACCGGGCGACACGACCAGGGCCCGCGCGAAGCGGTTCCTGCTCTGCCGAGGGTCGCTGTCGAAGACCTTGCGGCCCTGCCGCACCAGCTCGGCGGTCAGCTCGGCTGCCAGCGAGCCGTCCCCGGGCAGCAGCGCGTTGGCCAGCTCCAGGCCCTGGATACGGGTGACGGGGGAGTAGTCGCGCCCGGTGCGGCTCCGCCCGACGTTGTTCCCCGCGCGGAGTACGGCCGCCCGGTCCTCGGCGCCGAGGGTGTGGCCGAGCCGCGCCGCCGTGCCGAAGTCCGCGAGCGCCCCGCTCCACTCTCCGGCCCGCACCTGGTTCCGGCCCCGTTCCGCGAGGGCCTGGGCGAGAGGGCCGGCGCACGCACGGTGGTCGGGCGGGTCCGCGGCCCAGGTGGCGGCGTCGGGGTGGCGTGCGGTGTAGGCGTTGAGGAGGGCCTCGCCGCGCTCGTGGCTCACGAGATGATGGGCGGCCTCTCCGAGCGGGATCAGGCCGTCGGGCCCGGCGTCCGAAGAGAGGACCGCAAGGACGGCACGCTCGGCCTCCCAGGCCGTCTCCCAGGCGGCGAGGGCGTCCCGGCCGCCCCGGACGTCCAGGGCGTGCAGCAGGCCGGTGATGCGCCCGAGCAGATCGCCTCGGGCCCCTTCCCAGAGCTCGTCGGGCACGGGAGCGCCGCGCCGCTCGGTGAGGAGCGCACGGAAGTCGCCGGGGTCGTCCTCGTCCAGGAGATGCGCCCACAGCACGATCGCGAGGGCCGCGGTGCCGAAGTCGGTGTGCCGCCCACCCTCTTCACCCAGTCTGCGGAGGGCGCTCACCGCGAGGGCGTGCACGACCCCCGTCGCTGCCAGGTCCAGGCTGGTGTCGGGGCACCGCCGGACCGCCTCCGGCCAGTTTCCGACCCGGGCGGCCAAGGCGGCGCGAAGGACGGCGTACCGTACCGCCATGTCCTCGGCGTCGGGCGTGCCGAACTCGTCTTGGACGCGGCGCAGAAGGGGCCTTACAACGGCGAACCTGCCGTACAGGAAAGCATGTTCGGCATCATTCAGCAGGAGGTCAACCGCGACGGCTCGGCCGGGTTCATCGGTGACGTCGACGCCCACTCGCCCGTTGCCCCCCCCTGATCCCCCAAGTGTCAAAAGCCACCGTAGATAAGTCTGTTGGCGGGGGCAACGCGCTTTTGGCGTGCTGCCTGGCCGGCCCTGGCGTGACGTCCACCGCTCTGGCCGGTACGACCGTAGCCGGTCGCCCAATGTCCGCGGCGGGACCCCTACGTCCCGCATCGGGAGTTGATGCAAGATGGCATGGTGTCAAGTCTTCGCCGAGACCCTCGCACCTCCGCTGCTGCCCGCGGCAGCGGCTGGGTGGGCAACTCGCCGGAGGCCCAACAGCTACTGACGCACCTGGCGCCCGGTGAACGGGTCGAGCTGCTGTTCACCACCCTCCGGTTCCACGGCGCACTGACCCGTCGGCGACTCCTCCTGTGGCGGGGCACCTTCAAGGTGCAACACATGGAACTGCGCCGCCCCCTCACCGTCCTGGGGAGGGGGAGTCAGTCCCGGTTCGGCGAGGCGGTCGTGCTCGACGGCCCCGAAGGCGCGATAGAGCTCAAGGCCCTGTCCGCGGCCGTCGCCCGTGCTCTGGTCGCCGCCGGCCGACAGGGCGGCGGCAACGGCCCGGCTGCTCCTCCGCGCGCCGGGCAGGGCCACCGCGGTGCCTCGGGAACGTCCGGCGCACACCGGGCGGGGGCCGGCCGGGCGTCCACACCTCCGCGTGCGGAAGAAAGCGCCGGCTCACAGGAGAGGGCGTACCACGCGAGAACCATCCGCACGTGGCAGGACGCCGAACTCGCCGCCGTCGACCACATGCGCAGCCTCGGCTTCATCGACGCGCGGGTGACGGGCGCCGGCGCGGACGGGGGCGTCGACGTGATCGCTCGGGACGCCATCGCGCAGGTGAAGCACTACAGCCAGCCGATCGGTGTCGGCCCAGTCCGAGAACTGCGTGGAGTGGCGGACTCGCACCACCGCCTGCTGTTCTACGCGTCCGGCGGCTATACGGCCAAGGCCCGGCAGTTCGCCGACGAGAAAAGCGTCGCGCTCTTCTCCATCCAGGCGCTCGGGCACATCACTCCACTGAACGCGACAGCGGCGCGCCTGTCCGCTCGCCCGGCGCCGACCGCGGGACGGAGTCAGACGACTCCCAACTGGCGACGAGCGGCTTCGGGCCCCGGCCAGGCGCCGAACCCACGCGCGGCTCAGCGTGCCGCCGAGCTGGAAGCCCAGCGGCAGACCGTGCTCCGCCTGATCACTCGCGTCCGTGCGCACACGAGTGAGGTCCACGCGCTGCCGTCCAACCGGTACACCAAGGACCTCATCAAGGCACTGAAAGCGGCGCACAAGCTGATCGAGCGGGCGGACTCCCTCCTGGCCAGGTCGCGGGCGGACTTCCAGACCCACCGCGGGCGGAAGCAGCTCATCGCCATGGCCGACGAGAAGGCCCGCGAAGCAGCCCTCAAACTGGGAATGCGCGCCTGACGGGCCAGGCAGGCACCTCACGAAGCGCGGCCTCGCTCCCGCCGACGTGATCACGCGACGGTGTCGATCAGCTCGGCCCGGACGGTCTTGCCGCTGGGTGGAAAGGGGAGTGTCTCCCAGTGGTCGGCGACCGCGGCGACGAGTGAGAGGCCGCGCCCGTCGGGGTGGAGCGCGTTGCCGGGTGCGGCGCTCGTGGGGCGATCCTGCGGCCACCTGTCGCCACGCGCGTCGGTGACGTCGATGCATAGGCGGCCGGGCGCGGCGTCGAACACGAGGGTCAGGCGAAAGCTGCGACCGGGCAGGTGGCCGTGGAGTACCGCGTTGGCGGCAAGCTCCGCCACGACGATCTCGGCACGCTCCGTGAGGTCCTGCGGGGTGCCCCAGGAGCGCAGCTGGCTCACGCAGAGCAGTCGGGCGAGCCGGGCACCGCGCCGCGTGGACGACAGCAGCTGAGTGAAGGTGACTGGTGAGGTGGCGAGTTGGGGAGAGGGTTGCTGCATGGCGCCAGCGTGACGGTCGGGTGTGACCGAATGCGAGCGCCGATCCCCGTACGCGGAGTGAGCGTACGGGTGCGTGGAGTGGACAGTACGCGTGTCCAGACGTCACGCTGAGTGTTGAAGTGTGCGGGCCCGAGGGGCTGGAGAGAGGGGCGGCGGATGGACATCGTCGAAGCGGAGGCGGCCGAGGGTGTCAGCGCCCGGACGGTTCCGGCGGGGGAGGGGGAGCGGGAGCCTCATCCGTCGGACAGTCTGCGCACGTTCGGCGCAGTCGTCCAGGCGTTACGCGAGCACGCGGGGCTCAGTCGGGAGGAGCTTGCGGCTGTCGTTCAGTACTCCAAGCACACGGTGGAGTCGGTGGAGTTGGGGCGCCGGATGCCGGATGAGGCGTTCGTGGAGCGTGCGGAGGAGGCGCTGGGGAACACCGGCGCGCTGCGGAGGGCTGCGCGCCATTTGAGTCGGGGCGAGGTGGGCCTTGCGGCATGGTTCCGGCGGTGGGCGCGGCTGGAGCGGGAGGCGGTGAGTCTGTGCACGTACGAGTGCCGGCTGGTGCCGGGGTTGTTGCAGTCGGAGGGGTATGCGCGGGCGGTGTTCGAGGGCACGATCCCGCTGCGGACGGATGCGGAGCTTGAGGCGCAGCTTGCGGCGCGGATGGAGCGGCAGGCGATGATGCGTGAGCGGCCGACTGTGCCGTTCAGCTTCATCGTGGAGGAGCATGTGTTCCGGCGGCGGTTTGGCGATGTCGAGGCGATGCGTGAGCTGCTTGACCAGGTGCTGGAACGCAGCGCTCCGCGTAACGTGACGCTGCAAGTGGTTCCGCTGGAAGCTGGGTTGCACGCGTGTCTGGATGGACCGGTGCGGATCTTGGAGACCCCTGCGGGGCAGCGGCTCGGGTATTCCGAAGGGCAGAAGAACGGGCGGCTGATCTCCGACGTGAAAGAGGTGAGTGCGCTCTGCCAACGCTATGAAACACTGCGCTCGCAGGCTCTGAGTCCCAGTGAATCCCGGGCCTTGCTGGAGCAACTCCGAGGAGAGCTATGAGCGGCAGTACGACGGATCTCGCCTGGTTCAAGTCCAGCTACAGCGGCAGTGAGGGTGACGACTGCGTGGAGATCGCGATCGCCGAACAGGCTGTTCATGTACGAGACTCCAAGGACCTGGCCCGCCCGCCCTTCGCCGTGGGCCGCGAGGGCTGGGCGCCCTTCGTGAGGTTCGTATCGGGAGCCTCGGGGGCGTAACCGAGCGAAGCACGGTTGATGAAGCGGTCGCCGAGGTCGGGTGTCGACTTCGGCGCGGCCTTCTGTGGTGTGAGCTTCGCGGCCGTCTTCTTGCCGCTTGCCCGCGCCGCTGGACCCGCCTTCGCTTTGGCGGCGCTCATGGCTGCCGGTGTGCCGCGTGCCTCGAACTTCTTCCGCAGCAGCGAGAGCTGCTCGCGTTCCTTGACGGTCTGCTCGGCGGGCAGAGCGTTGACCAGGGCCCGGGCGCGGCTGAGCATGTAGCGCGCCTGGGCCCAGCGCTTGGCGTTGATCGCCGTGCGTATCAGCCCGAGAGACTGCTGCAACGCCTTGACTTTCGCCGCCTGCCGCCGGGGCATCGGGAACTCGGCCCCGTTGCCCCGGCGTTGCCCGGCGGCACGCGTCCCCCAGTCCGCGCCCGACGTCAAGACGACGGCCGAGCGCGGGTTGCTGGTCTGGCTTCGACGTACCACGGGGTGTTCGGTTCCTCGGTGGGATCAGGCGTGGCGGGGACCCTGGCCGGGGGGCGGGGTGAGGGTGGAGCGGTAGGTGCCGGACTCGCCCTCGGTCAGCGGGTTCTCCAGGGTGAGGCCGGCGGCGGCCATGCGGTCGTATTCGGCGAGGATCAGGTTCTTGGTGCGGTACTCGCCGTGCGCCTTGATGTCGTTGTCGCGGGTGACGTTGAAGGTGTCCAGGATGTAGGCCGTGTCGTCGCGGGTGATGCCGTAGAGGTGGAAGAAGAGGGCGTCTAGCTCGGCGCGGATGACGGCGCGGCGGTCCTCGTCCCAGAGGAAAGGAGCGCCGACGTCGCCGAGGTCGCGGGCGAACGCTCTCATGTCGTGTGCGGTGTAGGTGAGTTCGAGGACATGAGGGGTGATGAAGCCAGAGTGGGGAATGACTTGTTCGGGTGCGATGACTGGTAGTTGGTAGACCGTGAAGAACTTGAGATGGGTACCGCCGACCTTCTGGCGTGCAGTGAAGTCGAGAACGAAGGAAGAAAGGCATGCCAAGAGCCCATCGACTGGATCCGCATGGGGCAGCATGAGCAGGGTGCCGTCCGGCACGGCGACTCGTGGAAAAGTGAAGTCGATCATTGTCCGCTCATTGCCCGTGTTCGTGATGTCCCGCCATCCAAGCAGCCAATCCCGGTCCCACCTCCTCCTGGCCAGGCGCGTGGTGACGCCAGCTTCCTTGATCTCCTCGCCGGTCTTGTCGAACTTACCTGTCGGCACATCCTGTTCCGGGACCCAATACCGAGGAAGAGGCAGAGCAGATGCGTCTTGGTGTTGATCCAGGGTGAGGCGGGGGAGAGTGCCCACTGCCAGTTGCTTCTCCGTGGCGTTCTCATAAGTGGAGAAGCGATGGTCGTAGTGGTGGAGCATCTTCGCCTCGTAAAGAGGGAGCAGCCGTTCGGCGCCGCGGATTAGGACATTGCCGTCGAGATGCCAGCCACTGTTGAGGAGATCATCGAAGGTCTCGCCGCTCTGGGCGTTGGGGCGGAAGAGGTGTGACTCATGCGACATGTGGAACATCGTCATGAACGACAACCCCCAGGGATTGCCGTCAGGCTCCTTCGTCTCGTCATTCAGGACCGGGACGCGGCGGTAGATGCCGAGGGTGATCTCGGCGTCACGGCGGCTGCGGAAGACAGGGCAGGTGCCGGTGTTCGGGTTAAGGAGCTGGATGTCACGGCCAGACAGGGTGTAGGAACGCTCGGCGATCTGTTCGACCTGGCGGACTCGGAAAGCGATGGAGATGGGGGTGTCCGGGGAGCCGGAGCCCTGCATGCAGAACAGGAGGAACGGCCGGTCATGATGAACGGCAGGGAAGATCCGTTCCTCATTTTCGAAGCCATAGATGGCCGTAAGATGGCCTTTGGTGACCAGATCCTTGAAGAAGTACTGCGTACGTGCGTCTGTCGCGATACCGGTCGGGATGATGACGCCAGTGCGCCCGCGAGTAGAGGTGAGGATACGGTCGCCCTCGGCGAATAGTGCGTAGAGATTGAGATTTCCCTGTCCGGTCAGGGGGTAGCGGCTTGAAGCGCGCCAGAAGTGACTCTCGCCGTAGACCTTGCGCTTGGCAGACTCGTAGTCGCTGTACAACTGGGCGGTGTCCGGGTTGTCCTTGAGTTCCCGGATCTTCTTCTTGCGGGCAGCCGTGTTGTTGGTCGCTGCGATCTCCGGAGCACGCACCGCGAAGAACTCGGTCTCCGGAAGGTTCACACTGTCCCACGGCGGATTTCCCACTACCGCGTCGAACCCGCCAGCCCAGCCCGTACCCCGCTGAACCCCAACGCCCGACTCTGGAACGAAAAAGACCTCCGGAAACTCCAGGTGCCAGTGGAAGAAGCGGTACTGGCGCCGCAGCCGCAGGATCTCGGCATGCGTGGCATCCGGCACAGCCAACTGGTCACGACCCCGCAGCGCACGAAACACCTGGTCGGTAGGCGCCTCCGGCGCACCCTCGTGCTTGGGCCAAACAAACGCGGCGCACCATGCGTCGGCGGCATGCAGGTCGTGCACATAGGCAGCCGACTCCGAGTAAGCCCGGTATGCAGACTCCTGCGCCCGCACCTGCTTCAGGGAATCCGCGGGTGCAGCGGTGATCCGAGCGAGTTCGGCGGCGTACTGCTCGTTCCCCGGCAGGGGTTCCGCATCGAACAGAAGCTCATCCTGCCCGCCCCGCTGGGCCTTGTTGCGCTTTACGAGTCCGGCCGCGTACTTCCGGTCGTCACCCTCGATCGGCTTGAAGGCGTCGTCCGGGACACCCTCAGCCAGCAGCTTGGGCGTCGAGCCGATCAGGCCATTCCCGTGCTTGACATGGGCGTCCAGGAAGCCGAGCGGCTTGCCGGGCTCCATGGCCTCGATCCACAGCGAGACCTTGGCCAGCTCCACAGCCATGGGGTTGAGGTCGACGCCGTAGATGCAGCGTGCGACGACCTCATGCAACGCGTGACGCATGGCGTCGACCGTCGGCTCAGGGTTGCGCTCACGTACGGACGCGACCCGCTTGGCGATGCGGCGGGCCGACGCGACCAGAAAGTGCCCCGACCCACAGGCAGGGTCACAGATTGTCAAAGACAACAGCTCGTCGACGATGTCATCGGCCGGGTCGGGGCGGCCAGCCTCGGTGGCCCGCTGCTCGCCCCGCTTGACGGCGTCGTCTATGACGGGGTCGAGCGTCGTGTCCAGCAGGCACTCGATCAGCGAAGACGGGGTGTAGTAACTACCCGTCGTCTTACGGCTGTTGCCCGCCACCTCGATCAGCTCGAAGTTGCGGTCCGTCGCCGAATGCTTCGGCTCCAGCTCCAGCAGGGACTCGTAGACCGAGCCCAGTTCCTCGGCGTCCAGGTGGCGGTAGTCGACCGCGCGCCAGCGCCGCGCGCCCGGGTCACGAACCTGGGCCAGGTGTCGGACGGCAGCGAGTAGCGACTCATTGGACAGCTTCAGGCCGTCGAGCGGCGCGTCGGCCTCCTTGTGGGAGAACAGGCCACCGAGGCCCGGCAGGCCCAGCTCCTGACGACCACCCTCCGTACCCAGGGCGTCGAGGACGATCCGCAGAGCCTCGTACTGGTCACCATGAGCCGTGCCCTGACGCCGCCGGGCCCGCTCACGCAACCGGGCAGAGGAGAAGTAGCGCTCGTACGCCTCCCGTTGCCGCTCGTCGGCCTCCGGGTCGAGCAGGGCCTCCCGGTCCTCGGCGACGAAGACGAACAGCAGTCGGTACACCAAACGCAACAACGCATCCCGAAGCGCCTTCGGGTCGGTGTTCTCCCGCAGCCGGACATTCTCCGGATGCCGAAGGAACCCCGTACCGAGCACGGTCAGCGCGTTCTGCACCCCCAGCCGCAGCTGATCCAGGGCCCGCGCCCCCGAAGTGACAGCCTCCGCACGCCACTTCTCCAGCCAGCACGCCGAAGCCGCCGCCCCCTCCGCCACCGCGAACCGCGACGCGTGCAGCAAGCTGTACAGCAGCACGAACTCGCTGAACAGCTCGCCGTCGAAGATGGCTTCCAGGTCGAAGTCGACGTAGGCCGCGGTGGAGAAGGACGACGAGTCGCGCAGCAGACGCAGGTGGCGGCCGTTGGTGAGGACCGCCCACAGGTGGGCCTCGGTGCGGTTGAGGCAGTCCTGGAGCATGGACTGGGCCGGTACCTGGCCGGGGGCCGGTCGCTTGTCCAGCTCCTGGTTCCACGGCAACAAATGAACCAGCGCCGGGCCGTGGCGGTGGGACACCGGGAAGCGCTTCTCCGGGTCGGAGTCGGCCGCGATGCCCGCCCCGCCGACCTCCGTCAGCGCACCGAAGTCCAGCTTGCGGAACAGCTGGGAGAGCCAGTCGGTGCCGGCCCGGCCGGTCGGGTCGGCGGCGGGCGCTCCGGTCACAGGGTCGGAGGGCAGGGCCGCGCGCAGGTCGCGCCAGAGGGGCTTGAGGTACTCCCAGGCGCGTTCGGCCTCGTCGCGCACGGGGACCGAGGCGGGCAGGCCGTAGTCGGCGGACTTGGTGCCCGGCAGGTTCCGCGCCTCGGCGATGCGCAGCAGCATGTCGGCGGGGAGCAGGCC
This sequence comes from Streptomyces sp. NPDC054783, assembly GCF_053611725.1. NCBI lineage: Bacteria > Bacillati > Actinomycetota > Actinomycetes > Kitasatosporales > Streptomycetaceae > Streptomyces > Streptomyces sp. NPDC054783. The sequence goes on along the minus strand of NZ_JBSHAY010000006.1, from coordinate 56,211 downwards.
GCCGACCGTGGTGACGGCGGTGAAGGCCAGGGCGGTGCGGGTGGCGGCGGGCATCAGGCTTCGGCTCCGGTGACGGTGGAAACGGGCTGCTGCGGCAGGTAGACGTACACACCGAGGACGTCGGCGGGCTCCTGCGGGACGACCTTCAGGCCACGGACGATCTCCTCGTTGGCCTTGCGCACCCGGCGGTGCGAGGCGTCGAGTTCGGCGGCCAGGCGTGTGCCGTACTCGGTGAGGTGCGCGGACAGGTCCGGCAGACCGTCCAGGGCGCGGGTGATCTGGTTGCGGGCGAGCTGCTCGTGGGTGTTGGCACTGGCCCGAGCGGAGAGGAGCGCGGCGGCCTTGTCGTCGTCCAGCCAGCGGGCGCGCGCCGGCATGCCCTCGTAGGCGAGCAGCCGGGCGTCCTCCGCCACCACCTGCCGCTCGCCCGTGCGGGACGGCAGGGTGAGGTGGAAGCGGTAGCGGACCAGCAGGAGCGTCGTGCGGATGCCGACCGCGTCCGTGGTGACCACACCGCAGCGGCGGGCCGGGCGGGGGCCGGGGGTGTTCGCGTCGAGCGCCGAGTCCAGGACGTACGAGGCGATGGCGCCGATCGCCGGGTCGGTGCGCACCAGGGCGGCCTCACCGCGGCCGATCGCCGGTGTCGTACGGAACGGGATCTGCCGGTCCTCCTCGATCAGCCGTCCGCCGAGCGTGGCGGCGAGCGCGTCGCGCAGACCGGCGGGGGCGCCGCCGGCCTGCGCGGTGAAGTCGCCGTTGCCGTCGCGTGGTTCGAGGACCAGGGCGTCCAGGTCGCGCAGCGCCTCCAGGGCGAAACCGCGGACCTCGTCGGCGCCGCCGAGCGCGGCCCGTACGGCGGCGACCTCGCGGGCCACCTCCTCCGGGTGGATGGCACGCTGGGCGTACTTGGAGCGGGAGGTCTTCTCCCGCTCGGCGGCCGAGTTCCACTCGCGCTCGATGCGCTCGAAGGACTCCTGGTGGGTGTCCAGCTCGAACAGGCTCTCCTGGCTGCCCTGCCGTCCGTGCAGCAGCAGCCACTCCACCACGGCGTCGGTGACGCCGGAGGCGGTCTCGTCGGGGACGGAGACGGAGATGCCCAGGTCCTTCTTGATCTGCCGGTGCTTCTGGAACAGCACCTCCAGGACCTTGCCGTCGATGCCGTTGTCCTCGCCGAACATGGTGATGACCCGGACCTGGTCGCGCTTTTGGCCGTAGCGGTCGACGCGGCCCTCACGCTGGTCGTGGCGGGTCGGGTTCCAGGCCAGGTCGTAGTGGACGACGGCGTCGAAGTGGTGCTGGAGGTTGACACCCTCGGAGAGGCAGTCGGTGGCGATCAGAACGCGGCGCGCGGCCGGGTCGCCGTCCTCGGCGGACTCGGCGGCGAGCAGCTCGATGCGCTCCAGACGCTGCTGCGGGGAGAGGGTGCCGGTCACCGCGGCGATCTTCGTCTTCTTGCCGAGCTTGCCGTCGAGCTGCTCGGCGAGGTACTCGGCGGTGGGGATGTACCGGCAGAAGACGATCGGGTGGTAGCCCTCCGCGATCAGCTTCTTCAGGTGCCCGGTGAGCGCCTTCAGCTTCGCGTCCTCGGCCGGTCCCACCAACTGCGCGGCCCGCTGGGCGAGATCGAGCAGACGGGCGCCCGCATCCTCCGTCTCGGCGGCGCCCGGCGCGACGTCCATGCCCTCCAGCCGGTCGTTGTCCGCGGAGTCGGAGGCCACCGGGGCGCCCAGCACGTCCGCCTCGTGCGCGGTGCGGGCCGTGGCGGACTCGGATCGGGTCTTCAGGGTCTGCGCGGCGGCCGCCGGCGAGGAAACCATCGAGCGCAGCAGCGCGATCACTGACCACCAGGCGATACGCGCCTCCCGCCTGCCCTGCGCGTCCGCCGCCCGGACACGGTCCCTGGCATAGGCGATGGCGTCGTCGAGCAGCGCCCGGTAGGCGGGGGTGAGCCGATACTTCTCGTCCCTCGTCCAGCGGTCGGACGGGAACGCGGTCCGCTCGGCCAGGGAGTCGTCGGCGAGACCGTCCTCCTTGGTGAGATATTCGCGCACGTCCGCGCGTTTGCGGGCGACGAAGTGTTCGGCCAGCCGTGCCCGGCCCGCCGCCGACTCCAGGTCGAGGTGCGCCAGTTCGGGCCGCACCAGGCCGAGCAGATTGCGGAACGCGGACTCCTTACCGGAGTGCGGGGTCGCGGTCAGCAGCAGCAGGTGTCGGTCCGCGTCGGAGGAGACCCTGCGCAGCAGCTCGTAGCGGAGCTGGTTCGAAGCCGACGACGCGGCACCCTGCGCCGCGTCGTCGGCGGCCACGCACGTGTGGGCCTCGTCGACGATCACCAGGTCCGGGCAGTGCCGTACGAAGTCCTCGCGGTGCCGGGTCGACTTGATGAAGTCCGTCGAGATAATCGTGAACGGGTGCTTGTCGAACAGGGACTGGCCCAGTTCCAGACCGCGCTCCAGGCGCGACACCGTGGAGGCCAGGACCAGTTCGGCGTCGATGCCGAACTTCTCCCGCAGCTCGCCCTGCCACTGCTCGGCCAGTGCCGGGGAGCACAGCACGGCCAGCCGGGTCGCCTCGCCCTGAGCCAGGAGCTCCTTGGCGATCAGGCCCGCCTCGACCGTCTTGCCGATACCGACGTCGTCCGAGATCAGCAGCCGCACGGTGCGCTGCCGTAGCGCCATCAGCAGCGGGACCAGCTGGTAGGCGCGGGGTTCCACCGCGATCGACGCCAGGGAGCGGAACGGGCCCGCACCCGACCGGAACCCGATGCGCAGCGCGGTGCGCAGCAGACCGGCGGCACGCTGGTCGCCCAGGTCGGCCGGGCTCGGCGCCGCGAACTCGGCGGGACGCACGTCCTCGAAGGCGGGGAAGACGGCCGCGATGTCGTCCTCGCTCCCGCCCAGCGGGCGCAGCACCAGCATGTCGGCGGCGCTCTCGGGCAGCACCACCCATTCCCGGCCACGGGCGGCGACCAGCGAGCCGGCTGTGTACGTGAGGCTCATGGGATGTCTCAGTTCCTAGAGGTCGAGAGAGGGGGCGAGGCGATCAACGGAGGTGGAAGTAGGCGGCATTGAGTTCCGCGATGGCGTCCCAGTCCGCGTCCGCCGGGAAGCGCAGGACGTCCCAGCCGGCCTCCTCCAGGCGATATCCGGCCTCGATGTCACGCGTGGAGTCGGCCGGGTGGCCGACGACGTCGACGAACACTGCGAGGTTGGCACCGTCCAGACGGAAGACGAGGTCCGGGCAGGCCCCGGCCTCCGGGACGAGGACGCCGGCCTCGTCCGGCAGCCGGTAGCCCTTCGCCCTCAGCCATCCCAGCAGATCGCCTTGCGCGACCAGGGCCGCCAGATCCGCCTCCACCGTGGTCGGCGAGGCGCTCCGGGGCGAGGCGCTCGCGGGGGCGAGCCTGCGGAACCGTTCGCTGCGGGACTCGCCGCGGTCCTCCCGCTCGGTACGGGCGTCGGCCAGCTGAACCAGCAGCGGTCGGGCCGCGAGCCGGCTCAGCTGGCGGTGGTGCGTCTGGTTGGCGTAGGTCAGCAGACAGGCGTAGCAGCCGCGGGCACACTTCTCGCCGTCCGCCGGACCACCCTGGTCCTCGCCGGTGTCCGGGTCGAAGTGGCAGATCTCCAGCGCGGTCCGGGCGGCCTTGGCGAGGGCGTCCTTGTCGTGCTGGATCCGGCGCAGCACACCGGCGCCGCCCTCGGCGGCCTCCGTGAACAGCATGTGGCGGCGCGGGCCTTCGTCCGGCGGCAGCAGCTCCGCGGTGAGTTCGGAGTCCTCCAGCTCGAACGCCGCCTCGATGCCCCGCTCCAGCGCGTACAGGAACGACCACGCCACCGGCTCGGGCAGCGGCTCCTCAAGGGTGACCACGAGGATGTTGCGGCGGTCCTCCACGAAGGGCAGGACCCGCTTCTTGCGGCGCTTCTCGTTGCCGTCCTCGTCGACCACCGGCATGCCGGTGCCCTCGATGGCGTCCGCGGCGGCCCGGTCGTTGAGCCAGCGGCCGTCGCCCAGGTCCAGCCAGTAGCCGTCGTGCTCGCCCTTGTCGCGCACGCGGCCGAGGTTGGTGATGCGGACGGTCGCGGAGTCGCCGTAGTCCAGGTCGAGGACGGGCGCGCCCGAGGCGTCGGTGACGTGCGAAGTGAGGCGTCCCTTACGGGCACCGTGGTCCTGGAACGCGTACGAGGTCTCCAGGCGGAAGCCGGCCCGGCGGCGCTCCTCCTCGTCGGAGGAGATCCGCTCGCGCGGCGTGGTGTACACGGTGTGCAGGTGGAGCAGTCCGGTGCGCTTGCTGCCCAGCTCCGCCCCGCACATCGTGCACTTGTCGGCGCCGGGCTTGACGGCGTAGTGGTAGCCGCAGCCGTCGCAGCGCCTGGCCTCCGCCGTCGCCAGGTCGCCCGAGGCGTCCGGCGGCAGCTGCACCCGGGTGACCTGGTAGCGGGCACCCTCGTGGTAGATGAGCGCACCGGGGCCGAACTCGCGGATCGCGAGGAACCGGGGACGCTGCAGATAGTCGCCGTCGGCGTTGCGGCGATTGCCCGAGCGCGGGATGTACGCGGCCAGCGGCAGCCGGGGGAAGCTGTAGCCGGGCAGGAACCCCTCGGACGCCAGATAGCGGTACGGATTGAAGTCGCTCATCACCGACTTGCTGTCGACGGAGCGGTTGAGCAGCAGGTTCGTCTGCGTCTCCGCCTCCCGGCGGCGCGAGCGGGCCCGGCTCTGCTCGCCGGGGGAGAGGGTGTGGTCGACGACGCGCTTGTTCTGCTCGTACTGGTCGATGACGGCCGCCCGGAACAGGTCACGCCACCGCTCGAAAGCGGCGTCGAACTCCTGCGGTGCCCGCTCGATCCGGTCCTCGATCCACTCGTCGTACCACCAGGTGGTCGACTCGAAGTCCGCGATCAGCGGGGCGAGGACGGTACGGGCGGTGGCGGCCGCGCGCCTGCGGGCATCCTCGTCCAGAGAGTGGCTGAGGAAGTCGGGACGGAGCGGCAGCGGCATCTGCGGATCGGGGCGGTCGTCGCCTTCGGGGTCGTAGGCGACGTCGACGACGTCCGGGATCGCGGTGCCGAGCTTCATGCCGGTCTCCGCCAGCCATATGCCCTGGAGATGGGAGCGGACCAGGTCCTCGTTGGCCAGGTCCAGACGCGGCGGGGCCACCTGGCCCGACACCATGTCCTGAGAGCGGCGGAAGTAGTACTGGTCGTGGCTGTTGCCCGTCGCGCAGTACGTCGTCACCAAGGCGGGCTGTCCGGATCGGCCCGCCCGGCCCGATCGCTGCGCGTAGTTCGCGGGGGTCGGCGGCACATTGCGCATCAGCACGGCGTTGAGCGAGGAGATGTCCACGCCCAGCTCCATCGTCGGCGAGCAGTACAGCAGGGGCAGTTCGGCGTCGCGGAACAGCCTCTCGCGCTCCAGCCGGTCCTCTGGAGTGACCTGCGCGGTGTGTTCCCGTGCGAACAGGCCGGCCAGCTCGGCGGCCGCGGTCCGGTACAGGTCGCGGAAGAACGGGTTGACCCGCGGGCCCTCGCCGCTGGTGTAGGTGCGCGCCAGGGGATCGACGGCGCCCCGCTCACCGGTCCCGGCCCGCCAGATCAGCGCGGCCGCCGACACCCGGTAACCGGTGCGCTTCTGACCCGCGCGGCGGCGGTAGGCCGGACCGGACTGCTCGGGGGTCGCGTCCACCTCGCACACCAGGTACGCGTCGCGCAGCACGATCAAAAGGTCCTCGATGACCTTCTGGACGTCGTCCAGGTGGACGTCGCGCAGGTCGGGCATGTTGCGCCGCAGATACTTGCCGAACTTGCCGCGGGCGGACAGGAACTGAGCGGTCCGCTCCATGCCCGGCCGCGAGCCGTACGGGTAGGCGGTGCCGACGGCGGGCCGGTCGCTCTCGCCAAGTACCCACGGCCCGGTCAGTCGCTCCTCGCTCGCCCGCTGCAAGGTGTCGAAGTCGTCGCGGAAGTACTGCACATCGATGGCGAGGGCACGCCGCATGAAGTCGAGCAGCGTCCGGGCGATCTCCTCGCGCAGTGCCGGATCGGCGTCGCGCAGCGCGGCGTGCGCGGACTGCCAGCGTTCGCGGTCGGCGGCGATGACGCCCAGGTCCTCGTAGTCGATCCGCAGCAGCCCCGTCTGCTCCAGGTTCGGCATCGTGATGCGCCAGCCGCGCTCCAGGTCGCGGTAGAGGCGATATCCCACGACATCACGGAAGGCCTTCACGGCCCGACGCTCCATGGACGGAGCCAGGTTGGCGCCCGCCGCGAACTCGCGGGGCGTCAGGCCCATCACCTCGGTGACGGCCTCGGCGAGTTCGTCGTGGCTCAGGCCCTCCTCACCGGCGCGCACCGCGGCCTGGTAGAGGGCGCCACGCAACTGGGTCACCTGGGCGAAGTCGTTGAAATGCCCGGCCTGCAGTGAGGCGTCCTGCCGGTTGTCGACGAAGGTGAGGAGCTTGCGCGCCTCCTTGCCCAGGCTCTCCTCCGGCACCGCCCGCAGGGACTTCACGATCGACGCGGAGATCAGCGAGGTCGCCGAGGAACGTCCCTCCTGATCCAGGGTGGCCAGCTTGGCGAAGTCCCGGCCGCGGGTCTGCTCGTAGGAGACCTGACAGTGCACGCAGAACAGGAACGGTGCCGGGACGAAGGCCGCCACCAGCCCCTCGCCCGACTCGTTCCCGTGGGCGTCCACGACGACACGCTTGGGCAACCGGGGCCTGTAGGACTTCTTGACGACCGTCACATCCTGCGCGTCCCGCTCCAGCCACGACTCCGGCAACCGCCGGTCGTCCACGGCCTTCTGCGGATCGGCCGGCCACTCGTAGTCCTCACCGGGCATGCCCAGGTAGAGGTAGCCCTCGCCCTCGCGGCCCCCGGAGGCGGAGGTGTCCCGGCGCGGCTCGTACCGGAACGAGCCGCCGTCCTCGGCGCGCCAGACCGTCAGATATTCCTGGCCGCACTCGCGGCAGAAAGCCAGCGGGAACAGCGGCTTGCCGTCGCTGTCCGGCTGCTCCAGCTGATAGGTGCGGGTCAGGGGCCGGGTGAGCGGGTCCTCGAGCGTCGTGTAGACGGTGTCGCCCTTGGAGAGGAACTGGTGCAGCCGGAACGCGAACAGCGGCCGCTCCGTCACCGGATGCTTGGCCTGCGCACCTGCCTCCAGCGTCGTCCGGATCGCCTCGCGCGCGCTCTCCTCGGCCACCCCCGACTCGTCGGCCAATTCGGCGGCCGCCTCCTCGACGGTGCCCGGCGCGCAGCGGCGAAGGCGCCCCGTGTCCTGCTCGCGCTCCAGACCGAACCGGGACTCCACCCAGCGGGCCAGCGGGTCCTTCGTCAGCGCCTCGTACGAGCGCGGCGCCGCCGGGACCCGCAGCCGCTCGGCGGGCACGGAATCGGGGGCTTCCTCGGTCGCCCGGATCAGGGTCTCGCCGATGACCCGCTTGGGCAGCACCGTCGTACCGAACAGCCGGCCCGCGACCCTGGCCACCTCACGCCGCTGGTCCTCCCAGGAGCCCTCGGTGGACATGGTCGCCGAGGTGCCGATGCACTGGAGAGTCGCGGAGGCGCGGCAGGCCTCGCGCACCCGGCGGATCAGGAACGCCACGTCCGCGCCCTGTCGGCCCCGGTAGGTGTGCAGCTCGTCGAAGACGAGGAACTGCAGCCCCTCCGCCATGCGGATCAGGCTGGATCGGTCGTCCGGCCGGGTCAGCATCAGCTCCAGCATCACGTAGTTGGTCAGCAGGATGTCCGGCGGGTTCTTGCGCAGCTCACGGCGCTCCTCGGTGGACTCCTGACCGGTGTAACGGGCGAAGGTGACCGGCTCCCGGCCCTTCCCGAAGCCATGGCGCAAATACTTCTCCAGCTCACCCAACTGTGAGTTGGCCAGCGCGTTCATCGGGTAGACGACGATGGCCCGCACCCGGCCACCCGCGTCCGGACCAGCCTCCTGACGCTCCTTCAGCACGTGGTGCACGATCGGGACGATGTACGACAGCGACTTGCCGGAACCGGTGCCCGTCGTGAGCACATAGGAGTCGCCCGCCTGCGCGGCCTCGATCGCCTGTCGCTGGTGGAGGTGGAAGGTGAGGGGCCGGCCGTCGGGGCGCGGCGAGGTCTCCTTCTTGCCGGCCTGGAAGATCTCCGCGCACTTCGGGTGCAGCACGCCGTCCCGCACGAGGTCGGTGACCTGGCCGCCGTCGGCGAAGAACGGATTCAGGGACAGCCAGGGGTCGGGCCACTGCGACTTCGCCCGCAGGTCGTCCGCGACGAAGCCGTCGATGCGGGCGTCCCGGATCACCGTCGCGCTCTTGGTGAAGTCCTCGTACTCGCTGATCAGGTCGGCATGGATACCGAAGACGTCCATCGCCTCGGGCAGACGCGGCTCTCTGCGCGGCACCGGTGCGGGGGCGGCCGGGGCAGGCTCGGGGAGCAGGGCACGCAGCCGTGCCACGGGGTCCATCGCCTGCCAGTGCGGAGCCAGCAGGGCGGCCGTGTCGTCCGGCGCGAGCGCGAGCGGGATCAGCGCCTCGCGTACCTGGGCGGCGTTCTCGGGCCGGTTCTCGGCGTCCTTCTCCAGGAGGCGGTCCACCAGCCGGACCAGCTCGGCGGGCAGGTCGGGGCGCACCAGGGTCAGCTTCGGCGGGTCCTCGTGCTGGTGCTGTTCGGACAGCTCGTACGGGGTCCTGGCGGAGAACGGCGGCCGTCCGAGCAGCAGCTCGTACAGGATGCAGCCGAGTGCGTAGAGGTCGGCCGAAGCGGAGACACGCTCGGCCCGGAACTGCTCGGGTGCCATGTAGCGGGCCGTGCCGACACTGACGCCCGTGCTGGTCAGCCGCGTCTGGTCGGGATCGTCGACGACCGAACCCATGCCGAAGTCGAGGACCTTGACCGTGCCGTCGCGGGTCAGCATCGCGTTGGCCGGCTTCAGATCGCGGTGGACGACCCCGGCGGTGTGGGCGGCGGTGAGACCGGCGGCTATCTGCGCCCCGACGGCGGCGGCCCAGGAGACCGGCAGCTGGGGCTCCTCGTCGATGAGGTCCGCGAGCGGATGACCGTCCAGCAACTCCATGGCCAGGTAGGGCAGGCCGCTGCCGCCCGGCGTCCGGTCCACACCGCCGTCTATCAGCAGGGTGAGGTTCGGGTGGCCCTGGGAGAGCATGCGCATGATCCGCACCTCGCGGCGGAAACGGTCGATCTCCTTGTTCGACCCCGACGCGTCGACGGCGACTCCGGTCCGGGCGCGCAGCACGGTCTTGACCGCGACCTCCCGGTGCGGGGAGTCCGGAGCGGCCTGGAGGTCTTCGGCGCGGTGTACTTCCCCCATGTTTCCGCGCCCGACGATCCCCGTGATCCGGAACCGTCCGTCGACCGTCTCCTGGCTCACTGGCCCTCCCCGTCTCACCCGTCGCATACAAGGTGGGTACATTGCGTAGGGAGCGTATACCTTCACCCGTTGACGAGCATCACACCTTCGTGTTGACGATGTCAACGGAAGTTCATGCCTCTCCTGTGCCGTGGCCGGAAAGCCTCGCTCCTCTGTTCGCCGTGCTTAGAGTCGTCCATCTCGGTGCAGGCCTCATGGGAGGCCCGGTCTGCGGGGGCAACAGGGGGCGGGATTGAACGAGGCCGCGAGACTGCCTTATCCAGTGAAGGAGCTGCTGGCGGCGGCACGCTTGGAAGTCGCCGCAGAGCTGCGCAGCGATGGCAAGGACGGCAGCAAGGTCTCGCTCTCGGCGGGGCGCAGGGTGTCCAGTGCCGACGGCAGGAACGAGTACCTGTTCGACTGTAAGAAGTGGCTGGACGGACTCGACGGCAAGGCTGCGCTTGTGCGTGCGTCGCGTTCGACGGGCGCGTGGACACCGGCGGAGGTGTCGCGCATGCCTGAGGGGAAGGTCCGCGTCGCGACCGGGGCGGACCTCGGAGCAACGCCCTCCCATGTGCAGATCCGGGAGGACGATGCGGCCCCCTGGCGCGTTCTTGTGGAACGGCTGGAGACGGTGGGGCAGCCGAATCACCCGGTCAGGGTGGATCGCGCGGCCTGGGCTCTCGGACAAGGTGCTCCACAGCTGGGAAGAGGTGCAGGAGCCGCCGCCCGATGGGTGGCGAACTGGGCATCTCTCAAACTCAATGCTCGTCAGCGTCAGGCGGTGGAACACGCACTGGATGGTGAGGTGCTGTTCCTGTGGGGCCCGCCCGGGACGGGAAAGACCGATGTCGTCGGGCACATCGTCGAAGGGTGCTACCGCCAGGGGCATTCGGTGCTCTTCCTGGCTCCCACCAATGTCGCCGTGGACCAGGCTCTGGAACGCATATGTGAGCTGCTTTCGGGAGAGGAGGGGTTCGACGGTGGGCTTGTGCAGCGAGCAGGGGACATCGCCGTCGCCTCTCTGCGGGACAAGTACGGCGACCAGGTCGACGCCCAACGGATCGCGGCGCGACTGAGCGCCCACCTCGACGAGTCTCTCGGGCAGCTCGCAACGGCGTTACGGCATACCCGAGAGGGCATCGCCGCCCATGACAGGGTGGACGGCCTCCGTACGGAGCTCGCCGCTGCGCGGCGTGCGCAGACCGATGCGGGCAACAGGCGGACGGGCCACATACACGCCCAGAACACCGCTCGATCCGTCATAGCCGCCCAAGAGGAAGTGATCAGGAAGACAGGAGCCCCGAGCGGCCTCTTCGCAGGACGCAAACAGGCACAGCTCGACAAGGCGCAGGCCGCTCTCCGCCAGGCACGCATCGACGTCCAGCAGGCGTCGACAGACCGGGCGGCGGCGGAACGAGACGTGCGCCGGGCAGCGGTCGAGGTGGAGAGGCTGGACGGGGCACTCGCGGCCGAACAGCCGAAGCTCTCCGGGCTGCCCGCCCGCTCGACCCTGCTGTCCCAGGCCGAGCACCTCCAGCAGCAGATCGGCGAACTGGAGGAACAGCGCCGGAAGATCAAGGAGACCGTGCGCTCGAAGTGCCGGGTCCTCGGCGCGACGGTCACCATGGCCGTGCAGGTGCGCAAACTCCTCGACCGAGTGGACGTGGTCGTCGTCGATGAGGCCGGGATGGTGAATCTGCCGTCCGCCTGGTACGCCGCCGGACTGGCAGGGAAGCGGATCGTGTTCGCCGGGGACTTCCGCCAGCTGCCGGCGGTGACGAAGGGGGACGGCGACCGCAAGGCAACGGAGGCTGAGCGGGAGCACGCTCGGCAGTGGACGGCGCGGGACGTGTTCCACAGCGCTGGGCTGGTGAGCGCGGGCGGATCGGTGATGCCGGATGCGCGGCTCGTCGCACTCGACACCCAGTACCGCATGCGCAGCGCGATCTGCGACCTCGTCAACACCGTCGCGTATCCGGACGCGCCACTGAAGACGGGCCGCGACGACGGCTCCCGCATTCCCTTCAACGGATTGGTCGACGCGCCACTGATCCTCGTCGACACCTCGCGTCAGCGCATCCGTGGGCGCGATCACCAGACCAACACCGTTCATGAGGCCGCCGTGCACGAACTCGTCCGCGGACTTCAGTACGAGGGCGTGCTGCCCGGCCGCAAGTGGGACGACATGCCGGTCGGGGAGAGGGCAACCGACCGCCTCGCCGTGATCGCCCCGTATCGCAGGCAGGTCCAGGCGCTCAAGAGCAGCCTCGGCTACCGTTTCGGTGAACAGTTCGAGGGCCTGGTCGACACTGTGCACCGCTTCCAGGGCAGCCAGCGACCCGTCGTCATCCTGGATACGACGGCAGGGGCCGGCGCCCAGCCCGGCTACTTCTTCCAGGGTGCTGGGCTGTCCTCGAACACCTGCCGTTTGCTCAACGTCGCGCTCAGCCGGGCGCAGGACCACCTCATCGTCATCGCGGACGTCGAGCATCTGCGGCAGCACCTGTCGGCGACGAGCGAAGCGCGACGGATGCTCGACCACCTCGAAGCACACGCCCAGTGCATCTCCGTCGACCAGCTCATCCCCGTGCGTGAGGCCGCGCAACTTGCGTCGCTGTCCGAGGAAGAACTCGCCCGGCCGGCGTTCTTTCCGGCCGACGAGGTGCCTCGCGCCGTGAGGTGGGACATCGACCGGGCCAAGCGCAGCATCGAGGTCTACTGCCCCTTCCTCGATCCACGGCCCGTGCGGGACTGGTCGACGCGGCTGGCCAAGCGAGTGGCGGACGGAATCAGTGTGACCGTCCGCACACGGCCGCCGGAGGAGCAGTCCTCGGACGCAGCTGTGGAACGCGTCCGCGCACTGGTCCAGGAACTGCGAGCGGCCGGATGCCAGGTGGAGTTCCGTGAACGCATGCACGAGAAGGTGCTCATTCTCGATGCCGCAGTGCTGTGGCACGGTTCGCTCAACTTGCTGGCGAACGCGGGCCCGACGGATCTGATGATGCGCCTCACGGACCCCGCCGCATGCCAACGGGTGGGACGCGTGATCGAGCGTGCACGCAAGGAGCGCGCCGCATGGAATCCAAGGGCCTCTCGACCGTCAGAGGATCCGGCCGCGGCGCGCAGTGGGAGCCGGCTCTACCTGAACGTTCCCTACGCCGAGAAGGACGAGGCGAAGAGCTTGCTCGGTGCGCGGTGGGACAGTCGGCGCCGCCAGTGGTACGTGGACGCGGACCGTGTCAGCCGCGAACAGGCGTCGAGATGGTTGCCGAACCGCCCTGACGGCGATTCCTGAGCGCGCATTCGACTTTGGCCGGCCGTGGCCGACTTGGAGCACTTCGATCGAGGCCGGAAGTCCCTGAGGAATCCCGGAGACGCCGCCGCATCTGCCCCGACCTGTGTTCGTGCTGGTCGGAATGGGTGCGGCGGCACTCATCCGGAGGGGTGTCAGATGTCCCGGAAGATCTCGATCTGCGCCCCGATCGAGTTCAGGCGCTCGGCGAGATCCTCGTAACCCCGGTTGATGACGTACACGTTGCGCAGCACCGACGTGCCCTCGGCCGCCATCATCGCCAGCAGCACGACCACGGCGGGGCGCAGGGCCGGCGGGCACATCATCTCGGCGGCGCGCCAGCGGGTCGGGCCCTCGACCAGGACCCGGTGCGGGTCGAGGAGCTGGAGACGGCCGCCGAGGCGGTTGAGGTCGGTGAGGTAGATCGCGCGGTTGTCGTAGACCCAGTCGTGGATGAGCGTCTTGCCCTGTGCGACGGCCGCGATCGCCGCGAAGAACGGGACGTTGTCGATGTTCAGGCCCGGAAAGGGCATGGGGTGGATCTTGTCGATCGGGGCTTCGAGCTTGGAGGGGCGGACGGTCAGGTCCACCAGCCGCGTACGGCCGTTGTCCGCGAAGTACTCGGGCGACCGGTCGTGGTCGAGGCCCATCTCCTCCAGGACCGCCAGTTCGATCTCCAGGAACTCGATGGGGACGCGGCGCACGGTCAGTTCGGACTCCGTCACCACGGCGGCGGCCAGCAGGCTCATCGCCTCGACCGGGTCCTCGGAGGGGGAGTAGTCCACGTCGGCGTCGATGTTCGGCACGCCGTGCACGGTCAGTGTGGTGGTGCCGATGCCCTCGACCTTGACGCCCAGCGCCTCCAGGAAGAAGCACAGGTCCTGGACCATGTAGTTGGAGGAGGCGTTGCGGATGACCGTCACGCCGTCGTGCCGGGCGGCGGCCAGCAGCGCGTTCTCGGTCACGGTGTCGCCGCGCTCGGTCAGCACGATCGGCCGGTCGGGCAGGACCGTGCGGTCGACCTGCGCGTGGTACTGGCCCTCGGTGGCCGCGATGTCCAGGCCGAACCGGCGCAGCGCGATCATGTGCGGCTCGATGGTCCGCGTGCCGAGGTCGCAGCCGCCGGCGTACGGCAGCTTGAAGTGGTCCATGCGGTGCAGCAGCGGGCCGAAGAACATGATGATCGAGCGGGTGCGTACGGCGGCCTCCGCGTCGATCGCCGCCATCTCCAGCTCGGCCGGCGGCACCAGTTCCAGGTCGACGCCGTCGTTGATCCAGCGGGTGCGCACGCCGATGGAGTTGAGCACCTCCAGCAGGCGGTACACCTCCTCGATGCGAGCCACCCGGCGCAGCACCGTGCGGCCCTTGTTGAGCAGCGAGGCGCACAACAGCGCCACGCAGGCGTTCTTGCTCGTCTTCACGTCGATGGCGCCGGACAGACGACGACCGCCGACCACGCGCAGATGCATCGGGCCCGCGTAACCCAGTGACACGATCTCGCTGTCCAGGGCCTCGCCGATGCGGGCGATCATCTCAAGGCTGATGTTCTGGTTCCCGCGCTCGATGCGGTTGACCGCGCTCTGACTGGTGCCGAGCGCCTCCGCGAGCTGCGTCTGTGTCCAGCCTCGGTGTTGCCGGGCGTCACGGATGAGCTTGCCGATGCGTACGAGGTAGTCGTCTGCCATGAGGTTGAGGTTATCTCAGATATGAGATGGTGCCTGTCAGGGGGGCCGTTCGGGTGACACGGTGACGGTCCGTCAGTGCCACCTTTCGGAAGGGTGCGCCATCACCCGGAAAGATACGGGCAAATGCCGCGATGTCGTATGAGTTGCGGTTACCCCCGTTCGGCGTATTGATGGGGGGGAGCGGGGGCGTGTCCGCTCCCCGTCGGGCAACCCCGGTCCGCGCGTGTCCCTCTCTTTCCCCGAAGGGGGATGCGCATGAAGACCAAGTTGTGCCGGCACCTCGTCGCCGCGGTGCTCGTCTGCTGTTCGCTCGTTTCCTGTGGCGCGCGGCGCGCGGACGTGGCAGAGGGGGGTTCGCCGACGCCGCGACCGTCCGTCGCCGACAAGGCGTGCGACGTCGAGGGCGTTCCGGACACCACCGACGACGACCAGGAGCTCCCGGACACCACCAGCGACGACCAGGAGCTCCCGGACACCACCAGTGACGACCAGGAGCTCCCGGACGTCACGTCCGACGACCAGGAGCTCCCGGACACCACCAGTGACGACCAGGGGCTTCCCGACACCACCAGTGACGACCAGGGCTCGCCCATGGGTGACACCACGGAGGACGGTGCGGGCGTGCCGCAGGTCGGCCCGCATAGCTGGTTCCCGATGACCCGCGACTTCCGCGCGTACCTGAGTGCGAGCACCCGGAAGGCGGACGCCGCCATCGCCGCCCACGTGGAAAGAGTCTGCGTCCGCACACCCGAGGGCGGCGGCCGCACCCTGTCCGAGGTGCGGGTCGACTACGGCGTGTGGGAACAGGACGCCATGGACCGCACCGCCAGGGTGTTCGCCCGCTGGCGACAGTCCGTGTACGGCGATCACGGTCATGTGGACGTCATGGCCCCCGCCAAGATGGACGCCGAACAGGACTGGTAGATCACTTGCCCGGGACCGGCCGGGTTGGGCATGACCATCCAGCGGCCATGTACTAGAGTTATCTCGACATCGAGATATCTGCCAGGCGCACCGTAGTCGCCACCCGCTAAGGGTTACCTGACTTAGCCTTACCTCAGCGGAACGGCCCAGTCGGGGTGGCGGCACGATTGACGGTGGTACGCGCACATCAATGAAGGAGACTGTCGTGTCGGCGAACAGCTTCGACGCCCGCAGCACGCTGCAGGTGGGCGACGAGTCGTACGAGATCTTCCGGCTGGACAAGGTGGAGGGCTCGGCCCGCCTGCCGTACAGCCTCAAGGTCCTGCTGGAGAACCTGCTCCGCACGGAGGACGGCGCGAACATCACCGCCGACCACATCCGCGCCCTCGGCACCTGGGACTCCCAGGCCCAGCCCAGCCAGGAGATCCAGTTCACGCCGGCCCGCGTGATCATGCAGGACTTCACCGGCGTGCCCTGTGTCGTGGACCTCGCCACCATGCGTGAGGCCGTGAAGGAGCTCGGCGGCGACCCCGCCAAGATCAACCCGCTGGCGCCGGCCGAGCTGGTCATCGACCACTCCGTCATCGCCGACAAGTTCGGCACCAACGACGCCTTCAAGCAGAACGTCGAGCTGGAGTACGGCCGCAACAAGGAGCGCTACCAGTTCCTGCGCTGGGGCCAGACCGCCTTCGACGAGTTCAAGGTCGTCCCGCCGGGCACCGGCATCGTCCACCAGGTGAACATCGAGCACCTGGCCCGTGTCGTGATGGTCCGCGACGGCAAGGCCTACCCGGACACCCTGGTCGGCACCGACTCGCACACCACGATGGTCAACGGCCTCGGCGTCCTCGGCTGGGGCGTCGGCGGCATCGAGGCCGAGGCCGCCATGCTCGGCCAGCCGGTCTCCATGCTCATCCCGCGCGTCGTCGGCTTCAAGCTCACCGGTGAGCTGCAGCCCGGCACCACCGCCACCGACCTGGTGCTCACCATCACCGAGATGCTGCGCAAGCACGGTGTGGTCGGCAAGTTCGTGGAGTTCTACGGCGAGGGCGTCTCCGCCACCTCCCTCGCGAACCGCGCCACCATCGGCAACATGTCCCCGGAGTTCGGCTCCACCGCCGCGATCTTCCCGATCGACGACGAGACCCTGAACTACCTGCGCCTGACCGGCCGCTCCGAGCAGCAGGTCGCGCTGGTCGAGGCCTACGCCAAGCAGCAGGGCCTCTGGCTGGACCCGAAGGCCGAGCCGGACTTCTCCGAGAAGCTCGAGCTGGACCTGTCCACGGTCGTTCCGTCCATCGCCGGCCCGAAGCGCCCGCAGGACCGTATCGTCCTCGCAGGCGCCGCCGAGCAGTTCAAGCTGGACGTCCGCAACTACGTCGACGACATCGACGAGGCGGGCAAGGAGTCCTTCCCGGCCTCCGACGCCCCGGCCGTCCACCCCAACGGCTTCCCGTCCAACCCGGTTCCGGTCACCGCCCCCGACGGCACGACCTACGAGCTGGACCACGGTGCGGTGACGGTCGCGGCCATCACCTCCTGCACCAACACCTCCAACCCGTACGTCATGATCGGCGCCGCCCTGGTCGCCAAGAAGGCGGTCGAGAAGGGTCTGACCCGCAAGCCGTGGGTCAAGTCCACCCTCGCCCCGGGTTCGAAGGTCGTCACCGACTACTTCGAGAAGGCCGGCCTCACCCCGTACCTGGACAAGCTGGGCTTCAACCTGGTCGGCTACGGCTGCACCACCTGCATCGGCAACTCCGGCCCGCTGCCGGAGGAGGTCTCCAAGGCCGTCAACGACCACGACCTCGCGGTCACCTCGGTCCTGTCCGGCAACCGGAACTTCGAGGGCCGGATCAACCCCGACGTCAAGATGAACTACCTGGCGTCCCCGCCGCTGGTCGTCGCCTACGCCATCGCGGGCTCCATGAAGGTGGACATCACCCGTGACGCCCTGGGCACCGACCAGGACGGCAACCCGGTCTACCTGACGGACATCTGGCCGTCCGAGGCCGAGGTCAACGACGTCGTCGCGAGCGCCATCGGCGAGGACATGTTCTCGAAGTCGTACCAGGACGTCTTCGCCGGCGACGCCCAGTGGCAGTCCCTCCCGGTCCCGACCGGCAACACCTTCGAGTGGGACGCCGAGTCCACCTACGTCCGCAAGCCCCCGTACTTCGAGGGCATGGGCATGGAGCCGGCCCCGGTCGAGGACATCGCCGGCGCCCGCGTGCTCGCCAAGCTGGGCGACTCGGTCACCACCGACCACATCTCCCCGGCCGGTGCGATCAAGGCCGACACCCCGGCCGGCCAGTACCTCACGGAGCACGGCGTCGAGCGCCGCGACTTCAACAGCTACGGCTCCCGCCGCGGCAACCACGAGGTCATGATCCGCGGTACTTTCGCCAACATCCGCCTGCGCAACCAGATCGCGCCGGGGACGGAAGGCGGCTACACCCGCGACTTCACCCAGGACGGCGGTCCGGTGTCGTTCATCTACGACGCCTCCCGCAACTACATCGAGCAGGGCATCCCGCTGGTCGTCCTGGCCGGCAAGGAGTACGGCTCCGGCTCGTCCCGCGACTGGGCGGCCAAGGGCACGGCTCTGCTCGGCGTCAAGGCCGTCATCGCCGAGTCCTACGAGCGCATCCACCGCTCCAACCTCATCGGCATGGGCGTGCTCCCGCTGCAGTTCCCGGAGGGCGCCTCCGCCCAGTCCCTCGGCCTGACCGGCGAGGAGACCTTCTCCATCTCCGGCGTGACCGAGCTGAACGAGGGCACCACGCCGCGCACGGTCAAGGTCACCACCGACACCGGTGTCGAGTTCGACGCGGTCGTCCGCATCGACACCCCCGGTGAGGCCGACTACTACCGCAACGGCGGCATCATGCAGTACGTGCTGCGCAACCTGATCCGCAAGTAAGCGGACCTGCACAGCGGTTCAGGGCCGCACCCCCGGCACCGGGGGTGCGGCCCTTCGCCGTCCCTCCGCGACCGGGTCATCGCCCCGGCCCAGCCGGAACACAGCCTTCTCTCAGCGGACCGGCACAGAATCGCTACATGTCTCGCGCCCCCGGTCCGCCGGACCCACCGCCCGGTCGCAGTCGCACGAGAGCTCGGGGAGGTCCGCGGTGACGGCGACCGCCGGCTCCGTGCGGCTGGTCGCTCCCCCAGGTTCTCGGCTTCGCTCGAACCCGGGGGGACCCCCATCGCGGCGGAGCCGCACATCGATACGGCCCGCGCCCCTTCGGGGCGCTCCCGCGGTCCCGCCGACGGGGAGGCCCGGATGACTCGCCGCCCCCTGCGCACCCGCCTGCCCCTCCTCCTCACCGCCGTCCTCGCCTGCGTGTGCGCCGCGCTGGCGCTCGTCACCGCCCTCACCCAACGCGCCTATCTGATGGGCGAGTTGGACGACCGGGTCAACGACGCCGCCGTGCACGGGGTGACCGGGGCCGCGGACCACCCCGAACGCCCCGCCGACCTCGCCTTCCTCGGCACCGGCGGGCATCCGACAGGGCTGCTCGCCGCCCGGTTCGACACCGGCGGGCACATCCTCGCCGCGGCCGTCGTCCGCCGGGACGCCGGCCCCGCCCCGCTCACCGCGGCCCAGCGCGCCGCCCTCGCCGGGGTCCCCGACGACGGCGGGGCCCACACCCGCGCGGTCCCCGGACTCGGCACCTACCGTGTCACCGCCCTCGACGCGAGCGGCAGCCGGTTCCTCGCGGGCCTGCCCCTGGGCGACGTACGGCACACCTTCGACGCACTGGTCCGGATCGAGGCCGCGGCCACCGCCGCCGTGCCGGCCCTCGCGGGCGGCATCTGCGCCCTCGTCGTACGGCGGCAACTGCGCCCGCTCGGCCGGGTCGCCGCCACCGCCGCCCAGGTCGTCCGGGCGCCACTCGGACCGGACCGGCCCACCGCACTCGCCCGGGTCCCCGCACCCGATGCCGACCCCGGCACCGAGACCGGCCAGGTCGGCGCCGCCCTCAACCACATGATCGACCAGGTCGAGGCCTCACTCGCCGAACGCCGCCGCGGCGAGCAGCGGATGCGCCGCTTCATCGCCGACGCCGGCCACGAACTGCGCACCCCGCTCGCCTCCATCGCCGGCTACGCCGAGCTGATGAACCGCATCGCCCCCGACGCCGCCTGGCACCGGATCACGGCCGAGTCGGCCCGGATGACGGGCCTCGTGGAGGACCTGCTCCTGCTCGCCGGGCTGGACGCGGGCCGGCCGCTGCACGCGGCCGAGGCGGACCTCGCGGCGGTGGTCGCGGAAGCGGTACGGGAGACCCGTACGTCCGGAGCGGACCATGTCTGGCGACTCGAACTCCCCGCCACGTCCCCGGCCTTCATCGTCGGTGACGGCCCGCGCCTGAAGCAGGCGGTGACCGCACTGCTCGTGAACGCCTGCGTACACACCCCGCCGGGTACGACGGTCACCGTCGCCGTCGAGACCACCGCCGGCCACCACACCGTCCGCGTCCGCGACGACGGCCCGGGCATTCCAGCCGACCTGCTCCCCGCGGTCTTCGACCCCTTCACCCGCGCCGACCCCTCCCGCACCCGCACGGGCCTCAGCGAGGGCGGCTCGGGGCTGGGCCTCGCGGTGGCGGCGGCGATCACCGGCGCGCACCAGGGCCGTATCGACGTCCACAGCGCGCCGGGCCGCACCGAGTTCCGCATCGAACTCCCGGCCGCCGAGCCGTCGTCCAGGTGCGCGCAGACCCCCTCGGCGCACCGGCCCGGGCCGCTGCACAGCCCCCTCTGAGCCGTCCGGCCGCGCCCTACGGCAGTGCCTGCTCCGCCCAGATCACCTTGCCCTGCGGGCTGTACCGGACGCCCCAGCGCTCGGTCATCTGCGACACCAGGAACAGCCCACGGCCGCCCTCGTCGGTGGTCGCGGCGTACCGCAGATGCGGCGAGGTGTTGCTGCCGTCGGCCACCTCGCAGATCAGCGTGCGGTCACGGATCAGCCGCACCCGGATCGGCGCGCCGCCGTAGCGGATGGCGTTGGTGATCAGCTCGCTGAGCACGAGTTCCGTGGCGAAGTCCAGCTCGGCGAGACCCCACTCGTCCAGTTTCCCGGACACGGCGAGGCGCATGTCCGACACGGCCGCCGGATCGGTCGGCACGTCCCACTCGGCGACCTGCCCGGGCGTCAGCGCCCGGGTGCGCGCGACGAGCAGCGCCACGTCGTCCGTGGGCCGCCCGGGCAGCAGCTCGTCCAGCACCGCCTGGCAGCTCTCGTCCGGTGCCCGGCCGGGATGACCCGCAAGGGCCTGCGCCAGCAGCTCCATGCCCACGTCCAGGTCGCGGGCGCGGTCCTCGATGAGACCGTCGGTGTACAGCACGAGCTCGCTGCCCTCGGCCAGCTCGAGCTCCGCCGTCTGGAACGGCATGCCCCCGATGCCGAGCGGGGGCCCGGCCGGCAGGTCGGCGAAGGTGACACTGCCGTCGGGCTGGACCAGCGCCGGCGCCAGATGCCCCGCCCGCGCCATGGTGCAGCGGCGCGTCACCGGGTCGTAGATCGCGTACAGGCAGGTGGCGCCGGTGATCTCCCCGGCCGCCTCCGCAGAGGCCTCGTCCTGGTCGATGCGGCCGACCAGGTCGTCCAGATGGCCCAGCAGCTCGTCGGGCGGCAGGTCGAGGGTGGCGAAGTTGTGCACCGCGGTGCGCAGCCGTCCCATGGTGGCCGCCGCGTGCAGGCCGTGGCCGACCACGTCACCGACGACCAGCGCCACCCGGCTCCCCGGCAGCGGGATCACGTCGAACCAGTCCCCGCTCACCCCCGACTGCGCCGGGAGATAGCGGTAACCGACGTCGAGGGCGGTCTGCTCGGGCAGCGCCCGCGGCAGCAGACTGCGCTGCAGGGTGACCGCCAGCGCGTGCTCACGGGCGTACCGGCGGGCGTTGTCGATGCTGACCGCGGCGCGGGCCACCAGCTCCTCCGCCAGCGACAGGTCCTCCTCCTCGAACAGCTCCCGCTTGGCCCGCCAGAAGGTGGCCATGCCCAGCACCACACCGCGGGCCCGGATCGGGGCGACGATGAGCGACTGGATGCCGTAGTCGAGGATCTCCCTGGCGCGCTGGGGATCCTGTGCGTGCCAGTCCTGTACGGCGGACAGGTCGGTCACCAGTTCCGAGCGGCCGCTGCCGTACCCCCGCGCCTGGGGCGTGGACGGCACGAAGTGGATCAGCCGGTCCTTCTCGTAGAGCGGATGGTCGTCCCGGACGCCGTGGACGGCGATGCGCCGCATGTCCGTCGCGGTGGCGGACGGCTCCTCGCCGTGCAGCACGCCGTCGGCCAGGTCCACGGTGACGAAGTCGGCGAAGCGCGGCACGGCGACCCGCGCCAGCTCCTCCGCCGTGCGCTCCACGTCCAGGGTGGTGCCGATGCCCAGACCGGCGTCGTACAGCAGCGTGAGCCGCTCCCTGGCGACCTCCGCCCGTCCGGACAGTGCCTGGAGCTCGGTGGAGTCCCGGAGGGTCACCACCCTGCCTCCGGGGCAGCCGGCCCGGTCCGTGGCCCGCTGGTTGACCGCCAGCAGCCGTTCGCCGGCGAACAGCACCTCGTCGGTGGCCTCGCGCCCGGAGACGAGCAGGTCCACGATGTCCGGATCGAGGTGCACCAGCTGGGACACCTGCTGTCCCTCGGCCTTGGCCGGCAGCTCCAGCAGCCGCCGGGCCTCGTCGTTGGCGAGCAGCAGCCGCCCGTCGGAGGCGACGATGAGCACGCCTTCCCGCACCGAGTGCAGCACCGTGTCGTGGTGCTCGTACATGCGGGTCATCTCGTCCGGGGCCAGGCTGTGGGTCTGCCTGCGCAGCCGCCTGCCCACCAGCGCCGTGCCCCCGGTCGACAGAACGAGCGTCACGGCCCCGGCGGCCAGGATGATCGGCAGCTGCCGGTTCACCTGGCTGGTGATGTTCTTGACCTTCAGACCCGCGGAGACGAGCGCGACGACCTTGCCGTGGGTGTTCCTGATCGGAACGGTCGCCTGTTCCTCGTGGCCCAGCGGGCCGTGGACGCTCTCCGTGTAGACCTTGCCGGCCAGCGACGGTCCGATCGTGCCCACGAACCGGTGCCCGATCTTGCTCGGGATCGGGTGGGTGTAGCGGATGCCGTGGGTGTCCATGACCACGATGAAGTCGACGCCCGCCGACTTGCGGCCCGTCTCGGTGAGCGGCTGCAGGATCTTGGACGGATGCGGTGTCCGCAGTGCCTGCAGGATGCCGGGGGAGTGCGCGAAGGTCTGGGCGACGGCTATCGACCGGCGCCTGGCCTCGCTGCCGGTGTCCCGCTCCGACTGCAGGACCAGGGCGAGGACGCCGCAGAAAACGAGCACCGCGACCAGCGCCACCTGCAGGACGAAGACCTGCCCGGCGACGCTCCGCGGGCTCTTGCCGATCACGGAGCGCCAGGACAGACGCCTGAATCGGTCAGTCATGTCCGACATGCCGCCTTTGTAGCACCGGCCTTCACCGGGTGGCTATGGCCTGTCCGCGAGTCGGACGCGTGTTCAGCCCCGGTCGACGGGAATCGTCCCTGGTCGTGAGGGTGGGGGCGGGGCCGCAGATCGCTGCGGAAATCGGGCGCCTGCGGCGCGAAAAGCTCTGGGCGGACCCGGTGTTCACGTGCACCGGGTCCGCGAGCCGGGCGGGTGAGGGGGGTGTCGGAAACCCGCCCGGGTGGTGCTGGTTTGTGAGGTAGGCCACATGGACGACAACGTTGTCTTATGGTCTGTACATGACTCTACCGCCTCAACCGACAACGATGTCAACTCACTTGGGGTAGCCCGACCGGGTGATCCCGGCGTGCGCCTGCCGGGCGTACGCGGCCCTCCGTGCTACCGGTGGGGCCCGTTGACGCCCTTGCGGCTTGTGGGACCTGTGGTGCGCGACCCGTCCGTACAGCGGAAGGGTCGCGCCATGCGTTTTCGCTGCCCTTCCTGTTACTGGCGTTACTGCCGTTACTCGAGACCGCCGAGCCCGGCCGCCGATCTGCGCGCGTTCGCTCCGGCCACCGGCTGACCGGTTGCATGACAAGGGGGCGGACCCCGACGGGCCCGCCCCCCGTACCCCTGTCAGGCCAGCAGCTCCACCTCCGCCAGAGTCGACTCGCCGTCCAGGACCAGCCGGTACCTCGTGTACGTGCCCGGCGTGGCGATGGTGAACGCCCGGGTCTGGTGGTCCCAGGTGAACGACTCGCCGGAGCGGTGGTCCAGGGTCTGCCAGGTGGTGCCGTCCGTGGAGCCCTGCAGGGTCCAGCCGGTCGGCGCCCTGGTGTGGTCCGCCGAGGAGGTCAGCGTGTACTGGACCGGCTTCACGGCCCCGTCCACCGGAAGATCCACCGAGGTCACCGTGGCGTCTGTCGCCGAGGTGTCGTCGAACAGCGCGCCGTCACCCTTCAGGACGTCCGAGCGGGGCGCCGGCACCTTGTCGTCCTGCGTGATGGAGACGGGCGCGGCGCTCTTGCCCGTGCCCCATGCCGACGGCTTGGCGCCCATGGAGAACTGCAGCACCCCGCCCTTGGACAGCAGCGAGTGGGGCAGCGAAGTCGACGTCCAGGGGCGGCCGTCGAACGTCACGCTCTGGATGTAAACGTTCCTGGCGCTGTTACCGGGCGCCTTGATCACCAGGTCGCGGCCGTTCTCCAGGTGCACGGTGACCTTCTTGAACAGTGGGGAGCCGATGGCGTACTCGCCGCTGCCCATCACCAGCGGGTAGAAGCCGAGCGCGGAGAAGAGGTACCAGCCCGACTGCTCGCCGTTGTCCTCGTCCCCGTGGTAGCCCTGCCCGATCTCGCTGCCGGTGTAGAGCCGGGAGAGGATCTCCCGGACCGCCGCCTGTGTCTTCCAGGGCTCGCCGGCCGCGTCGTACATGTACGACACATGGTGGGCGACCTGGTTGGACTGCCCGAGCATGCCCATCCGCACGTCCCGGGCCTCGGTCATCTCGTGGATCACGCCGCCGTAGGAGCCGACGTAGTCCGGGGAAGCGGTTTCCGGGGTGGAGAAGAACGCGTCCAGCTTCTCGGCGAGCCCCTTCCGGCCGCCGTAGAGGTTGGCCAGGCCCCGGCTGTCCTGCGGGACGCTGAAGGCGTAGCCCCAGCCGTTGGTCTCGGTGTAGTCGTAACCCCACACGCGCGGGTCGTACGACGAGGAGTCGACCCGCCAGTCGCCCTTGGCGTCACGGCCCTGGAAGAAGCCACCCGCCGCCTTGGAGTCGAACAGGTTCACATAGTTCCGGGCGCGGTTGAGGAAGTACTCGGACTCCTCCTTGTAGTGCCTCTCGCCCGTCTTCTTGTACAGGGCCTCGCCCATCTTCGCGATGCCGTAGTCGTTGACGTAACCCTCCATCGCCCAGGACAGGCCCTCGGAGGTGGCGGTGCTGGTGTAGCCGAGGAACGGCGAGGTGCTCATGCCCTTGCGGCCCACGCCGGACATCGGCGGCACGACCGTCGCGTTCTTCAGGGCCGCGTCGTAGGCCGCCTTCGCGTCGAAGTTCACGCCCTTCACATACGCGTCGGCGAACGCCACGTCCGAGGAGGTGCCGGTCATCAGGTCGGCGTAGCCCGGGGAGGACCAGCGCGAGGTCCAGCCGCCGTCCCTGTACTGCTGCACGAACCCGTCGACCATCTCCCCGGCCTGAGACGGCGTCAGGAAGGAGTACGCCGGCCACGTGGTCCGGTAGGTGTCCCAGAAACCGTTGTTGACGTACACCTTGCCGTCGACGATCTTCGCGCCCGTGTGGGTCGGGGTGTCCTGGCTCGGCATGGGGGAGAAGGGGGAGGCGTACTGGTACGTGTCGCCGACCTTCTCGAAGCCCGAGTTCGGGTACAGGTACAGCCGGTACATGCCGGAGTACAGCGTGGTCAGCTGGTCCGGGGTCGCGCCCGCCACCTCGACCTTGCCGAGCAGGCTGTCCCAGGTGCGCTGCGCCTGCGTCTTCACGGTGTCGAAGGAGGTGCCGTCCGGGACCTCCTGGCGGAGGTTGTCCTTCGCCTGGTCGATGCTGATCAGCGAGGTCGCCAGACGCAGGGTGACGGTGTGGTCCGAGCCCGCGTCGAAACGCAGGTAACCCTTTACCCCGCTCGATCCGCCGTCCGTCACCGGCTTGTCGAACTCGCCGTAGACGAACAGCCGGGTCGCACCGGTCGACAGGCCCGACTTCACGTCCGAGTAACCGGTGACGATCCCGTGCTCCTTGTCGAGCGTCAGACCCGCCTGCTCGGTCACGTTGTCGAACAGCACGCTCGCGTCGTCGCCGGGGTAGGTGAAGCGCAGCATCGCCGCGTGGTCGGTGGGCGTCATCTCGGCCTTGAGACCGTTTTCGAAACGCACGCCGTAGTAATACGGCCGCGCCGTCTCGTTCTCGTGCCGGAAGGGCAGCTCGCGCGCCTCGCGGCCGGTGTCCGGGGTGCCGGACGCGGCCGACGGCATCACCTGGAAGGTCTGCCGGTCGCCCATCCACGGGCTCGGCTCATGGCTCGCGCTGAAGGCCTGGATCGTGGGCAGGTTGTCGTCGTTGTTCGCATGTGCGTACTCGTACAGCCAGCTCAGCGACGACGCGTTGGTCACCGGCGTCCAGAAGTTGAAACCGTGCGGAAGGGCGGTCGCCGGGAAGTTGTTGCCGCGCGAGAAGCTGCCGCTGGAGTTGGTGCCGCGCGTGGTCAGCGCGTAGTCCGACAGATGTGCCTTCGGCTGCTCCGGCGGTACGGGCTTCAGGGCCACGTCGTCGATCCAGCCCCGGAACTTCGTCGGCCCCGCGGGGGAGTCGTACGCCACCAGGATCCGGTCGACCGTCTTGCCGGCCGCCACCGAACCGATCCGCGCGACCACGTCGTTCCACTGGTTGACGTACAGCGACTTCGACTCGCCCTGCCCGCGCGGCGACAGCGGGAACCCGTGCTGGTCCTGGGCGCCCAGACCGCTCAGATACGTGCCGTCGGTGAAGGCCAGGTCGAGGGAGACGTTCGTGGCGTCGTAGTCCCGGTCGCCGTCGGCCATCTGCGGAAAGATCCGGTACGACAGCTGGGTGTCGCCGCCGACCTTCACGTTGACGTCGAAGACCTTGTTGTACGAGTACGCCCGGCCGCCCGCCGTGTGCCGCCCGGCGTAGCGCAGCGCTCTCTTCCCGGTGAACCCGACCCGGGCCTTGGCCGTCGGCGAGGCGGTCGGGCCCTTGTCGACCAGCGTCAGCATGTCCTGCGGCACCGGGCCGCCCGCGGCGCCGGTGGAGAACTGCACATCGGCGAGCTGGAGTATGCCGGAGGCGCCGTTGTTCTTCGTGACCTCCAGCCGGAAGTGCTGGTACTCGGCCGGCTCGGCCAGGTCGTAGGACTTGGTCCGGAACCGCTCGGAGAAGGTCTCGCCCGCGCGGGTGTCGACCGTCTTCCAGTCCTTGCCGTCGGTGGAGCCGAGCAGCGTCCAGTCCCTCGGGTCGCGCTCGGCGTAGTCATTGGCCGAGGTGAGCGCGTACGTCACCAGCTTCACGGGCTTGTCGAGGTCGAACTCGACCCAGCCGGTGGGCTCGAAGGTCAGCCACTTGGTGCCGGGATCGCCGTCGACCAGGTTCTCCTTGACCTCGCCCGCGCCCGTGTTCTCGCCGCTCGCCCGGACCTCGGTGACATGGTCG
The DNA here is from genome assembly GCF_053611725.1 of Streptomyces sp. NPDC054783. Taxonomy (NCBI): domain Bacteria; kingdom Bacillati; phylum Actinomycetota; class Actinomycetes; order Kitasatosporales; family Streptomycetaceae; genus Streptomyces; species Streptomyces sp. NPDC054783. The sequence goes on along the minus strand of NZ_JBSHAY010000006.1, from coordinate 29,316 downwards.
TTCACATTGCCCGGTATGCCGGTGCTGTAGCCGCCGTCGACACCCGAGGCGCGCTTGGTGCCGTCCGGCGCGGTGTCGACGGTATTGAGCCAGTCCGGAGCCGGATCACCCGTCTCGAACGAGGATGCGAACTCCCGGTCGGCGGCCGGAGCCTTGGCGGGCAGGGCGACCGCCGCGCCCTGGGCGCCGACAGCCATGACAAAGGCGGCCGTGAGGACGACCGCCGGGCCCCATCTGTGCCGAGTTCTCCGCTGCATCTACGGATTCCCCTCCTGCGACCGCTCTGGACAACGTTGTCAACTTCGGTGCGCAGGAACCAGTAGGTGGTCAAGTGGCCGTTGATGTCAAGGGTGTTGGGTGTGGCATTCAGGGGCTAATGACACGGGTTTTTCGCACAGGGTGCCGACGGGGGGCTCATATTTCCGCGAGGTCTCAACTCGGAAAAGACCCATCGCGAACCTTGCATTCGATCTTGCTCCGCTGGCGGGAAGTGGACTATACCTGTCGGCGTTTCCCGCACGACCCTGCACTACCCGACCGCGGTGCCGGGGAGGATCCGGTTCACCGCCTGAGTCCTGGAGAAGGCGAGGACTTGAGCATGGGATCCACTGCGCACCAAGGTGGCGAGGGTGTCGGCCGCCGCGATCTGATCAAGCGTTCGGCCGCGCTCGGCCTGGTGGCCGCCCCCGGAATGAGCCTGCTGTCCGCCTGCGCGAGCGGCGGCGGAGGCGGCAGCAACAACGACGAGGGCAACACCAAGGGAAAGGCGTCCAAGGACAACCCCTTCGGCGCCAAGAACGGCAGCAAGCTCGACGTCGTCGTCTTCAAGGGCGGATACGGCGACGACTACGCCAAGGCCTGGGAGGCCGACTTCGGCAAGAAGCTCGGCATCACCTCGACCCACACCGGCACCCAGGAGATCACCGGCAAGCTGCAGCCGCGCTTCAACGCCGGCAACCCGCCGGACCTCGTCGACGACTCCGGCGCCCAGCAGATCAAGATCGACGTCCTGTACAAGAACGGCTCGCTGCTCGACCTGTCCGAGGTGCTGGACGCGCCCTCGGTGGACGACCCGAGCAAGAAGGTCCGGGACACCCTGATCCCCGGCACGCTCGACCCGGGCATCCAGGAGGGCAAGGTCGTCGCCCTCAACTACATCTACACGGTGTGGGGTCTGTGGTACTCCGGCAAGCTCTTCAAGGAGAAGGGCTGGACGCCGCCGAAGACCTGGGACGACTTCCTCGCCATCTGCCAGGACGCCAAGAAGCAGGGCATGGGCGGCCTCGCGCACCAGGGCAAGTACCCGTACTACATCAACGTCGCCATCATGGACATGATCGCCAAGAAGGGCGGCATCGACGCCGTCAAGGCGATCGACAACCTCGACCCGAAGGCGTTCGTCGGCTCCGACGCGGCCCAGGCCGGTATCGAGGCCATCTACGAGGTCGTCGAGAAGGGCCTGTTGATGCCCGGCACCAACGGCCTGACCCACACCGAGTCGCAGACCCGGTGGAACCAGTACAAGGCCGCGTTCATCACCTGCGGTTCCTGGCTGGAGAACGAGCAGCTGAAGCAGACGCCGACGGACTTCGACATGAAGTTCCTGCCGATGCCCCTGCTGTCCGGCAGCAAGATGCCGTTCGAGGCGATCCGGGCCGGCTCCGGTGAGCCGTTCATCATCCCGGCGAAGGCGGCGAACCTGCCCGGCGCCAAGGAGTTCATGCGGCGGATGCTGTCCAAGGAGTGGTCGACGCTGTTCGCCAAGGAGGCGAACTCCCTGACCATTCTCCAGGACGGCGTGGACCCGAGCGTGAAACTGCGGCCGGGTACGCAGTCCACGGTGGAGGCCTCCAAGGCGGCCGGCTCCAACACGTTCCGGTATCTGTACCCCGACTGGTACAGCGAGATGGACACGGCGATCCAGAACGCGTCCAATGAGCTCATGGCGAAGCGGATTCAGCCGAAGGAATGGCTGAAGCGGTGTCAGGCGGCGGTGGACAAGCAGGCGAAGGACCCGGCGTCGAAGAAGAACCGGCACGAGTGACATTCGCCTGGGCGCCACAGGGGTGCGGGTGTGATTGCGTGTGCTGGTCCGTCGTGGCTGGTCGCGCCCGCGCGGCGGAAGCCGCGAATGGATCACGTCCCGCGCCCCTGGGGTGTTGGCGCTCACCGGAATATCAAGGGCAGGATCGCCATGCGCAAAGGGCAGTACCGGTTCGTCGCGGGGTTTCTCTTCGTTCCCGTGGCGCTTTATCTGATCTTCGTGATCTGGCCGTACATCCAGACGTTCGGCTATTCACTGACCGACTGGAAGGGACAGTCGCAGACCTTCAGCTTCGTCGGTCTGGACAACTACAAGGCGCTCTTCCAGGACGATGTGTTCCTGGAGGCGATCTGGCACAACATCCAGTTCCTGATCTTCATCCCGGTGATCACGATTCTGCTCGCGCTGTTCTTCGCCTTCATGCTGAACGCGGGCGGACGCAGCAGGGCCGGCGGGGTGCAGGGCGTCGCGGGGTCGAAGTTCTACAAGATTGTCTACTTCTTCCCGCAGGTGCTGTCGCTGGCGATTCTCGCCGTGCTGTTCAACGCGGTGTACCGCAGTGACGGCGGCGGTCTGCTCAACGGCGCGCTCATCAAGATCGGCCTGGTCGACGCCGACAACCCGGTGGAGTGGCTGAACGAGCCGAACCTGGTGCTGTGGGCGCTGATGGTGGCCGTGATCTGGCAGGGCGTGGGCTTCTATCTGGTGCTGTTCTCGGCCGCGATGCAGTCCATCCCGCGGGACATCTACGAGGCCGCGCTGATCGACGGCGCCAACCGCAACCAGTCCTTCTTCCGCATCACCCTGCCGCTGCTGTGGGACACCGTGCAGACCGCCTGGGTCTACCTCGGCATCGTCGCCATGGACATGTTCGTACTGGTGTCGTCCATGACCCAGAACATGGGCGCGTACGGCGGCGGCCCCGACCATCACAGCGACGTGATGTCGACGGTGATGATGCGCAACTTCCTCTACTACGGCAAGAGCGGCTACGCCTGCGCGATGGGCGTGGTCATGCTGCTGCTCACCCTGGTCCTGTCCGTGGTCACGCTGCGCGCCACCCGCCGCGAGCGCATCGAGTTCTGAGCGGGAGTAAACGACGATGACTGCACTCAAGGAGACCGCCCCCGCTCCGGCCGAGGGGCCCGTGGCCAAGGTGCCCGCCCGGCGCGGTGACCGACGCGGCGAGGGCGTCGTACTGAACGTCTTCTCGCACGGTTTCCTCGCCCTGTGGGCACTGCTGATCGTGCTGCCGCTGCTGTGGCTGGTGCTCAGCTCCTTCAAGACCGACGCACAGATCGGCGGCTCCGCCTTCGGCTGGCCGCACAGCTGGTCCTTCGACGTCTTCCACCGTGCCTGGAGCAAGGGCATCGGGGACTACTTCCTGAACACCGTGATCGTCCTGGTGTTCTCCGTGCCGCTGACCATGCTGTTCGGGTCGATGGCCGCGTATGTGCTGGCCCGGTACCAGTTCTGGGGCAACCGGCTGCTGTACTACTTCTTCGTCGCCGGCGCCATGTTCCCGGTGTTCCTGGCCCTCGTCCCGCTGTTCTTCATGGTCAAGCGGCTGGACATGCTGAACACCTACCAGGGCCTGATCCTGGTCTACGTCGCCTACTCGATGCCGTTCACGGTGTTCTTCATGCACGCCTTCTTCCGGACCCTGCCCACGGCGGTCTTCGAGGCGGCGATCCTGGACGGCGCCTCGCACACCCGGACCTTCTTCCAGGTGATGCTGCCGATGGCCAAGCCGGGCCTGATCAGCGTGGGGATCTTCAACACCCTGGGCCAGTGGAACCAGTTCATCCTGCCCACGGTGCTCATGCAGCCGCAGAGCGGCTCCGACCCCGAGCGCTATGTGCTCACCCAGGGTCTGATCCAGCTGCAACAGCAGCAGGGATACGCCTCCGACCTGCCCGTTCTGTTCGCGGGTGTGACCATCGCCATGATCCCGATGCTGGTCGTCTACCTGTCCTTCCAGCGCCAGGTACAGGCGGGTCTGACCTCGGCCACCCTGAAGTAGCGGGACGCTACGCGACCGTACGTGTGCACACCGTTCCGGGCTCCGGAGCGGTGTGCACACATGTGTCCGGGCGCCCGGAAACGGTTCAACCTCTTGACGTAAGACACCCCGAACAGCTCAGCTTAGAGTTCACTAGTTGGACATACGCGGGGCCTCACTGAAGCGGCCCCGCGCTCAGGAGGTCGTCGTGGAGACTCCAGGGTCGCAGTCGTCGCTGCACCGAGCCAACCTGGAGCGGGTCGTACGGGCCGTGCGCTTGGCCGGGTCCCTCACACAGGCGGAGATCGCGCGGACGACCGGTCTGTCCGCCGCGACCGTCTCCAACATCGTGCGGGAGCTGAAGGACGGCGGAACCGTCGAGGTCACGCCCACGTCGGCGGGCGGGCGGCGGGCCCGCAGCGTCAGTCTGAGCGGGGACGCCGGGATTGTGATCGGCGTCGACTTCGGGCACACCCATCTGCGCGTCGCGATCGGGAACCTCGCCCACCAGGTGCTGGCCGAGGAGGCCGAGCCGCTGGACGTCGACGCCTCCGCCGCGCAGGGCTTCGACCGGGCGGAGGAGCTGGTCAGCCGCCTGATCGCGGCTACGGGCGTGAACCGTTCGAAGGTGGCCGGCGTGGGGCTCGGCGTACCGGGTCCGATCGACGTGGAGTCGGGGACCCTGGGATCCACCGCGATCCTGCCGGGCTGGACCGGCGCCAAGCCCGCCGAGGAGCTGCGCGAGCGGCTCGGCGTGCCCGTGCACGTGGACAACGACGCCAATCTCGGTGCCCTCGGCGAACTGGTCTGGGGGGCCGGCAAGGGCGTCCGCGATCTTGCGTACATCAAGGTCGCGAGCGGTGTCGGCGCAGGTCTGGTGATCGAGGGGAAGATCTACCGCGGACCAGGCGGCACAGCCGGAGAAATCGGTCATATTACACTCGATGAATCCGGCCCGGTCTGCCGCTGCGGGAACCGCGGCTGCCTGGAGACCTTCGCGGCCGCACGCTATGTGCTCCCGCTGCTCCAGCCCAGTCACGGCCCCGACCTGACTATGGAAGGCGTCGTACGGCTGGCCAGGGACGGAGACCCGGGCTGCCGTCGGGTGATCGCCGACGTCGGCCGCCACATCGGCAGTGGGGTGGCCAATCTTTGCAATCTCCTCAACCCGAGCCGGGTGGTCCTCGGCGGTGATCTCGCCGAGGCCGGTGAGCTGGTGCTCGCGCCGATCAGGGAGTCCGTCGGCCGCTACGCCATCCCCAGTGCGGCGCGCCAACTGTCCGTCCTCCCGGGGGCACTTGGCGGTCGCGCCGAAGTGCTCGGAGCGCTCGCTCTCGCTCTCAGCGAGATGGGCGATTCGACACTTTTGGACGGTTCGCTGTCTATGGCGGCCCCTGCCTTCACTTAGAGAACGGATGGCACCGTTGCCATCTCGTTAAGGATTTACTTCTTGACGTCGCACGTGTGGCCGAGTTGACTTCCAGCCACCTCGGCCGCAACGACGCGGCCTCGTCAGGGAGGTTTCTGAAGTGAACATGCGTATGCGTCGTGCGGCCTTCGCCGTTGCTGCTGGTGCCATGGCCGTCTCTCTCGCCGCCTGTGGCAGCGCCAAGCAGTCCGGTGGCTCCACCAAGTCGTCCAGCCCCAAGAAGGGCGACGCGATCACGGTCGGTCTGCTCCTGCCGGAGAACCAGACCGCCCGCTACGAGAAGTTCGACAAGCCCTTGATCGAGAAGAAGGTCCAGGAGCTCACGGGCGGCAAGGGCAAGGTCGTCTACGCCAACGCCAAGCAGGACGCCACCCTGCAGAACCAGCAGGTCGACACCATGATCACCAACAAGGTGGACGTGCTGATCGTCGACTCGGTGGACGCCGCGGCCATCAAGAACTCGGTCGAGAAGGCCAAGCAGGCCGGCATCCCGGTCGTCGCCTACGACCGCCTGGCGCAGGGCCCGATCGACGCGTACACCTCGTTCGACAACGAGACGGTCGGCAAGACCCAGGGCCAGGCCCTGCTGACGGCCCTGGGCTCCAAGGCCAAGTCCGGCAAGATCGTCATGATGAACGGTTCCTCCACCGACCCGAACGCCGCGCAGTTCAAGAAGGGCGCCCACGAGGTGCTCGACGGCAAGGTGAACGTCGGCAAGGAGTACGACACCAAGGAGTGGAAGCCGGAGAACGCCAACTCCAACATGGAGGGCGCCATTTCCGCTCTGGGCAAGAAGAACATCATCGGCGTCTACTCCGCCAACGACGGCATGGCCGGCGGTATCATCACCGCCCTCAAGGCCGCGGGCATCAAGGTCCCGGTCACCGGCCAGGACGCGGAACTCGCGGGTGTCCAGCGCATCGTCGCCGGTGAGCAGTACATGAGCGTCTACAAGCCGTACGCCCCCGAGGCTGCCGCCGCCGCCGAGATGGCCGTGGACCTCGCCCAGGGCAAGTCGCTCGACACCGTCGCCAAGGACAAGGTCGACAGCCCGACCACCAAGCAGGTGCCCTCCGTCCTGGTGCCGGTCACCGCGCTGACCAAGGACAACATCAAGGACACCGTCATCAAGGACGGCGTCTACACGGTGTCCGACATCTGCACCTCGCAGTACAAGGCCGCCTGCGACAAGATCGGCCTGAAGTAAGCAGCCGCACGCGTCTTTCCAACTAGGGGAATTCACCCTTGAATTCCCCTAGCGGGAAGAAGGCGCCCACAAGCTCCTCCGGTGCCCCGCACAATCAAACAGCCCCGCAAGCTCGGTGCGGGGCGCCGGACGGAACTACCCCCCAAACTTCTGCACAACCTCCCGCCGGGTCAGGCGGCGAAGGAGATGGTTCACGTGTCCGCTACGCCCGTGCTGGCGTTGCGCGGGGTCTCCAAGCGGTTCGGTGCCGTTCAGGCGCTCACCGACGTAGAGCTTGAGGTCCACGCCGGTGAGGTGGTCGCCCTGGTGGGCGACAACGGTGCCGGAAAGTCCACGCTGGTCAAGACGATCGCCGGCGTGCACCCCATCGATGAGGGCGTCATCGAATGGGGCGGCAAGGCCGTCCAGGTCAACAAGCCGCACGACGCCCAGAACCTGGGCATCGCGACGGTGTACCAGGACCTCGCGCTGTGCGACAACATCGACGTCGTCGGCAACCTCTTCCTCGGTCGGGAGATCCGCCGCCGCGGCGTACTCGACGAGGTCGAGATGGAGCGGCGCTCGCGTGAGCTGCTGGACCAGCTCTCCATCCGCATCCCCAGCGTCCGCATCCCGATCGCCTCGCTCTCCGGCGGTCAGCGCCAGGTCGTGGCCATCGCCCGCTCCATGCTCGGCGAGCCCAAGCTGGTCATCCTCGACGAGCCCACCGCCGCGCTCGGCGTGGAGCAGACCGCGCAGGTCCTCGACCTGGTGGAGAGGCTGCGGGAGCGCGGTCACGCCGTGATCCTCATCAGCCACAACATGGCCGACGTCAAGGCCGTCGCCGACAAGGTGGCCGTGCTGCGTCTGGGCAAGAACAACGGCGTCTTCGAGGTCAAGTCGACCTCGCAGGAAGAGATCATCTCCGCCATCACCGGCGCCACGGACAACGCCGTGACCCGTCGTGCGGCGCGCAGCAATGGGGAGATCAAGAAGTGAGCATCGACAAGACCTCCACGCCCCCCGAGGACGTCCCCGTGGAGAACCCCGAGGCGGCACGCGGCTCCGACGTCGCCGTCGACCCCCGTCTGCTGGTGCGCGAGCAGGGCCTCGCGGGCTACGTCACCGAGTTCAAGCGCAAGATGAAGGCCGGTGACCTCGGCTCCATCCCGGTCGTCATCGGCCTGGCGATCATCTGGATCATCTTCCAGAGCCTGAACTCCAACTTCCTCACCGCGGGCAACCTGTCCGACATCTCCGTCGCCATGGTCGGCACGGGCATGATCGCCGTGGGTATCGTGTTCGTCCTGCTGCTGGGCGAGATCGACCTGTCGGTCGGTTCGCTCTCCGGTGTCGCGGGCGCCACCTTCGCGGTGCTGAACGTCACCCACGGCATGAACGAGATCCTGGCCCTGGTGCTGTCGATCCTCACCGGAACGGTCGCGGGCGCGGTGCAGGGCTTCTTCTTCGCGAAGATCGGCGTGCCGGCCTTCGCGGTGACCCTGGCCGGTCTGCTGTTCTGGAACGGCCTCATGCTCAAGATCCTGGGCGACAACGGCACGATCAACCTGAACGACAACGGCCTGGTCGCCAAGCTGACCAGCTACTACTTCTCCGACGTGGCGGCCGCCTATGGGCTCGCCATCGGGGTGACGGTGCTGTTCTTCCTCAGCTCCTACTTCGGCAACAAGCGCCGCGAGGCCGCCGGCGTGCCGTCCCGCCCGCTGAGCGAGACCGTGCTGCGCACCGTGCTGCTGGCCGTCGTGGCCTTCGCCGCGGCGATCGTCTTCAACCAGTACAAGGGCCTCCCGCTGGCCGTGGTGGTCTTCGTCGCCGTGCTGTTCATCACGGACTTCGTGCTGCGCCGCACCTCCTACGGCCGCAAGGTCTTCGCGCTCGGCGGCAGCGTCGAGGCGTCCCGCCGTGCCGGTATCAACGTGGACATGGTCCGGATCTCCGTGTTCGCCGTCTCCGGTACGTTCGCGGCGATCGGCGGTCTGTTCATCGCCTCCAAGATCGCGTCCGCCAACCAGGGTGCCGGTGGCGGTGACCTGCTGATGAACGCGATCGCGGCGGCCGTGATCGGTGGCACGTCCCTCTTCGGTGGCCGTGGCCGCACCTGGAACGCGCTCCTCGGTGTGCTGGTGATCGTCTCGATCCAGTACGGCCTCGCGCTGCAGGGCATCGCCTCGCCGGTGCAGTACATGATCACCGGTGGTGTTCTGCTCGCCACAGTGGTCATCGACGCGGTGACCCGCAAGACGCAGAAGAGCGCTGGTCGCGCATAGCGCCCCCGGACGGACGACCGCGCCCGGTGCCTGAAAGGTGCCGGGCGCTGTCGTGTCGTGCAAAGCATGAACATTAGACTCGGGCGAGCCCGGCGAAAGCTCGATCAGCTCTACTGCAAGGAGGCACGGGTGCCGCTGCTGACCCGCATCAGGGGACCGCGCGATCTGGACCGGCTCAGCCTGGAGCAGCTGGACCAGCTGGCAGAGGAGATCCGGACCTTCCTCGTCGACGCCGTCTCCAAGACCGGCGGCCACCTCGGCCCCAACCTCGGCGTGGTGGAGCTGACCATCGCACTGCACCGCGTCTTCGACTCGCCGAAGGACAAGGTGCTCTGGGACACCGGCCACCAGTCCTACGTGCACAAGCTGCTCACCGGCCGGCAGGACTTCTCCAGGCTGAAGATGAAGGGCGGCCTGTCGGGCTACCCCGCGCAGGCCGAGTCCGCGCACGACGTCATCGAGAACAGCCACGCCTCCACCGTCCTCGGCTGGGCCGACGGCATCGCCAAGGCCAACCAGCTGAAGAAGCGTGACAGCCATGTCGTGGCGGTCATCGGTGACGGTGCGCTCACCGGCGGTATGGCCTGGGAGGCGCTGAACAACATCGCCGACGCCAAGGACCGCCCGCTGGTCATCGTCGTCAACGATAACGAGCGGTCGTACGCCCCCACCATCGGTGGCCTCGCCAACCACCTGGCCACCCTGCGGACCACCGACGGGTACGAGCGTTTCCTCGCCCGGACGAAAGAGCTCCTGGAGCGCACCCCGGTCGTCGGCAAGCCGCTGTACGAGACCCTGCACGGGGCGAAGAAGGGGTTCAAGGACTTCATCGCGCCGCAGGGCATGTTCGAGGACCTGGGCCTGAAGTACGTCGGTCCCATCGACGGCCACGACATCGAGGCACTGGAGTCCGCCCTCGCCCGCGCCAAGCGGTTCGGCGGGCCGGTCATCGTGCACTGCCTCACCGAGAAGGGCCGCGGCTACCAGCCCGCCCTGCAGGACGAGGCGGACCGCTTCCACGCCGTCGGCAAGATCCACCCGGACACCGGTCTGCCGATCGCCTCCTCCGGCGCCGACTGGACCTCCGTCTTCGGCGACGAGATGGTCAGGCTGGGGGAGGAGCGCGAGGACGTCGTCGCCATCACCGCGGCCATGCTCCAGCCCGTCGGCCTGGACAGGTTCGCCAAGCGGTTCCCCGAACGGGTGTACGACGTCGGCATCGCCGAGCAGCACGGCGCCGTCTCCGCCGCGGGCCTCGCGTACGCCGGGGTGCACCCCGTCTTCGCCGTCTACGCCACCTTCCTCAACCGCGCCTTCGACCAGGTCCTCATGGACGTGGCCCTGCACAAGTGCGGGGTGACGTTCGTGCTCGACCGGGCCGGTGTCACCGGAACGGACGGTGCCTCGCACAACGGCATGTGGGACATGTCGATCCTGCAGGTCGTGCCCGGCCTCAGGCTGGCGGCCCCGCGGGACGCCGAGCAGGTGCGGGCCCAGCTGCGGGAGGCCGTCGCGGTGGACGACGCGCCGACCGTGGTGCGCTTCTCCAAGGGCGCCGTCGGCCCCGCCGTGCCCGCCGTGGGCCGGATCGGCGGCATGGACGTGCTGCGCGAGCCCGGCACCGACCGGCCCGACGTGCTGCTCGTCTCCGTGGGCGCGCTCGCCCCGATGTGCCTGGAGATCGCCGGCCTGCTGGACAAGCAGGGCATCTCCACGACCGTGGTCGACCCGCGCTGGGTCAAGCCCGTCGACGAGGCCATGGCCCCGCTGGCCGAGCGGCACCGGGTCGTCGTCACCGTCGAGGACAACAGCCGGGCCGGCGGCGTCGGCTCCGCGATCGCCCAGGCCCTGCGCGACGCCGGCGTGGACGTGCCGCTGCGCGACTTCGGCATCCCGCCGCGCTTCCTCGACCACGCCTCCCGCGCCGAGGTCCTCGCCGAGATCGGCCTGACCGCCCCGGACATCGCCCGCCAGGTCACCGGGCTGGTCGCCAAGCTGGACGGCAGGTTCGACCGTACGGCCGCCGAGGTGGACTCGGTCGAGTCCGCGCGCGACTGACGCGAACTCGCCCCTCACGGGCCGGTCCGGCCACTCCTTGCGGTGGCGGAACCGGCCCGTCTGCGTGAACCTGCCTGTGCCGGGGCACACGCATCCCGACCCTCTCGATCATGACGGGCCACGGCGAGGTCCCCAAGCATGGGAGGCAGGCACGTGAGCAGCGCGCTGTTCAGGACGAAGAACGTCGAGCAGTCCATCCAGGACACCGAGGAACCGGAGCATTCGCTCAGGAAATCCCTCTCCGCGCTCGACCTGACCGTCTTCGGCGTCGGTGTCATCATCGGCACCGGCATCTTCGTCCTCACCGGACAGGTCGCCAAGAACAACGCCGGCCCGGCGGTGTCCCTGGCCTTCGTGGTGGCCGGCGTGGTCTGTGCGCTCGCCGCCCTCTGCTACGCCGAGTTCGCGTCCACGGTCCCCGTGGCGGGATCGGCGTACACGTTCAGCTACGCCTCCCTGGGCGAGCTGCCCGCCTGGATCATCGGCTGGGACCTGGTGCTCGAGTTCGCGCTCGGTACGGCGGTGGTGGCGGTCGGCTGGTCCGGCTACATCCGCTCCCTGATGGACAACGTCGGCTGGCATCTGCCCGACTATCTGGCCAGCCGGGACGCGGCCTCCGGCTTCGGCTTCGACATCCTCGCCGCGGCTCTGGTGCTGGTGCTCACCGGCATCCTCGTCCTCGGCATGAAACTCTCGGCCCGGATCACCTCGCTCGTCGTCGCCATCAAGGTGATCGTCGTACTCATCGTGATCATCGCCGGTGCCTTCTTCATCACGGGCAGCAACTACTCGCCGTTCATCCCCAAGCCCCAGCCGGTGCCGGCCGGCGGCAACCTCAAGGCCCCGCTGATCCAGCTGATGTTCGGCTGGGCGCCCGCCAACTTCGGTGTGATGGGCATCTTCACGGCCGCCTCGGTGGTGTTCTTCGCGTTCATCGGCTTCGACATCGTCGCCACGGCCGCCGAGGAGACCCGCAACCCGCAGCGGGACATGCCGCGCGGCATCCTCGGCTCCCTGCTCATCTGCACCGCGCTCTACGTCGCCGTCTCCCTCGTCGTCGTCGGCATGCAGAAGTACTCCAGGCTGTCCGTGGAGGCCCCGCTCGCCGACGCCTTCAAGGCCATCGGTCATCCCTGGTACGCCGGCGTGATCAGCTTCGGCGCCGCCGTCGGCCTGACCACCGTGTGCATGATCCTGCTGCTCGGCCAGACCCGGGTGTTCTTCGCGATGAGCCGCGACGGACTGCTGCCGCGCTTCTTCTCCCACGTCCATCCCCGCTTCCGCACCCCGCACCGGCCGACCATCCTGCTCGGCGTGATCATCGCGATCGTGGCCGGCTTCACCAGCCTCAGCGCGCTGGCCGAGCTCGTGAACATCGGCACGCTCTTCGCGTTCGTCGTCGTCGCGATCAGCGTGATCATCCTGCGCCGGACCCGCCCGGACCTGCCGCGCGCCTTCCGCACCCCATGGGTCCCGGTCATCCCGATCCTGTCGGTGTGCGCCTCGCTGTGGCTGATGCTCAACCTGCCGGCCGAGACCTGGCTGCGGTTCGCGATCTGGATGGTGATCGGTTTCGCCGTCTACTTCTTCTACGGCCGCACCCACAGCCGGCTGGCCCCGGGCGGGCAGACCGCCACCGGCGAGACCCAGCGGCCGGCCGCCGGAGACACTCCGTAACCGTCTTCATCGAGCGACCCCTCGTTCCGGCTCCGCATGTCCCGCTTCAGCAGGGGTTGCGGGGCCGAATGGCGTGCTCCCCGTGCCCGTCGCCCCACTCGCCCCCGCACGGACCGTCACCACGAGGACCGTCACCCGGACGGCGTACCGGAGACGGCTGCTGCCTCTCCTCGCGGCGCCGGCCTGCGCCACCCGGCTGCCGTCCTTCGTCCGTCCGTGGAACCCGGACGAGGGGTGCCTCGCCGTCCAGGCCCGGCTGCCGGCCCAGGGCGGGCAGCTGTACGACACCGTCGTGGACCGCAAGCCACCGCTGCTGCCCCGGCTGTACGAGGCCGCGTTCGCGGTGTGCGGTTCCGGACCGCTGACCCTGCTGCGGGTGCTCGCGGTCCTCGCCCAGCTGCTCACGGCGGTGCTGCCGGCCTCCCTCGCCCGGCGCCGCTGGGGCGACGGCGCGGGCCGGACGGCGGGAGTGCTGTATCTGCTGGTCTCGGTCGGGCTCAACCCCTAGGACGCGCAGGCCGCCTCCTTCGAGGTGTTCACACTGCCCGGCACGGCCGCCGCCCTGTGGTGTGCCGACCGCGGGCGCTGAGATGCGGCCGGGGCCCGCCGTCGCGTCCCTCACCAAGCAGACCGGCGGCGCGGTGCTGCTTCCGGTGGCGTGGCTGCTGCACCGGCAGGACGCACCGCGCGCGGGCGCGCTGCGGCTCGCGACCGGCTGTGCCGTGCCGGTGCTGGGCGCGGCGCTGCTGACGGGCCCGGCGGGGTTCCTGTTCTGGACGGTGACCGGTTCCGCCGCGTACGCCTCTTTCACCGGCTCCGAACTCCACGTCCTGGCCCGCGCCCTGGTCAGCACCGCGATCCTGGGCGTGGCCTCGGCGGGCCTGCTCCTGCCGGTCGTACGGACCGTGCGGATCACCCGTGCCGCAGCCATGGACCTGTGGCTGTGGCTGGCCTCCTCGGCGGTCGCGGTGACCCTCGGCTTCCACTTCTTCGGCCACTGCTACCTGCAACTCACCGCGCCGCCGGCCCTGTTGGCGACCGCTGCTCTGCAGATGCTCCCCGCCGGGCGACGCGCGGGCGCCCTCCGCGCCTCGGCCGGCGCCTGCGCCCTCTTCCTCGTCCGGGGTCTCACGGTCCCGCGCCCCGAACTCGCCCACGCCCAGCGCATCGCGGCCGCCCCCGACCAGCGCACCACGCCCGCCGACCGTGTTCTGGTCCGGGGCATGCACCCCGAGACGTACTGGCCGGCCGGCCGCACCCCCGCGAGCCGCTATCTCACCGCGGGCCTGCTCACCGACTACGACAGTACCGTGCGGGGCCCCGTGACCCGGGCGCCGTGTTGCTGGACGCGGCGGCGTAGTTCGCGGTCGGCCGTGACGACCAGGCAGGGGCGGTCGCCGGCCGTCGCCGCAAGGGCGACGATGTGGTCGTCGCCGCTGCCGGGCGCGTCCTCGACGCGCACCCCGGGCACCGACTCCACGCCCCGGGCCGCGCCCTCCACCACCAGGACCAGCTCCAGCGGACCGGGCAGGCCGGCCACGCCGGACCGGGCGAAGGGCGGCAGCCGGTCGCGCAGGCGCTCGGCGGCACCGCGGCGGTCGCGCCACCAGCCGTCGGGCACCGACCCGACGACGTTCGCGCCGTCGACGATGAGCAGAGGGAGGGGCTCGTCCGTCGCGTCCGTCCCACCCGAGGTGTCCGTCATGTTCCGTAACAGCCCTGTTGCGTCGCGTCCGTAACAGCCTCAGTCTGTCACGGGATTCCTCGCCCAGCGGCCCGTGATCTCGGCGATCGCGGCGGCGGCGCGCTCGGCGGGCCGCCCGCCCGCGCGCACCTCTGGGGAGAACTCGACGTGCAGGAACGGCACATGGTCGGCGTCGGCCACCTGGCCCTGCACGTTCGTCAGACCCTCCAGCGGGCAGGACCGCGCCCACGCCCGGCACACCCGGAAGCCGTGCCCACGCAGGGCGTCGGCCAGGTCCTGGCCCTCCGGCCGGCCCGCAGACCCGGCGCCGGTGGAGGCGATGACGTCGTAGTCGGGCGCGGCGGAGGCGGCGAAGCCGTGCAACTGGATCCCGGGCATCCCGCGGCGGGCCAGTTCGGCCCAGATGGCGTGGAAAACGGTGTCCTCGCGGTGTGCCACGTCGGCCGCGTTACCGACCCCGGCTTGGCGGTGTGCTCCCGCGATCACGAGGATCCCGCCGGGTGAGCCGCGCAGCACCCGCACGCCCAACTGCTCGGTGCCCAGATCGAAGCCGGGATGCGGGACCTGCACCGACCAGCTCGGGCGGTGGTCCAGATCGAGGTAGACCCGGCCCCAGCCGCGCGGCGTCGCGGCGGAGTCGGTGCGGTCGGCGACCTCGGTATAGCGGTGGCCGGAGGGCCGGTCGACGACCGTGCGTACGGTGAAGTCCCGCTGGGACAGCCGCTGTTCCGCTTGAGCGCGGTGACCGTCGAGCAGCAGGCCGATGGCCGCGGCGATGTCCTCGCGGTCGGCCCGGCCGGGCGGCAGATAGCCCCGGCCGGGAGCGAACCGGCTCGTGTAGTCCGCCACCTCGCGGGCCAGGTCGATCTGCTCGGCCCCCTTCGGCGCGGGTCCGCGGCCGTCGTGCGCGGTGCCGCCCGGGCTGCGGAGCAGGACGGTGAGACCGGCCGCCAGACCGGCGACGACCAGCAGCAGGGTTGCGATCGTGATGAGGCGTGAGCGATGGGCTCTCATGGTTGTATCAAGATATCCCGGTGAACAGTCGCCGTAGCCGGACCCTGCTGTCCCTGCTGACCCCGCTCTCCCTTCTCGCCGCCGTCTCCGGCTGCGGACTCCTCTCGGACGACGCCGGAGCCCCGGCCGGCGGGCGTTCCTTCACCGTTGCGGCCGCCGGGGACATCCTCATGCACCCCGAACTGGTCGACCAGGCCCGCAAGGACGCGAAGCGCACCGGCAAGGGCGTGGACGGGCTGGACTTCGGTCCGATGATGGCCGGCATCAAGCCGCTGATCAGCAGGGCGGACCTGGCGATCTGCCACTTCGAGCCGGTGATGGGCCCGGCGCGGGGACCGTTCGAGGGCTTCCCGGACTTCCAGGTGCCGCCGCAGCAGGCGAAGACCCTCAAGGACATCGGCTACGACACCTGTTCCACCGCCTCCAACCACACTCTCGACCACGGCTACGAGGGCGTGAAGCACACCCTGGACGCACTGGACGCCGCCGGGCTGAAGCACACCGGCTCGGCCCGCACCGCGAAGGAGGCGAGCACCCCGCTGATCATGGACGTCAAGGGCGTCAAGGTCGCGCAGATCTCCTTCGCCTACGGTTTCAACGAGCCGCACAAGCTCCCGAAGGACAAGCCGTGGCTGGCCAACCAGCAGGATCTCGGCCGGATCAAGGCCGCCGAGCAGCGGGCCCGCGCGGCCGGTGCCGAGGTGGTGATCCTCTCCCTGCACTGGGGCCGCGAGCACCATCCGGAGCCGTCGGCCGCGCAGCTCTCCTTCGCCCGGCAGATCGCCCGGAACACCGGCATCAACCTGGTCATCGGCCATCACGCGCACGTCGTGGAGCCGATGGAGAAGGTCGACGGGACCTGGATCTCCTACGGCCTCGGCAACCAGATCGCCCGGCACGAGGTGCCGACGGGCCTGACCGAGGAGGGCGTGATCGCCTGGTTCACGTTCACCGAGCGCGGCGAGGGCCACTGGGACGTCCGGCCGCGCTTCGAGCCGACGCTGCTGACGATCCCGCCGGACGCCGAGAACGTCCGCGACGGCGGTACCGCCGCGTACAACGGCGACGACGTGCGGGACTACCGCCTGCTGGACGTGCCGGCCGCGCTGCGCGACGACCACGACCTCACCGGGGCCCGGAAGGCCCGGCTGCGGCTGGCCTTCGAGCGCACCGAGGGCACCCTGCTGAACCGTGGCGCGGCCGGGGACGGGCTGAAGCCGCTCACCCCGCTGCCCGAGTAGATGCCGAAACACCCCTTATGGATAGGGTATTTGTCCGAACTTGTCCGACGGTTGCGCGATGTTGCCCAGATCACGTCGTACTTACCGCAACTTAACCCCCCTCTTGTCTGTCTGAGGTTTCCGGGCGAGCTCTTACTTTCGGCGCGCCCGGAGCCCGTATTCACGAGAGGACCCTTCCGTGGCGTCACCGCCCCCGGCGCGGCAGCATCGAGCCCGCCGCCGAGCCGACATGTCGCTGATCGGAGGCATCCGCCCGCCGATCGCGGTCCTCTCGGCGCTGCTGCTGACGCTCGCCGGCATCACGGCACTCGTCCTGGGCCGCGTCGACGACACCGGCGTGCCGAAGGCGGTGCTGACGTCCCAGCAGCACTTCGCGGAGGACGGCGCCGTCGCGCTGCGCGCCTCCATCGACGAGTCCGTCACCGACGTCACCCGCTCCGCCGCGCTGTTCAGCGCCGGGCAGCCGGTCTCCGGCGACGCCGTCCTCGACAAGCTCGGCAGCACCTACGCGAAGTGGATGGGCACCGCCGTGGTGGAGGTCCGCACCGGCAAGCTGGTCGCGGCCCGCGGCGAGACGGTGCCGCTCACCTCCGTGGACCTCTCCTCGCTCAGCGGCGAGGACGGGCTGGCCCCGCGCATGGTCCGGCAGAAGAACGGCGAGGTACGCCTGCTGTCCTTCGGGCTGCTGACCTGGCCGGGCAAGCCGCAACTGCTGCTGGTGGCCTCCCGGAACCTGAAGTTCCCCGGCATCAGCCTCGGCCAGTTCCGCTCCATCGCCGTGGTCGACGCGGGCGGCACGATCCTCAGCAGCGACGGCATCGCAGAACCCGAGTCGGCGCGCAACAGCGCCGACCGCAAGGACATCACGGCCTCCCGCAAGCAGCTGAAGGACTTCGCCGAGCAGGCCGCCCGCCGGGCGCAGCGGGATCCGCGCAGCAGCAAGGAACCCGGCAGCGGCGGCTACCAGGGCGTCAGCGGCAGCCTCCTCGGCGGCAAGCTGCTCGGCGACCGGCCCGTCGCCGGATACGCCACGCTCGCCGTGGCCGAACCCGGCGAGACCACCACCGCAGCCGGACTCGGGCTGTCCGTGGTGGCCATGGTCAAGGTGACCGAGGAGTCCGGCCATGCCGGCTCCCCGGTGTTCGGACTGGCTGCGGGCGGTGCCCTGCTCGTCGTCGGCGCGCTGGCGGTGGCCGTGCTGCTGGGCACCGTGCAGCGCCCGCTCATCCGGCTGTTCCTGGAGTCCCGCCGACTCACCCGCGGCGATCTGACCCGGCCGGTCACCGTCCCCGGCTACGGCGAGGCGCACCGCATCGGCGGCGCCCTGGAACGGCTGCGCCGGCAACTGCTCGGCGAGAGCGCCGAGGCCACCGGACCGGCCGCACGCCCGCGCGGGGTGCGCCGGGTGGGCACGCGTGCCCTCCTCGCGGTCTGCGCCGTGCTGCTGCTGGCCTGGGCCGCACCGCTGATGCTGCTGTTCAACCGGGCCGACAACACCGCCGAGGTACCCCGGCAGCTCGTCAACGACCAGCGCGAACGCACCGACACGCTCAGCGACCGGGTGCGCCGCGCGCTCAACGAGGGCGACGCCGACCTGCAGTCGGTCGCCTCCCTGATCGGCGACAAGACCTCGCCCCAGGCCATGGAGACGGTCCTGGAGCACACCTACAACGAGAACAAGCGCTACCGCTCCCTCTACGTCGTCGACTCCTCCGGCGCCGTCCAGGTCCGCGAGGGCAAGAAGCCGAAGGTGATCCAGTCCGACCGCGTCTCCGGCAGGCCCCTGCGGCTGCTGGGCCGCGGCGGCAAGGAGCCCGTGGTCGTCGCCGCGGCCGAGATACCCGGCCGCAACGGTGGCCGGCTGGTCGGCGAGTTCCGCGTCGAGTTCCTCAACGCGCTGCTGACCCGGCCCGGCCTCGGCGTGGTCCGGCTCGTGGACGACCGGCACCAGGTCATCGCCGGCAACACCGGCTTCCTCGCCTTCCAGTCGCTGCCCGACCAGCACCTGGAGGACCTGGTCGAGGCAAGTGCCCAGCGGCTCGGCAAGAAGCCGCAGCCCAATGGCCTGCTCTACCGCGGGGACGGGCTGCGGATCGCCGCCGCAGCTCCGTTCTCCGGCGGCGGCTCGGCCGAGTCGCTCCACTTCAGCGTGGTCAGCTGGCAGCCCGTCGACCGGCTGGCCATCCCGGAGTTCGACGCCCAGAACCGCACCGTCCTCGCCGGTCTGCTCGGTGCCGCCGCGGCCGTCGCCTGCCTGGGCTGGCTGCACATCGTCGTCGCCCGTCCGCTGCGCGCCCTCGCCGACCGGGCCGAGGCCCTCGCCGCAGGCGACCGCAAGACCGTGCTCTTCCCGCAGCACCACGACGAGGTCGGCGCCGTCACCCGCTCCCTGGAGCTCATCCGGCAGCAACTGCAGGACCAGCGCCGCCAGCAGCCCCGCCGCACCCCGCCGCCCCGGCCCTCCGCACCGCACCAGGACCCGCCGGAGCAGAACGCACCGCCGTCGCACGCGGAGCAGAACGCACCGCCGTCGCACGCGGAGCCGTACGCACCGCCGTCGCGCCCGGAGCCGTACGCACCGCCGTCGCGCCCGGAGCCGTACCCGTCGCAGCAGTACCCGCCCCAGCAGTACACAAGGAACTGATCACCCGTGTTCTTCCTCTACACCGTGCTGCTGGTCGGCTGCGCGACACTGCTCGTCGCGGGCGTCGTGGAACAGCGGCGGCACTTCACCAACCTGGACCACATCCCCACCCGCGTCCTGGTCAACGGCATCCGCGGCAAGTCCTCCATCACCCGGCTGTGCGCGGGCGCCCTGCGCGGCGGCGACCTGGTCACCGTCGCCAAGACCACCGGCACCGCGGCCCGGTTCATCCACCCGGACGCCACCGAGGAGCCGGTCTACCGCAAGTTCGGCATCGCCAACGTGGTCGAGCAGATCGGCATCGTGCGGCGCGCCGCCGCGTACAAGCCGGACGCGCTGGTCATCGAGTGCATGGCCGTCATGCCGGCCCTGCAGGAGATCAACCAGTCCAAACTGATCCGCTCCACCATCGGCGTGCTGTGCAACGTCCGCGAGGACCACCTCGCCGAGATGGGCCCCACCCTGGACGACGTGGCGCGCTCGCTGTCCCGCTCGATGCCCGAGGACGGCATCTGCGTCACCGCCGAGAAGGACCGCTTCCACATCCTCCAGGAGGAGGCGGACTCGCGTAACTGCAAGCTCGTCTACGCCGATCCGGAGACGGTGACCGACGAGGAGCTGCGCGGCTTCAGCTGGTTCACCTTCAAGGAGAACGTGGCCATCGCCCTCGCCGTCGCCGAACTCCTCGGCGTGGACCGGGAGACGGCCCTGCAGGGCATGTACGACGCCCCGCCGGACCCCGGTGTCCTCTCCGTCGAGCGCTATCTGACGCCCGAGGGCAAGAAGCTGCGCTTCGCCAACGTCTTCGCCGCCAACGACCCCGAGTCGACGCTGATGAACATCAACCAGCTGCTCGACCTCGGCGCCATCCACCGCCCGCTCAACGTGGTCGTCAACTGCCGCCCCGACCGCGTCGAACGCAACGGGCAGATGGGCGAGATCATCCCCGACCTCGACCCCGAGCGGGTCTTCGTCATCGGCCACCCGGCCAAGTCCGCCATCGACGCCATCCCCGCCGAGTTCCGCTCGCGCGCCGTGGACCTCGGCGGCGACAAGCGCGACCCCGAGGAGTTCATGGGCAGGATGCTGGACATGCTCGGCGCGGACTCGTCGATGGTCGCGATCGGCAACATCCACGGCCAGGGTGAGCTCCTGCTGGAGCACCTCGCCGAACTGCCACCGGACGAGAGCGCCGACGAACCGGCGGCCGCCGCCCCGGCGGGCCGGACCGAAGCGGCACCCGCCGTGGTCGAGCACGTCGAGACGATGCAGCTGTACGTGCCCCGCATCGACCCCTACCAGCGCTACCCGGAGGCGTACGAGGCGCGCTACGCGCACCAGCAGCCGTACGTCCCGCAGATCCCCGTGCAGCGGGACCCCGGACACCCCCACCCGCACCGGGGGCCGGCACCCCGGGCCGGGGACGACCAGCCGTACGCGTACGACACCGGGACCGGGCCGGGGCCGCACCACGGCGGCCCGCCCGCCCCCGCCCGGCCGCAGGCACCCGCCGACAGCGGCCCGGCGGCCGGACCGCACCGCCCCCGCGGGCTGTTCGAGCCCCGCCTCCCGCCCCAGCCTTCCGCCGACGACAGCCAGCAGTGGCACAGCCCAGGAGAACAGCGTTGATCCCCTCCGTCCTCACCCCCGAGATCGCCGCGATCGGCATCGGCCTGGGCCTGATGTTCTCGCTCATGTGCTACCTGACGACCAACCTCTCGCCGGGCGGCATGATCACTCCGGGCTGGCTCGCGCTCACGCTCATCGAGGACCTCCAGCGCGCCGCCCTCGTCGTCGGTGTGACCGTGCTGACGTACCTCGCCACGCTGCTCCTGCAGAAGTTCGTGATCCTGTACGGCAAGCGGCTCTTCGCGGCCGTCGTGCTCAGCGGTGTGCTGATCCAGGCCACCGTGATCATCGTGCTGCAGATGGAGTTCCCGCTGCTGTACGCCAACCAGACGCTCGGCTTCATCGTCCCGGGCCTGGTCGGCTACCAGCTGGTCCGCCAGCCCAAGGGCGCGACCCTGCTGTCCGTCGGCACGGTCACCCTCGCCACCTATGTGGTGCTGACCGCCGGCATCCTCCTGGGCGCCATGCCGTCCGCCTGACCCCGCCCGTACCCGACGCATTCCTGGAGCCCCCACCATGCCGAAGCGCAAAGGCCGCCCGGTCGTCCACACGGTGACGGTCCTGGCGCTGCTCGCGGGCAGCGCCTACTTCACCTACGAACTGCGCAAGGACCAGCAGGCGAAGCTTCCGGCCGCCCAGACCATCACCGAGAACCTGCACAGCTCGGGCGGGGCGACCGGCAAGCAGACCTGGGAGCGGCTGAACAACCCGGCGCGCTCGGTGCTGCGCGACGGCAAGGGCGCCGTCATCGCCACCTTCACGGACGGCGCCCGTACCGCCACCCTGAAGGGCCCGACCCGCACCTTCAGCGAACCGGCCAACACCACCACCAAGGTGGTCACCGACGACTGGGTCCGCCTCATGCCGGAGGCCTGGACCGAGGGCGCCGAGAAGCAGCAGTGGTTCAAGGACTGGTTCAAGCAGTACTACGGCAGCGAGGAGGACGACGTCTTCGCGTTCGCCTTCCAGTACATCGTGGGCGTGCCGGTCAAGAAGGACGACCAGGGCATCCAGTACGCGGGGCACGCCACCTACGGCCCCCTCAAGGCCGACGGCGTCGACCGCTACGAGCAGACCGACTTCTACGACTACCTGGGCATTCCGTACACCTTCCGGGACGGCGTCACCGAGTACCCGCAGCAGGACCGGCTGCGCGCCGTGGACTGCTCCGGCTACCTGCGCCTGGTCTACGGCTACCGGGCCCGCTACCCGCTGATGTCCGACAACGACCACGGCGACGGGCTGCCGCGCACCGCCGACGGCATGGCCCGCGGCAAGGAGGGCGTGGACATCATCAAGCTCCAGGGCCCGAGCCCCTGGTACGTGCGGCCGCAGAACATCGACGTCCTCCAGCCGGGCGATCTGCTGTTCTTCAAGATGGACCACCGCACCGGCAACCACATGGACCACTCGGCGATCTACCTCGGCCCGGACACCGAGGGCCACAAGGTCTTCATCTCCAGCCGCAAGGAGCAGAACGGCCCCACGATCGGCGACCAGGGCGGTGTCTCGCGTCTCGACGGAAACGGTTTCTACGCCGGGCTGTTCCGCACTGCGAAGCGGCTGTGACCAGGGGCGGCGAGGGTGTACGCAGGGCCCGCAGCTAGAGTGAACCGGTGAACGGCGACTGGCTTCTGCGCGGCCGAGACGGTCGGCTCGGTGTCTACCAGCTGTCGGGCGAGGCCGTCCTGTGCCGGACGGAGCGCGAACCCGGCGGCCCCTGGACCACCCCGCGCAGGGTGGGCGGCGACCAGAAACTGCACCCCGTGCTCGCGGTCGGCCAGGGCGCCGACGGCTACGCGCACCTGGTCTCCTGGCGGCCGACGTTGCCGGGCGAGTCCGGCGTGGTGCACTCCACGCACTTCCGGCCGCACCTCGCGGCGCTGGACTGGAACCCGATCGGCCACCCGAGGAAGCGGGGCGGCGACCGGTCCGGCACGCCGGCCGTCGCCGTCGACGCCCAGGGCCGCGCCCATGTGTTCGTCCGCAACGACGGCGGCGGCGTGCACATGGTCGCGCAGAAGGAGAAGGGCGGCTGGGAGCCCTGGGTGGATCTCAGGGGCAGCAAGGTGCAGGACGGCCTGGCGGCGGTGACGGGCGAGTCCGGCCGTGTCGAGCTGTACGCGGCCATTCCCGACGGGATCCTGTACTGGCGCCAGGAGAAGGCGGGCACCGGGCCGGTCCTGACGGAAACCCTGCGTACCCCGGTCCGCCCGGGCACCCTCTACGCCCTCGCCACGTCCCCCGACAGCACGACGCTCTTCTACACGGACACGGGCGGCGACCTGTGCGCCTGGCGCCCCGGCGGCAAACCGGTCACCCTGCTGCCCTCGGCCGGTTCCGGCCCGGTCTCGGCGGTCCGCTGCGAGCTCGACGGCCACGACTGCACCCTGCTCGCCCAGCGCTCGGCGAGCGGCCGCGTCGCCTTCGCCGCCTACCCGAGCGAACTGGAGTCGGCGGGCGCGTGGTGGGCCGAGTCGGGCCCGCGGCTGCCCGTGGACGCGACGGTGTCCCTCACCACGGACGCGGACGGCCGGGTGGCGGCGGCGACGTTGTCCCCGTCCACGGACCAACTCCTGCTGACCCGGCGGAAGGACGAGCCGGGCCTGGCCCTGGAGGCGTGGCGGCAGGTCTGAGTGCGCCATGATGGCCGGCGTGGACACCGAGACTCTCATCGACGCCTGGCGGCGTCTCCTCGCCGGCTCCGGAAAGACATGGGTGCTGTTCGAGCACGGCACCTGCGTGGTGCTCGAACGGCCCACCGGGGACCTCGCCGCCCAAGCCACCGAGATCCTGCGGGAGTTCGGGCCGGTACGGGTCGGGGGCCCCGCGGGCGACTTCCGCGTGCTCGAACTGCACAACGGCGAGGGCTGGCTGGTGACCGGCCACCACCCGGACGTGGTCACCTTCGTCCCGCTGGACGACTCCGCCGATCCCTCGCACCTGGCCGTCGGCATCCTCGGCCGCTCCCGGCGCGACCGGGACGGCACCGAACTGCACGTCGTCCACGTCGAGGACGACCGCCCGGCCGAGGCCTGACAACGCCGATGCCCGGCACACCAGTCGGTGTGCCGGGCATCGTACGACCGTACGCGGTGCCCTACGCGGGGATGCTCGCCACGCCCTGTGCCAGGAACTTCTTGCCGTTCACGCGCTCCGAGACGCCCTCGCGGTCCAGGTACGGCGTGATGCCGCCCAGGTGGAAGGGCCAGCCGGCGCCGGTGATGAGGCAGAGGTCGATGTCCTGGGCCTCGGCGACGACGCCCTCGTCGAGCATGAGCCCGATCTCCTGCGCCACGGCGTCAAGCACCCGCGCCCGCACCTGCTCCTCGGTCAGGACGACGTCGCCCTGCTTCAGCAGCGCGGCGACCTCCGGGTCCAGCTCCGGCTTGCCGCTGTCGTAGACGTAGAAGCCGCGCTTGCCCGCCTTGACCACGGCGGCGAGGTTCGGGGAGACCGTGAAGCGGTCCGGGAAGGCCCGGTTGAGGGTCTCCGAGACGTGCAGGCCGATCGCCGGGCCGACCAGCTCCAGCAGCACCAGCGGGGACATCGGCAGGCCGAGCGGCTCGACGGCCTTCTCGGCGACCTCGACCGGGGTGCCCTCGTCGATGACGTTTTGGATCTCGCCCATGAAGCGGGTCAGGATGCGGTTCACGACGAACGCCGGGGCGTCCTTGACCAGAACCGCGGTCTTCTTCAGCTTCTTGGCGACGGCGAAGGCCGTGGCCAGGGAGGCGTCGTCGGTCTCCTCGCCGCGGACGATCTCCAGCAGCGGCAGGACCGCGACCGGGTTGAAGAAGTGGAAGCCGACGACCCGCTCGGGGTGCTTCAGCTTCGACGCCATCTCCGTGACCGACAGCGAGGAGGTGTTGGTCGCGAGGATCGCGTGCGCCGGGGCGACCGCCTCGACCTCCGCGAACACCTGCTGCTTGACGCCGATCTCCTCGAAGACGGCCTCGATGACGAAGTCGGCGTCCGCGAAGCCCTCGGCCTTGTCCAGGACACCGGTGACCAGCGCCTTGAGACGGTTGGCCTTGTCCTGGTTGATCCGGCCCTTGCCGAGCAGCTTGTCGATCTCGGAGTGGACATAGCCCACACCCTTGTCGACGCGCTCCTGGTCGATGTCGGTCAGCACGACCGGCACCTCCAGGCGGCGCAGGAAGAGCAGGGCCAGCTGCGATGCCATCAGACCGGCGCCGACGACGCCGACCTTGGTGACCGGGCGGGCCAGGTTCTTGTCCGGGGCGCCGGCGGGACGCTTGCCGCGCTTCTGGACCAGGTTGAACGCGTAGAGACCTGCGCGCAGTTCACCGCTCATGATCAGGTCCGCGAGGGCCTGGTCCTCGGCGTCGTAACCCTGCTGCAGGTCGCCGTTCTTGGCGGCCGCGATGATGTCGAGGGCGCGGTAGGCGGCCGGGGCCGCACCGTGCACCTTGGAGTCCGCGATGAACCGGCCCTTGGCCACGGCCTGGTCCCAGCCCTCACCGCGGTCGATCACGGGACGCTCGACCTCGATGTCGCCCTTGAGGACCTGCGCGGTCCACAGCAGCGACTGCTCCAGGAAGTCGGCGCCCTCGAAGATCGCGTCGGCGATGCCGAGCTCGAAGACCTGCTTGCCCTTGAGCTGCTTGTTCTGGTTCAGCGAGTTCTCGATGATGACCGAGACGGCCTTGTCGGCACCGATCAGGTTCGGCAGCAGGGTGCAGCCGCCCCAGCCGGGGACCAGGCCGAGGAAGACCTCGGGGAGCGAGAACGCCGGGACGGCCTTCGACACCGTGCGGTAGGTGCAGTGCAGACCGGCCTCGACACCGCCGCCCATCGCCGCGCCGTTGTAGTAGGCGAAGGTCGGGACGGCCAGGTTGGACAGACGCTTGAAGACGTCGTGCCCGCCCTTGCCGATGGCGAGCGCGTGCTCGTGCTCCTTGAGGACCTCGACGCCCTTGAGGTCGGCGCCGACCGCGAAGATGAACGGCTTGCCGGTGATGCCGGCGCCGACGATCTCGCCGCCCGCCGCCTCCTTCTCGACCTGGTCGATGGCGGTGTTCAGGTTCGCCAGCGAGCCCGGGCCGAAGGTGGTGGGCTTGGTGTGGTCGAAGCCGTTGTCCAGCGTGATCAGCGCGAAGCGGCCGGCACCGAACGGCAGGTCGAAGTGGCGTACGTGCGCACTGGTGACGACCTCGTCGGGGAACTGCTGCGCGGCCTGCTTCAGAAGCTCGGCGGTGGTGCTCACTTGTCCCCCTCGAAGTGCGGGTTCTCCCAGATGACCGTCGCGCCCATGCCGAAGCCGACGCACATGGTGGTCAGGCCGTAGCGGACGGTCGGCTGCTCCTCGAACTGGCGGGCCAGCTGCGTCATCAGACGGACGCCGGAGGAGGCCAGCGGGTGGCCGAAGGCGATGGCGCCGCCGTACTGGTTGACGCGCTCGTCGTCGTCCGCGATGCCGTAGTGGTCGAGGAAGGCCAGCACCTGGACGGCGAAGGCCTCGTTGATCTCGAACAGACCGATGTCGGAGATGCCGAGACCCGCCTTGGCGAGGGCCTTCTCCGTGGCCGGGATCGGGCCGTAGCCCATGACCTCCGGCTCGACGCCCGCGAAGGCGTAGGAGACGAGCCGCATCTTGACCGGCAGGCCGTTCTCGCGGGCGAAGTCCTCGGAGGCGATGATCGAGGCGGTGGCGCCGTCGTTCAGACCGGCCGCGTTACCGGCGGTGACCCGGCCGTGCACGCGGAACGGCGTCTTGAGGCCCTGCAGGTTCTCCAGGGTGGTGCCCGGCCGCATCGGCTCGTCGGCGGTGACCAGGCCCCAGCCGGTCTCGCCGGCCTCGGGGCTGGTGCGGCGCACCGAGATCGGCACCAGGTCCTGCTGGATCTTGCCGTTGGCGTACGCCTTGGCGGCCTTCTCCTGCGAGCGCACCGCGTACTCGTCGGCGCGCAGCTTGGTGATGTGCGGGTAGCGGTCGTGCAGGTTCTCCGCCGTCATGCCCATGAACAGGGCGGACTCGTCGACCAGCTTCTCGCTCACGAACCGCGGGTTCGGGTCCACGCCCTCGCCCATCGGGTGGCGGCCCATGTGCTCCACGCCACCGGCGATGACGGCGTCGTAGGCGCCGAACGCGATCGAACCGGCGGTGCTCGTCACGGCGGTCAGGGCGCCGGCGCACATGCGGTCGATGGAGTATCCGGGGACGGACTGCGGCAGGCCCGCGAGGATGCCGGCCGTACGGCCCAGGGTCAGACCCTGGTCGCCGATCTGCGTGGTCGCGGCGATGGCGACCTCGTCGATCTTCTTCGGGTCCAGACCGGGGTTGCGGCGCAGCAGCTCCCGGATCGCCTTCACGACGAGGTCGTCGGCGCGGGTCTCGTGGTAGATGCCCTTCGGGCCCGCCTTGCCGAACGGGGTGCGGACGCCGTCGACGAAGACGACGTCCCTGACGGTACGAGGCACGATGGCTCTCCTCCAGGGTGCGGGGTGGCACTGCTGCGGCACGCATGCACTGAGCGCGCGCTCAGCACCATGCTACTTACGAGTAACGTGACTGCCCAGTCCCCGAGGCCGGAGCGGCGAAGGTCACATGAAAGCGCCGGTGGACAAGCGCCCCGTCAGGGGCGCGGGGAACTACGCGACCGGCCACGATGCACCCGCGGTCCCGTACGGCGATCACGCGGCCGTCGGCACAGAACGCGTCGCCCGCGCCCCCGACACGCCGGAGAAGCCGGGCGTCACCTGCCACGCCCCGGCCGGCTCCGGTGCCCGTCCGGCCTCGTCGCACACCGCCGCGCTGCTGCCCGTGTGCCCGAGGGCCGCCGCTGCGCCGACCCCTGCGATCCGCCGGTGCCCGAGCGACACGAGATACCGCACGGCCTCGGTGACCGCCGTGGGCCGGCGCCCGGCCGCCGGCACCCGGGTGCCACCGAGGCCGCGCGGTAGGCGACCAGGATCCAGGGACAGCCGTCCACGACGACTTCCGCATCCCGTTCCTGTACATGCCGTCCCAGGATCTTGGCGTGATCTCGACGTCCCTGCGAGGAGCGGCCGGGTGAGACGTATCCGGCGGCTAGGCGCCCTTCGCCGACAGCGCCGACACCAGCAGCGGTGTCACCAGTTCCACCTGCCACGCCCGCGCACCGTACCCGGCCAGCGCGGTCTCCACCGACCCGGCGTCGACCGCCTTCGGCGGCTCCCAGCAGATCCGCCGGACCGTGTCCGGGGACACCAGGTTCTCCTGAGGCATGTTGAGCCGCTCGGCAAGGGCGGTGACCCCCGCCCGGGCCGCGGACAGCCGGGCCGCGGCGGCGGGGTCCTTGTCGGCCCAGGCCCGCGGCGGCGGAGGCCCGGTCACGGGCTGACCCGGCTGAGGCAGCGCGGAATCCGGCAGGGCCTTGGCCCGGTCGACCGCCGCCTGCCACTGCTCCAGCTGCCGCCGCCCCATCCGGTGCCCGAACCCGTTCAGCGCCGCGAGGGCGTGGGCGTTGGCCGGAAGAGCGAGCGAAGCCTCCACGATGGCGGCGTCACTGAGCACCTTGCCCGGCGACACGTCCCGCCGCTGGGCGATCCGGTCCCGCGTCTCCCACAACTCCCGTACGACACCGAGCTGCCGGCGCCTGCGCACCTTGTGCATTCCGGACGTACGGCGCCACGGGTCCTTTCTCGGCTCGGCCGGCGGCGCGGCCGCGATCGCGTCGAACTCCTGCAGGGCCCACTCCAGCTTGCCCTGCCGGTCCAGCTCCTTCTCCAGGGCGTCGCGCAGGTCGACGAGGAGTTCCACGTCGAGCGCGGCGTACCTGAGCCACGGCTCGGGGAGCGGCCGGGTCGACCAGTCGACGGCGGAGTGGCCCTTCTCCAGGACGAAGCCGAGCACGTTCTCGACCATGGCGCCGAGACCGACCCGCGGGAACCCGGCGAGCCGGCCGGCCAGCTCGGTGTCGAAGAGCCGGGCCGGGACCAGGCCTATTTCGCGCAGGCAGGGCAGGTCCTGGGTGGCGGCGTGCAGCACCCACTCGACGCCGGACAGCGCCTCGCCGAGCCCGGACAGATCGGGGCAGCCCATGGGGTCGATCAGCGCCGTCCCGGCACCCTCGCGGCGCAGCTGCACCAGGTAGGCGCGCTGGCCGTAGCGGTATCCGGAGGCGCGCTCGGCGTCGACGGCGACCGGGCCGGAGCCCGCGGCGAAGGCGGCGACCACCTCGGCGAGCGCGGCCTCGTCGGCGACGACGGGCGGAATGCCCTCGCGGGGTTCGAGCAGCGGTGTCGGCGCCCCCATCACAGAAGATCCGGCGTCGTCCGGAGGAGTGCCTCCGGTGGTGCGCAGGGCACTGTCTGCTGCGGTGTCTTGGGCGTCGGTCACCTGTCAAGGGTATCCGTGTGTCGACGGCGCCCGTCGACGGAACGTTCCGTCGACG